>NZ_SOGC01000018.1:0-100998 GCF_004402765.1 Cryobacterium sp. TMT2-17-1
CTGGGAGTGACGTTCAGCGGCCCGGGCACGCAGCCCGGGCCGCTACCACCTCGCCAGAACCGCGCTACCACCTGCATGGACTGGCGCTACCATCAAGCGCTACTCGCCAAACGAAACCTAGCCGATCCGATTCGGGTCGACTCCGCCAATCCGGATGATTCGATGTCGCAGCTAGCCGTAGTCATGCTCGCCTTATTCGGACAGATGGAGCGCATCTATTCGCTCGAACGTGCCGCCCATGCCCGTGCAGTTGCGATGAGCAAGGGCCGGCGCATCGGGCGCCCCAGCGTCGTGGATCCCACAAAACTCGCCTACGCTGATCACCTGCGCAACGCGGGGCACACAATCCCCGACATTGTTTCTAAGACCGGCATCACGAAATCGAGCCTGTACCGCATTCTGCCTCCACGACGGGCTGACCCTGCTCCAAGTGCAGACGAGTAGAACGCAAGATCGACGAACCCGATGCAAAAGATTTGCCCATGATCCCGAATGAAATAGCCGACGCCTTCAGCAAAATCGACGTTCCCGTGCTCGTCGCTCTCATCACGACTCTCGTCGTAGAGTACTTTGCTACGCCCGATTGGAGGCCAAAAAATCACGGCTCATCCGTGATCGCCAGCAGATCGATGAGGTCATCTTCGCATTTCAGAAGGCAGCGATGCTCGCTCCGGCATTGCTTCCCGACGAATACATAACTCATCACCCAAACACGAGCGCGGTGAAACGACGCCAAATTGAAAGGCTCGCGCCAGCGGTCGACGGGCTTTTCGACGCGACAGCGCGGTTGCCCTCGCAATTCATAGCCAGACATTCCTGGCAGGTGGGAGCGGCGAGCTTCTTCGTGGCCTACTTTGCTGGCTTAGTTTGGTCAGAGCTGGAGTCTGAACGGCCCAACGGCGATCACCTCCGCGCAGCTGGCAGTGACTTCAGCGAGTTCGCGGCACACGCGAGTTTTCACGACAGCCAGGAGCCGTGGATCAAATGGGCCTTCTCGAGGCGCTTCATACGGGTTGATTACAAAGAGCAAGCGGAGGCCGTAATTGCCAAACACGGCCTCGAACTACCCAAGGAGCACTCACGCCGGGCGGAGGGGTGACGAATCCTTTAATGAGCAGGGTCTGAGACCCTTGCGTGTCAGTGCCAAGAAGATCGAACTTGAACCCTATCTGGCAGGGTTTCTGTGGAGTTTGGAGATAAATGGCGGCGCCCTGTGAAGCTCGATGTCGCATTATCGGGCTTCGAGTCGTCTTACATCTCATGTGTTTCGACACACCGAGGTTACGAGACACCCCACACATGAATCTGACTGCAATTGGCGAATTGGGCGGTGCCTAGTGTCTCAAGGGTTGCCGGACGCAATCTCACCGCTGCCCTCATCACCTTGGTGAGCAGCAATGCTGCCGCGTCATGACCGCATCACCAGCCCTAAGGGCGTGTGATTTCCGACCCCTGTTGTTGCTACCGCTCCGGGTCACCCCATGGGTAGGCCCGGCTCATGACCTCTGGAGCGGTCGTCAACACGTCGTCGCTCGGCAATGCCGTGCGGTTCGTCGACGTGCCCACCTCGCTGCCAATGAAGATCGGGATCTGGGGCCTTGCAATCATCGCGATCGGGTTCATCGCCGTGGTCCTCAGCGACCTGTTGGTTGGCGCAGATGGCCAGTTCGCCGATCGAATGTCGTTCCAACAAACAGGCCGGATCGGGCTGGTGGGGCTTGGAGTGCTTGTCGCCCTGATTTTCTTGGGCACCGCCGTATTCCAGCGCGCCAAGTTGCGAGCGGCAAAGGCGGTTCGACCCGACGCCTTTGTCTTCATGACGCAGCGCACCCCGGCACTCATCGACGCCCTGAAGACGATTGGGACCGACCGACCGCGACTGCGCCAGCACTTCGTGGTCACGCTCGGACCGAAAGGAATCGAGCTGTGGGGTCGCGGACGAACCGATGTCCCTCGAATGGCCCTGCCCTGGAACGACATTGATTACGCCCATCCCGGCCGACACATGGTCGAAATAGGAAATATCAGCGTCGCGGTTCTGGCCCTCCGCATTTTTCAGACTGTCGATGGGCGCCGGCTAGATCTACCGTTTCCGATTTTCGGTCCGCAAGGCATCAATCGCGCAGGAACTCATGATGCCAACAAGGTGCTCGATGCCTGCTCCCGCTATACGAGCATCGCCTGACCGACCGCAGCGACCTGAATCAGTCGCGGTTCCCGACAACAAATTCGGTAAACGAAAACATCAGCCAGTGCCCCGCTAGACGTTCCTTCGTGACACCCAGCCTGGCAGGCCGAAATCGTTGAGTTTTCGACCCGAAGCCGCGGCGTTTCTGGTCTGCTGGAGACTAAGCGCTCGGGTTTGCCGATGCGTACCATCGGCAGGCTCCTAGAACGCGTCGGGTGCGACCGTCTTCGCGCCGACTTGCAGGGCCAGCGCCTCGAGTACGTGCGCGGGGGTCGTGGCGGCCTGGAGGGCGTCGCGGAAGGTGGGCTTTATCAGGGCGCGGGATAGCTGGGCGAGTACCTTCAGGTGCTCGGTTCCGGCCTCCGCCTCCGGGACGGCGATCATGAAGATCAGCGTGGCCTTGGAGCCGTCGGCTGAGTTCCAGTCGATGCCTTGCGTGCTGCGGGCGAAGGCGAGTACCGGGGCGGTTACACCGTCCGACTTTGCGTGGGGGATCGCGATGCCGTCGCCGATGCCCGTCGTGCCGTGCTTCTCGCGGGCGAGGGCGGCCTGGGTCACCAGGGTCTCGTCGGTGACGCGGCCGGTCTTGCTCATCAGGCCGGCGAGGGTGCTGATCATCGCATCCCGGTCGGTCTCTTCGACGTCGAGCACGATCGTGCGTTCGTCGATATAGTCGAGCACCGTCTTCTTCGCCGGGGGCATAGGCGACGATTCGGACTCGGACGCGACCGAGCCGACCGTGCCGGCATCCGCGTCCGATGGGCCCGTGGGCGCGGGGACAGGACCGGAAGCCCCGGCGGCGGTGCCCGTGGCCGCACCCGTCGCTGCAGCGTGGCGGGTCGACTTGCGCGCGGAAATGCCGAGCAGCAGCACCGAAACGAGGGCGGTGACGACGGCGCCGGTGAGCAAGGCCGCGAAGTACATCGGCACCCCGGAGACCGCACCGAAGACGGCGACGATTGGGCCACCGTGCGGTACGGAGTTGGTGACCCCGAACAGGGCGGCAATGCCTCCGGCCATGGCGCCACCGATCATGTTCGCCGGGATGACCTGCAGCGGCTTGGCCGCGGCGAGCGGAATCGCGCCCTCGGTGATGCCGAAGAATCCCAGGAACAGTGCGGCGATGCCGGCTTCACGCTCTGGTTTGGAAAAGTAGCGGCCGCGGATCAGGGTGGCCAAGCCCATCCCGAGCGGCGGGACGGCGATCGCGGCGGCGACCATGCCCATCGGGGCTGAGTTCCCCTCCGCGATCAATGCTCCACCAAAGAGGAATGCGGTCTTGTTGATCGGGCCGCCCATGTCGAAGGCGACCATGGCGCCGAGAATCAGGCCAAGCACGATCGCGCTGCCACCCTGCAGGCCGGTGAGGAACGTGGTCATGCTGGAGAAGACCCAGCTGATCGGCTGGCCGAGGGCGAGCACGAAGGCGCCGCCGACGATCACGGTGGTGAGCACGGGGATCACGAGGATCGGCATGATCGGCTTGATAAAGCGGTGTACGGGAATTTTCTTGATGCCGAGGGCGACGAAGCCGACCAGGAAACCGGTGATGATGCCGCCAATAAAGCCGGCGCCTGATTCGGAATTGTAGAAGGCCCCGGTCGTGGCGATCCAGCCACAGATCATGCCCGGTGCGAGCCCGGGCCGGTCGGCGATGGCGTAGGCGATGAAGCCAGAGAGGATCGGCACCATCAGGGTGAAACCGAGTCCGCCGATCTGGTTGAGCGTCAGCCAGAAACTGCCCTCCGGGATGACGAGCCCATTCGGGGTCGCCTCGCCGCCGAAGGAGAGCGAGATGGCGATCAGGAGCCCGCCGACCACAACGAACGGGATCATGTACGACACGCCGTTCATCAGTGCGCGGTACAGGGTGCTTCCGAAGTCGGCCTTGCCGCTGCTCGAGGGCGTGGCGTCCCGGCTGGAACTGTCGCCGACGGTGGACGGCTCGGCGGCGAGGGCGTCCCGGATCAGGGCGGCGGGGCGGTGAATGCCGTCGGCGACCCCGACGGAGACGATCCGCTTGCCCACGAAGCGCGAGGCATCGATCTTGGTGTCGGCCGCGATCACGATTGCGTCCGAACGGTCGATGTCGTCCTGGCTGAAGGTGCCTTCGACGCCGACCGAGCCGTGCGTCTCGACCTTCATCTCGTAGCCCAACTCAGCCGCTGCGCTCTCGAGCTTCTCGGCCGCCATGTAGGTGTGCGCTATGCCCGTGGGGCAGGCGGTGATCCCGAGAATCAAGAGTCTCGGTGGCACCGTGCTCGCTTCGAAGAGAGGTTGGGACATGGCTAAGCCGTCCTTCCGGGGCGAGGCCGACCGGAACTTCCGCGGACACCACAGCCCAAGTTCATAAATTTAGCTAAGTTTATCACTGCCCCGAAAGTGGGTGCGTGCCTTAGCCCTTTGACCTGATGGAGCCCCTGAGGGCGAGTGCGTCCGTCGCAATCCGGGCCATCGACACGACGTCACGCATCCATTGGCCCTGACCCCGCTGGCAGGCTTCACGCCGGGAGCCAGGGTGGAGTAGTCAGGCAATTATCGATCGCGTGCGGGCGTCTCCAACTCGGCCGGTTCCGGCGTTACCCGCAGGCCGCCTGGTGTGTTTGACAGACGCACCAATTCCTCGACCCAAGCACGGTTTAGGAGTGGTTCCCTATTGCCGAAAAAGTCGAATTGAAGCGGAATCGTTGGGTGGATCCAAATGGTGCTGTGACCGTGTCCTGATGCCGCCGAGTATTCCCACGAAAACGTGAAACTTTCCCCTCGGCGCACCTTGGACAAAATGACGATCTTGAGGTGAGCGAGCACCCGGTCGTCGAAATCGACGGTGATCGACGGAGTCCCGTAGATAAATTTACCCATGAATGCTCCCAAGTCCGTTGTCGATTTCGTTAGCGACAAGGTTAAAGTCCTTGGCCGTCTGACCAGCGTCGCCTGTGGTTTCGACGGTGCCGGTAATACCGATCATCGGCATTTCAGGTAACGGGAAACGCGTCGCCTCATCTTCCTCCGTCATCCCTTCGACGTCGACATCGACGACGTCGAATTGACTGGTTGGGCTGAGAGTTAGCGTGTGCACGGATGTCTCGTCGTTCTCGTCGAACACGGTGACATCCACAGCCACACTATTGTCGCTATCGGCCACTGAGGTGACGTAGTCGAGAAGCGCTGATGTGATGCTGTTGCTCGTGACAATGGAGCCGCCGATATATGTTATGCGCTTCATGCGGTGATGCTAGCTGATTGTTGTGCCCCGCGCACGCCGATGGTCCACCGGCGCAGGCCAGCGGGAGAAGGCTGGCCTCGCGAAAGGCTGCCCCGACGCCGGCGGGCCCTGGCGATTCCCGCGAGTGAAGGTCGAAGCCGTGCGGCGCTCCAGTCCATCCACAGGGCCGCTACTGACTGACGCGGTGGGCGAGTCACGCCAAGCTGTTTCGACTTTCGAGGTTTGCTAGTTGTCATCACTGACAAGCGATGGACAACAAGATCAGGATTATGACATGTAGATCAGGAACCTAAAGGGTGTCAGGCGCCCGGCACCATATCGGCGAAGCGGGAGTAGTGGCCGTGGAACGCGACCGTGACGGTGCGCGTGGGGCCGTTACGGTGCTTGGCGACGATCAGGTCCGCCTCGCCGGCGCGCGGATTGTCCTTCTCGTACGCGCTCTCGCGGTGCAGCAGGATGACCATGTCGGCGTCCTGCTCGAGCGAACCGGACTCGCGCAGGTCTGAGATGGCCGGCATCTTGTCCGCGCGCTGTTCGGGACCACGGTTGAGCTGGGAGAGGGCAATAACGGGAACCTGTAGTTCCTTGGCCATCAACTTGAGCGCGCGGGAGAACTCACTGACCTCCTGCTGGCGCGACTCGACTTTCTTGCCCGACGTCATCAGCTGCAGGTAGTCGATGATGACCATCTTGAGGCCGACCCGTTGCTTCAGCCGGCGGCACTTGGCCCGGATCTCGACCAGGGTCATGTTGGGGCTGTCGTCGATGTAGAGCGGGGCGTCGTTGATGCGACCGCGGGTGGCGGCAATGGTGGTCCAGTCGCGCGCGTCGACGGCGCCCTTGCGCATGCTCTGCAAGGGCACGGATGCTTCGGCCGCGAGCAGACGCATCGCGATTTCGCTGCGGCCCATTTCCAGGGAGAAGAAAATGCTGGGCATGTCGTGCTTGATGGAGGCTGCCCGGGCGAAGTCGAGGGCGAGCGTGGACTTACCCAGCGCCGGACGCGCCGCCACGATGATCAGCTGGCCGGGATGGAAGCCGTTGGTGAGCTCGTCCATATCGGCGAAGCCGGTGGGAACACCGGTCATCTGACCGTCTTTGAGCTTGGCAGCCTCGATCTCCTCGATCGCGGCTGTGACCGCGTCGGTCAGCGGCACATAGTCTTCGGTTTCGCTGCCACCCGTGACGGCATAGACCTCGGCCTGGGCGGTATTGACCAGATCCAGCACCTCGCCCTCACCGGAGTAACCCATCTGGGCGATGCGGGTGCCGACCTCGACGAGGCGCCGGAGGAGAGCGCGTTCGGCGACGATCGAAGAGTAGAAACCGGCGTTGGCCGCGGTCGGCACGAGGCTCGTGAGCGTGTGCAGGTAGTCCGCGCCGCCGGCCCGGGACAGCTCGCCTAGCTTGGTGAGCTCGTCGGTGACGGCGATAACGTCGGTCGGCTCGCCCTGCGCGTAGAGCGACAGAATCGCGTCGAAGATGATCTCGTGCTTGGGGATGTAAAAGTCTGCGGCGCGCACGGTCTCGACGACGTCGGCGACGGCATCCTTGCTCAGCATCATGCCGCCGAGCGCGCTCTGCTCGGCCAAGAGGTCGTGCGGGAGCGTGCGCTCGGTGTGCCGGGCTTCCAGTCCGCCGCGTGAGTCTGCCCCGCGCTTGTCCGCCAGACCCAAGTGAGAGATCGACACTCGTGCCTCCTTTACTCGTGGTGCAGTTCTATCAGGGCCCACCGACATCGCTGCCGGGCACTGTGCACACCTCGATTGCGGCCGCGTGCCCACCATACGGACCCGGCTCGGCAGAGAACAAACCGCCCTGTGGATAAGCCTGTGGAGAATCTGGGCGAAACGCCGCGTGTCTTGTGCACAAGCTGTGGAATCAACTGTGGACAACTTAAGTTTTTTATCACATAAATGCAGCTTGATCAGGTATTAATTCTATTCACAATGTGGTGTGGAAAACCTATCTAAAGTACGTGTTGAATCTTGTCGAGGTGTGGGAAAACCTGTGTACAGCGCCTCATGTTCTGGGACTAAAATCACCCCCGATTGGGTGTGTGACATCGCTTAAACAGGTGTGGCGGTGGGTTCCTTTCGGAACCCACCGCCACACGGGTGTAAAGCTGTAGAGCTTACTTGGCAGCTACCACCAGCAGTGTGATGGTCGCACTCAGTTCGTCACGAAGACGAACCGTTGCCTGGTGTTCACCCGTCATCTTGATCGGGCTGAGCTCGATTTTGCGCCTGTCGAGGGCACCGAGACCCGCTGCGGCAACTGCATCCGCAACATCCGTGGTCTTGACGGAGCCGAAAAGGCGTCCGCCTTCGCCGGCCTTGACGACCAGCTTGACCTTGGCGTTCTCGAGTGCAGCCTTGAGAGCCTGCGCCTCTTCGAGGGTGGCGTGCTCGCGGGCTACGCGAGCGGCCTTGATCTGCTGAATCTGCTTCTCGCCACCGCGAGTCCAGGAAACAGCAAATCCCTGCGGGTAGAGGTAGTTGCGGGCGTACCCGTTCTTGACCTCGACGATGTCACCGGGTGCACCGAGGCCGGAGACCTCGTGCGTCAGAATGATTTTTGACATGAGGTGTCCTACCTGCCTGAACCGGCGTAGGGCAGCAGCGCCATTTCGCGAGCGTTCTTGACGGCGCGGGCGATAAGACGCTGCTCCTGAACGGAAACACCGGTGATACGACGGGCGCGGATCTTTCCACGCTCGGAGATGAACTTGCGGAGGGTGGGGACATCTTTGTAATCGATGACACCAACCCGGATCGACTTCGCGGGAGCGGCATTCTTGCCACCCTTAGCACCGCGGAGCGGCTTGCGGCGGTCGCCGCTCGACTTTCCAGCCATGATTTCCTTACTTTCTCAAAGAAGTGTTTTTCAGCCAACAGCCTGTAAGGCTCGGCTTAGAAGGGTGTCTCGTCGCTGAAGTTTCCCGGAGTGTTCCAGACATCTCCACCGGTGTTCGCGGCGGGGGCGCTGGCAGCCCAGGGCTCGTCGTTCGAGGCAACGGCAGGTGAGCCACCGCCTCGAGGAGAAGACGATGACTGCGCGCGAGTGAGCTGAGCGGTGGCGTATTTCAGCGAAGGACCGATTTCATCGATCTCGAGCTCCATGCTCGTTCGCTTCTCGCCTTCCTTCGTCTCATACGAACGCTGCTTGAGACGCCCGGAAGCGATGACACGGGTACCCTTGGTCAGTGAACCAGCTACGTGCTCGGCGAATTCACGCCAAACGCTCGCGCGCAGGAAGAGCGACTCGCCATCTTTCCACTCACTGGTCGCGCGATCGAAATTGCGCGGAGTGGATGCGATGGTGAAGTTGGCAACCGCCAGCCCGTTCTGCGTGTACCGCAGCTCCGGGTCGCTGGTCAGGTTGCCCACCACGGTAATTACGGTCTCGCCGGCCACGGGCTACTTGTCGCTTGCCTTGTCGGCGGACGCGGCCGGCGCGGGAGCAACAGCTTCTGCCGTGGCAGGAGCGTCGACAACCGGGGCTTCGACCTTGGCCGGAGCAGCCTTGACCGCGGCGGCAGCAGCTGCCGATGCGGGCTTCACGGACGCGGCGACCTTGGCGGTCGGGGCGGCAGCAGCGGCTTCAGCCTTCGCAGCGATTACCTTCGGGTTGGCTGCCTTGCGGGCGGCCTTCTCGGCGGCGAGCTTGCTCGCGACGGCGACCTGGGCAATGCCTTCTTCTGCGCGAAGCACTTTGGTGCGCATGACGGCTTCCGACAGCTTCAGCTGGCGGTCGAGCTCGGCCGTGGCAGAAGCGTTGGCGGTGAAGTCGACAACGGCGTAGATGCCTTCGGACTTCTTGTTGATCTCGTAAGCGAGACGGCGGCGACCCCAAACGTCAACCTTGTCAATGGTTCCACCATCGTTGCGAACAACGTTGAGGAACTTGTCAAGGCTGGGAGCTACGGTGCGCTCATCGATCTCGGGATCGAGGATAACCATCAACTCGTACTGATGCATGACTAACCCACCTCCTTCGGACTAAACGGCTGCAGAATCTCTGCAGCAGGAGGGTTGTGCATGTGTTGTAAGCGGAGGCCGGGAATCCGGCGCACAGACAACCTGCCAAGGCTACCGGAAACGGCGGCCCTCCGCCACCGCCTCCGCCCGTTCACCCGTTTGGCGCCCTCGTCGCCGCCGAGTCCGTCAACGCTGTCGCGAGTATCGCCGACTGTGCCGACCATCGCCGTTCTATCGGAGATTCTGGGCACGAACGGCGACGGTCGCTTCACCTGTTGGGGCATTTCCCTGGTTCGGGACGCAGTCCGGCGGCGAGCAGGAGCCGTTTCAGGCTCTCCCGGCGCAGCGCTACGGCCCAGATCCAGCGCGCCATTCCGTGCCCCGTCCCGCGAAGCCGGTCCTCGCGAAGCTTTTCTGACCACAGGGCTTCTTCACTGGTACGCCCATTCATGAAGGCGTCCCGCGTGTACTTGACTTTGCCGTCGAATTCGCCGAGGAGGCGAAGTGTGCGGTTCCCCTGTTTCTGAACCCACCGGAAGTCCGTGATGTCTTCCTGCCCGTCCTCGTGCACGAAGGACACCTGCAATTCGGGGGGCGGGAATCCGCACAGGTGAATCTGTCCTCGGCTGAGGGACTCGCCCACCGAACCGGATCGACTGTCGCAGAAGACAATGGCGATCCGAGCGGCTCGTGCCCCACGGGTTGGTCCGTCGGAGTCGAGTCGATCAAGCAGAATGTCGCGGTCGATCCCGAGCGCAGCCATGCCGTTCGGCAGGATGAATTTAGGTTTCGTTCCGTACTCGAGCGTGGCGACTGCCGACAGGAATCCTGCCGTTCGTGCAACATCGATCAGCGTACGCAGCAGACCCGTGACCAGCATCCCTTCGATCTCCACGACGTCTTCGTCGGGCAATCGGTCGTGATGCCAGGTGACCCCGTTCTTCGAATGCACGCCGGTTTCACCGGCAGCCATGAGGTGGACCTCGTCGGGCCATCTGCCGACGATGGGCAGTCCCCACAAAACAGCAGCCGATTCATAAGAGTAGACGGGCTGGGACTTTCTGGTGGCCTCCACGGCGCGCAAACGCAAGAAGTACCGATCACGATCGCTGATGGTGTCCCAGCCGGTCGCGTCAACGGCAACGCCACGTCGTAGGCGAACGGCTTGACCGGATCCGACCGGCCGTTGAACAGGACGCCCATCGCTGCCGAGAAACCGAGCGTCACGGCCGAGATACAAAGGCCGCCAGTCATGCGGGGAGTAGAGATTCATAGCGCCATGCTGGTGGTGCGGCCTACTGGCTCCGATCGCAAGGGCGGCTCCTGTGGCCAAGATCGGCGGCGGAGGTCCTGTGGAGGGATGGTGACACATCCGCTCGCGAAGTGCCACCGGGTCTCGACGCTCGCCGTTTGTGCCGAGAGTCGTCACCCGTGCGGCGACTCTCGGCACAAACGGCGAGCCTCGGCGAATAGACGGGCCCGGAAGGCGCCGGGAGGGCCTACTGTGCGCGCTCGGCCCACCAGGCGATAAGGCGGCGGGTGGCCTCGTCTTCGCCGAGCGGCCCATCATCCAGCCGCTGCTCGAGCAGGTACCGGTAGGCCTCGCCGACGTCACGGCCCGGACCCACTCCGAGGACGGCCATGATCTGCTCACCGTCGAGATCGGGGCGCACCGCCGCCATCTCTTCCTGTTCGTTCAGCTCCTCGATGCGCTGTTCCAGGTCGTCGTAGGCGAAGCCGAGCCGGTCCGCCTTGCGGCGGTTACGGGTGGTGACGTCCGCACGAGTCAAGATGTGCAGTCGTTCGAGCTGGTCCCCCGCGTCCCGCACGTAGCGCCGCACCGCGGAGTCCGTCCAGGCACCCTCGGTGTAGCCGAAAAAACGCAGGTGCAGTTCGATCAGGCGTGCCACGGCGGCCGTCGTGTCGTTGTCGAAACGGAGGGCTCGTAGCCGCTTCTTCGCCAGCTTCGCGCCGACCAGGTCGTGGTGGTGGAAACTGACCACGCCGCCCGGCTCGAGCTTGCGAGTCGCGGGCTTGCCGATGTCGTGCAGCAGCGCCGCCAGGCGCACGATCAGGTCGGGGCCGTCGAAGCTGCCGCGAGACTTCTCGTAGCCGATGGCCTGGTCCAGCACCGTCAGGGTGTGCTGGTAGACATCCTTGTGGTGGTGGTGCTCGTCGACTTCGAGGCGCAGGGCGGGGATCTCCGGCAGCACCCGGCTGCAGAGCCCGGAGTCCACCAGCAGCTCGAGCCCGGCATGCGGGTTGTCCGCACACAGCAGCTTCGAGAGCTCGTCGCCGATGCGTTCGGCCGAGATATTACGAATGCGGTCCGCCATCGCTTCCATCGCTTCCGCGGTGTCGGCGTGGAGGGCGAATCCGAGCTGGGCGGCGAACCGGGCCGCCCGCATCATGCGCAGCGGGTCGTCACCGAACGAGATCTCCGGGGAAATCGGCGTGCGCAGAACGCCGGCCAGGAGGTCGTCGATGCCGTTCGCGGGGTCGACCAGAGTCAGCCCCGGAAGGCGCAGAGCCAGTGCGTTCACCGTGAAATCGCGGCGTAGCAGGTCATCCTCCAGGCGGTGGCCGAAAACCACCTCGGGCTTGCGCGTCTGGCCGTCGTAGCTCTCCGACCGGTAAGTCGTGATCTCCACCTTTTCGCCGGCGATTTGGGCGCCGATTGTTCCGAAGGCGCGGCCGATATCCCAGTGGGCATCCGAGATTGGCTTCACGAGGTGCAGGATTTGGTCCGGCGTGGCATCCGTCGTGAAATCGAGGTCGTTGAACGGCCGGTCGAGGAAGGCGTCGCGGACCGGTCCGCCGACGAGGGCCAGTTCGTGTCCAGCCGTCTGGAACGCGGTCGCCAATCGGGAAACGGTCGGGGTGGCAGCCAGGTCGCCCAGCCGCTTGAGGGCTGTCGCAACGCTTTGCATGACCCCATGTTAGTTGCTTGAGCTACGCCGGCTGCCCCGGTGCGGCGTTACCCCCGCGTCGAAGCCGTAGAATCCCCTACATGGTGGCCGAGTCTGTTCTCAAGCGTCGGCCCGCGCTCCCCGGAGCGATGCGCGGCCTCTGGTCACGCACGAAGAGGCCGATCGGCGCCGTTCTGATCGGCCTGCTGGCCGGGGTTCTGCCGGTCGCCTCCGCCGGTCTGCCCGCATCCGCAACCGCGTCTGAAATCACATCTGCATCTGCCCCAGCGGCCCCGACAGCGAAGACCATCGCCGCCGTAACGGCCAATGCGGTGAACCTGCGCGTGTCGCCCGCGACACTGGCGCCCCTCCAGGCTGGCCAGGACCTCACGGTCACTGTCACCGTCGAGAACGCGACCCTTGACACCATCTCACCGGGCACCATCAACCTCTTCCTCGCGGAACGGGCACTGATCAACCGCAACGCCCTCAACAGCTGGCTGGATCCGGAGAAGAACAGCAAACCCGGCGATCTCATGCTGAGCGAGCCCACGATGGCGTCCATTCAGCCGGACAGCACCGAGATCTTCACCTTGACCGTGCCGGCCGGCTCCGTGGGCCTCACCAGCGGCAACGCGTGGGGTGCCCGCGGCATTGCCGCCACCCTGAGTACAGACGACAGGGTGCGGGCAGAGGGCAGAGGCACCTTCGTCTGGTATTCCGACGAAGAGGTCACCCCCGTCAACATGTCGGTGATCATGCCGATCACCGTCCCCGCGCAGTCGACGGGCCTGATTACGTCAAAGGCACTGGAAACGTTTACGGCGCCGACCGGTGTTCTGAGCCGCCAGCTCGACGGCGTCGTCGGCCGCCCGGTCACCATTGCCATCGACCCGCTGATCATTGTTTCCATCCGAATCCTCGGTTCGGCGGCACCGCCCAGCGCAATCGCGTGGCTGAACCGGCTGGACGAGGCTCCGAACGATATATTCCCGCTCAGCTATGCCGATGCCGACCTTGCCCTGCAGGCTCAAGCCGGCGCCGGGCCGCTGCTGACGCCCAACACGTTCGGCCAGGCGATCGACCCTGCCTTGTTCGCCGCGACGGACCAGTCCGCGACGCCGAACTCCGACCCTGCCCTCCCGCCTGGCACCGAGACACCGGCGCCGTCAACGGACCAGCCCGCACCCCCCAGCGATGGCACACCACCCACCACGGAAAAGTTGCTTGCTTGGGAATATAGCGCCACTGACATCGGCTGGCCGGCCGAGGGTGACGTTGCGAGTGCAGACCTGGACGTATTCGCGGCCAGTGGCCTCAACACAACCATTTTGGGCGGATCGAACGCATCTGGGGCCGCCGGCGACTTCACCCCGAATGCATCCCTTGATCTCGGCACCGGCCACGGTTTGGGTCTGGTCGTCGATGATTCGTTGGCCGCCGCCCTGCGCACCGCCGCGGCCGCGACAACGGATGACGCGTGGCGCGAAGCCATGTCCCAGGTCAGCTCGCAGCTGGCGGTCGTCTCGGCCGAGCGCCCCGGAACCGCGCGCACCCTCCTGGCCACTTTCGACCGCGGGTGGCCGCCCAACGCAGACCGACTCACCGAGACCATCGACGCGCTGGCCGGGTTGCGGTGGTACGCGCCGTCCACCCTGCCGGAGGTGCGGGCATCCGTTCCAGCCGAAGAGGTCGAGTTTGACAGCCAGGCCGAGCCGGAGGATCGCGTGGCCCTGGCCGCCGAGCTCTTCGAGGCCGAGAAGACAATCACCGACTTTTCCTCCGTACTGTCCGACCCGGCGATCGTCACAGGCACGCAGCGCCTGGACCTGATGGCTCTGCTATCCAATTCCTGGGCATCCCAGGAGGCCAGTTGGGCGGATGCCGTCGGCACCAGCCTCGCGAACTCCTCGGCGCTTGTGGGCTCCATCACGGTCGCGACCAAGGGCCCCATCAACGTGGTCGGCAGCCAGGTCGACATTCCGGTGACCCTGGACAACGCCCTGAGCCAGGCCGTGACGGTGATGGTGCAGGTCGTTCCCTCCAACGGGCGCCTCCTGGTCGGCGAGGCGGTGGAGTCCACCATCGAAGCCCAATCCGCCCGCACCGTGACCATCCCGGTGACGGCCGCAGTGGGAAACGGCGCCGTCACCCTGCGCGTGACCCTGCTCACTCCGGCGGGAACGGTCATCTCGCAGCCCGCCCTCATCCCGATCAACGTGCGCGCAGACTGGGAAGGCCTCGGATCCCTCCTGTTCGCCGCGTTCGTGGTGCTGTTCTTCGGGTTCGGGGTGTGGCGCAACATTCTGCGACGCCGACGGGAACGTGCCGAAACTGAGACTGCGGACGCCCCCGAGCCAGAGGCAGAACCGGCCACAGTCCCTGAAGCCGAAGCACCCCCAGAAGAAGATCCCGAATCCGGGGCCGCCGGCGCTGCGCCCGGCCCGCTGACCCCCACCAGCGCGGCCGATGCCCCGACGGAGCCCCGTGCCTAAGACCGACAGCATCGGCCGGGCGAGCGCATTCCTCGCCTCCGGAACCATTGTTTCTCGCATCCTCGGCTTCGTGAAGCTGATTGTGCTGGCGGGGGTGATCGGCCAAGTCGGTCAGAGCACCAACGCGTTCGCCGTGGCGAATCAGCTTCCGAACACGGTCTACGTCATCGTGGCCGGTGGGGTGCTGACGGCCGTCCTGGTGCCGCAGATCGTGCGCGCCAGCCTGCACGCCGACGGTGGCACGGCGTACATCAACAAACTCCTCACGCTGGCCCTGGTCATCCTCGCCGCGACCACCATCGCAGCCACCGCGCTTGCTCCGCTGTTGACCCTGCTCTACGGGTCCAACATGAAGCCGGAATCGCTGGCCCTCGCCACGGCGTTCGCCTTCTGGTGCCTGCCACAAATCTTTTTCTACGGCCTGTATACGGTCCTCGGAGAGGTTCTGAACGCCCGCAAGTCCTTCGGCCCGTTCACCTGGGTTCCCGTGGTCAACAACGTCGTGGCCATCGCGGGCCTACTCACCTTCTCGGCGTTCTACGGAGCCGACCCGAACGGGACCCGGCTGGCCACCGAGTTCACGCCCGCGATGATCGCCGTCCTCGCCGGGAGCGCCACGCTCGGCGTCGTGCTGCAGGCCGTCGTGCTGTTCTATTTCTGGCACCGCATCGGTCTGCGCTTCCGCCCCGACTTCCGCTTCCGCGGCGTCGGGCTCGGCGTGGCCGGCCGGATGGCGAGCTGGACCTTCGGGATGCTCCTGCTGACCACCCTGGCCGGCGTCGTCGAAACCCGGGTGGTCACCCTAGCCGGCGACTCCGACGCCTCGGTCGCCGCACTCAACACGGCCTGGCTCATCTTCATGCTCCCGCATTCGGTGATCACCGTCTCAGTCACCACCGCCTACTTCACCCGGATGAGCGAGCACGCCTCGGTGGGCAAGCTGGCCCTGGTCAGAACGGATGCCTCCTCCGCCATCCGCGGCACCACCCTGATCATCGTGCTCGCCTCCGCCGTCATCGCGGTCTGCGCCTACCCGTTCGCCCGGGTCTTCGTCGCCCCCTACGAACAGGTACAGAGCATCGGCAACGTCATCGTCGCCTACGTGCTCGGCCTCGTTGCGTTCTGCGTCCTGTTCGTCGTACAACGCACCTTCTACGCGCTCGGCGACACCCGTACGCCGTTCTACTTCACCCTGTTCCAGGTGACGCTGGTCATCATCGGCGTCCTTGCCTGCTCGCTCCTGCCCAGCGCCTGGATCGCCGCGGGCGTCGCGCTCACGGTCACCGTGTCCGGCATTGCGCAGGCCCTGCTGGCGGCAGGGCTGCTCCGTGGGCGCCTCGGCGGCATCGACGGGCGGCGCATCCTGCGCAGCCTCGTGAAGTACTTAGTCGCCGCCGTGCCCGCGATCACGGCCGGCGTTCTCCTCCTGCTCGTGCTTGGTGGCACCCAGGAGGCTGGATTCGCCCTGTCCGGGAAGCTCCAGGCCGTTCTCACCATGATCGTCATCGGCCTCGCCATGTCAGGCGTCTACTTCGGCCTGCTGCTGCTCATGCGCACCGCTGAGCTGCGCGGCTTCATCGACCCGGTGATCGACCGCATCCGTCGTCGTTGACCGGTCCCCAGCCGGCGTGGAATAGCATCCGATTAGGATGTGTTGTATCCGGAAGCGAGGCAATCGAGATCGCTGCCCCCACAATCTGAAGGAGTCTACGCGTGCGTCAGATCATCATCATAGGCTCCGGACCGGCCGGTTTCACGGCCGCGATCTATGCCGCCCGGGCGAACCTGAAGCCGCTTCTGATCGCCAGTTCGGTCGAGGCCGGCGGCGAACTGATGAACACAACCGAGGTGGAGAACTACCCGGGCTTCCCCGACGGCATCCAGGGACCGGAACTGATGTCCAAGATGCAGGAGCAGGCCGAGCGGTTCGGCACCGAGGTCGTCTATGACGACGTCACCGAGCTCGAGCTTTCCGGCGACACCAAAACCATCACGCTGGGCAGCGGCGAGAAGCACGAAGCTCTCTCCGTGATTTTTGCCACGGGTTCCGCCTACCGCAAGCTGGGCCTGGACGACGAAGAGCGCCTGTCCGGCCGCGGCGTGTCCTGGTGCGCCACCTGCGACGGCTTCTTCTTCAAGGAGAAGACGATCGCCGTGATCGGAGGCGGCGACTCCGCGATGGAAGAGGCCACCTTCCTCACCCGCTTCGCCAGCAAGGTCTACGTCGTGCACCGCAAGGACACCCTGCGGGCCTCCAAAATCATGCAGGAGCGTGCGTTCGCCAACCCCAAGATTGAATTCCTCTGGAATTCCCAGGTCGTCGGCATCACCGGCACGGATGCCGTCGACGGCTTGGTCCTGCGCAACACCGTCTCGGGTGATGAAACCTTGCTCCCCCTCGGCGGAATCTTCGTGGCCATCGGCAACGACCCGCGCACGCACCTCGTGCACACCAAGCTCGATTTGACCCCGGAGGGCACCATCGCCGTCGCCGGTCGCAGCTCGAAAACCAGCCAGACCGGTGTTTTCGCCGCCGGGGACGTGATCGACCCGACCTATCGCCAGGCGGTGACCGCAGCGGCATCCGGAACCGTCGCCGCACTCGACGCGGAGCACTACCTGGCCTCGCTTCCCGAGAACCTGCTGGCCAGCGCCGGCGAACCCGCACTCGCGTAACCCCTCACCGAAGTCACATAACCCGCAATCAAGGAGTAACCACATGTCTGCACGCGCCGTCACCGACGTCACCTTCGACCAGGAAGTCATCAACAACGAAAAAACCGTTCTGGTGGACTTCTGGGCGGAATGGTGTGGCCCGTGTCGCGCCGTCAGCCCGATCCTCGACCAGATTGCCAGCGAGAACGCTGACAAGCTCGACATCGTCAAGCTGAACGTCGACGACTTCCCGGCGCTGGCCGCCAAGTACCAGATCACCTCCATCCCGGCGATGAAGGTGTTCCAGAAGGGCGAGGTCGTCAAGACCGTCATCGGCGCCAAGCCGAAGGTCGCCCTTGAGAAAGATTTGGCCGCCTACCTGGCCTAACCGTCCCTGCCTCTACCGAGGCCCTGACCCGTCCGGCTCACGCCGGGCGGGTTTTTCGGGATTCGGGCCGGATGGTACCGACCGCATACGATTGAAACCTCACCAGATCGGAAGTGACGTGACAGCGAAGCGCTCCCCCCAGACCGGCAACAACCTCGACCCGTGGTACCACCACTACGCCGAGCGAGCCGCGGGGTTGCGCGCCTCCGAGGTCAGGGCTCTCTTCGCGGTGGCCTCCCGCCCCGAAGTCGTCTCACTGGCCGGCGGCATGCCCTACGTGGCTGCCCTACCGCCCGACCTGGTTATCAACGCCATGGACCGGGTCATGCGCCAGCAGGGCCCCGTCGCTCTCCAATACGGCTCTGGTCAGGGCGTTCCCGTTCTGAGGGAGCAGATACTCGAGGTGATGGGGCTTGAAGGCATCCGTGCGCACGCCGACGATGTCGTCGTGACAACGGGGTCGCAACATGCCCTCGAATTGGTCAGTAAACTTTTTCTCGACCCGGGCGACGTGGTGCTCTCGGAGGGCCCCAGCTACGTCACGGCCATGGTCATCTTCAAGTCGTATCAGGCCGAGGTAGAACACGTGCCCATGGACGAGCACGGCCTGATCCCTGAAGCGCTCCGCCAGCACATCCAGCGCCTCAAGGCCGCCGGCAAGACCATCAAGTTCCTGTATACGATCCCGAACTTCCACAACCCGGCCGGAGTGACCCTGAGCTGGGCCCGTCGCCTCGAGATCCTCGAGATGGCCCGGGCGAACGACATCCTGGTGTTGGAAGATAACCCCTACGGACTGCTCTACTTCGACCAGCCGGCACCGGATGCGATGCGCTCGCTCGAAGAGGACGGAGTCGTCTACCTAGGCACGTTTTCCAAGACCCTCGCCCCGGGCTTCCGGGTCGGTTGGGCGCTGGCCCCGCACGCCATCCGGGAGAAACTGGTGCTTGCCAACGAGGCCGCGGTGCTCTCCCCCAGCTCGTTCAGCCAGCTGGTGATTTCCGAGTACCTGGCGACGTCCGATTGGAAGGGCCAGATCAACACCTTCCGCGGGGTCTACCACGAGCGAAAGAACGCACTGCTGGACGCCCTGGAAGAGTACCTGCCCGGCCTCACCTGGACCAATCCGAACGGAGGGTTCTACGTCTGGGTCACTCTTCCAGAGGGACTGGACTCCAAGGCCATGCTGCCGCGGGCGGTCAAGGAACTCGTGGCGTACACGCCCGGCACCGCCTTCTTCGCCGACGGCGACGGGCGGCGCAACATGCGCCTCTCGTTCTGCTACCCGACGCCGGATCACATCCGGGTCGGAATCCGTCGCCTCGCATCCGTCCTCCGTGATGAGCTCGACCTGCTCGAGACCTTCGCCGGCACCGGTTCCCTGAACCCGTTGCGCGCAGAAGGCCGCTTCAACTCCCCACCCCCCGACATTTCGTAGTTCGTCTCCGTCGGTATCCACACCAGCCAAAGCAAGGAAAAACCCTGACCATGAGCGATTTTTTGGCACTTGACATCGTTGTTCTCGCGGGCGGGATCTCGCACGAGCGGGACATCTCACTGCGCTCGGGTCGCCGGGTCGCGGATGCACTGACGAGCTTGGGCCATACCGTCACCGTTCTGGACCCGCAGGCCGGCCTGCTCGCCGATCTGACCATCCGGAAACCCGATGTGATCTGGCCGGTCGTGCACGGCGCCACCGGTGAGGACGGTGCACTCCTGGCCCTGCTGGAGACCACCGGGATACCCCACGTGGGCTCGCTAGCTGGACCGGCCCGTCTGGCCTGGTCGAAGCCGATCGCCAAGGAGCTCGTGCGCCGGGCCGGCTACGCCACCCCCGACGCAATCGCTCTGTCCACCGAAACGTTCCGCGATCTCGGTGCCGCCAGCGTCCTCGAGCACCTCCTGACGGCCATGCCCACGCCGCTCGTGGTGAAACCGGCCGAGGGTGGCTCGGCCCAGGGGGTCAACATCATCGACTCCCCCGCCGGACTGCCACGTGCCATGGTCGACGCCTACACCTACGCCACGGTCGCCCTGGTGGAGGAGAAGGTCGAGGGTACCGAACTCGCGGTCACGGTCATCGACATCGGAGACGGCCCCATTGCACTGCCCGCCGTGGAGATCGTGCCCATTGACGGCGTCTACAGCTTCGAGGCCCGCTACAACGCGGGAGAGACGCTGTTCTACACACCGGCCCGGATCCACGCGGAGATTGCGGAACTGGTGGCACAAACCGCGGTCGCCATCCATGAACTGCTCGGCCTGCGCCACATCTCCCGCATCGACCTGATCGTGGACTCGGATGGCGTTCCCTGGTTCCTGGAAGCGAACGTGCTTCCGGGTCTGACCGAGACATCCCTGGTGCCCCAGTGCATCGAGGCTTCCGGTCAGTCTCTCGGCGCCGTCTACGACGCCCTCGCCCGAGCCGCCATCGCCGGCTCGTAGTCCGCGCCGTGGGCCGTGTTTCACGTGAAACATGGTTCTGTCGCCACTCGAGCCCGTCGGTGGACGAACTCATCGAGACCACGCCGACCAGCCCCCCCCTCACGCTGGTGAAGGCTATCGAGCACCCACCCCGCGCCCACACCGCCCGCCCTGCCGGCATGGGCGCCTTGCCCCCCGTACCTGCCCGAATGCCCGGACGGCACCGACGTCGTTGGCTGCACCTGGAAGTTAGGTCGCAGACTCTTTCATTACACCGTCGGAGATGGTGACGAGTACACACGCACCCGACGCTCGGTGTCGCTCCTCTGCGTCGATGAACACTACTTGATCGACGATGCTCTCGCGAGGGACAGCCCCGGCCACACTTGCCACCGTCCGCTCACCGACCGTCATCCGCGGGATCCAACGTTTCACGTGAAACGCTCACGACACATCCACTCGCTGACCGCAGTAGACGCTAAACCACCGAGTCTCCACGTACGAGCAGGCCCGAGAACAACCACGGGTGAGCAAGCTCGGACTGACTGGCCCTCTCCCCTACCCCTCCCCTTTGGCAGTGTGGCGCCTTCGCGGATTCGACGGATGTGACGCAAGCTAACGGAATGAGACCAGACCGCAGACGAACCGCCGTGCCTCCAGGGAGTCGGCACTCCGCGCGCAAGGCAGGACATTCTCACCGTTCCGCCGCACCGTGTGCCCGGGATTAGGCGCAATCCAGACAGGCAACATCGCGACCATATCGGCCTAGGTAGCGGATCGAACTCGCGACTGTGACAGATGCCATGCCGTGGGCGGATGCATCCGCTGACGATCCCCGATCTCACGAACACACTCATTTCGGCGGTCGATCCTGTCAAGACCGGAATGGGAACCGGCGCAGGTGCGCGGAGGTGTTGACGCTGCGGAACTGCTCCAGTGTCGAACTTTTAGAGACCAGATCCGAACCCGGCATGTGTTTCACGTGAAACATGACCATGTCGGGACGGGGAAACGATATTCTTCGCCCACGCAGTGCCCTGGAACCCGTTCGCATGGCGACCCGCCCGATCTGGACGTCGTGTCTTCGGGTCTGCCTGTCGGGGTTCTTGCGCTCGACGCGGTTGGATTTCGGCAATGTCGATCAGGGACGAGGGGATGCCGATACTGCCTCACCCAGGTCCTGCTGGGTTTGCGCAGCGCACGGGGCAGGCGACTCCCCGTCGTGTTGCACAAACGGCAGGACCAAACCCACGAGCCGTGGGGAACAAGTCATCAGTTGACGGGGGCCGAGGGTGGCTCCAGTGATTGACCTCACCCGCGCAACACTCATGATTTACCAGGTTGACCCGCGTCATGCTCGGTCACGCGGAAGGACCCGAGGAGCCCGGCACGTGACGAACCCGACCACCGAAGCGGATCGACGAGAACCAGTCCCGCCACGCTTGACCACCGGAACGGGACGGGGGGCGACGGTCGTCGAGCCTGTCGCAACCCGTGCACACTGGATCGCTCCATTCTCTGCAGGCAAGAATCTGACCGCGGATGCCGGCTGCTCACTCGAAATGAGCGCCGTGACTCAAGCAGTGAATCCAGGGTGGGCTGGTCAGTGCGCTTCTTGAGTGCACGATCTCTGAAACGCAGAATTTAGGCCTCATAAGGGCCGTAACGCGGATTTCTGTTCTGCCACCTGAGCGCTTAGGTTGCTTCCTGATGACGTCTAATGTGCAGTTCATGGCTGATTTGATCGCCCCGGAGACTCAGCTGGCGATGACCGGAGGTCGGTTTGACGAATCGCAGGCCCGCATGCGCGGGAGGACCAGCGTATCTGGATGGACGTGCGACCAAGATGTCGGGTCGCGGGTCTCGGGTCTCGGGTCTCGACAGGCTCCACCACCGGAAAAGGTGAGGGGACAGAAGTCTGGACAGGCTCGAACACCGCGGCCCGGTTCGACGCACGGGTGAGGGCCGATGCTCATGTTTCACGTGAAACACTAATGGGGTGGGCGGGTGTCGACCCACTCGACCACGGGGTGATCGGTCACCGGCCGGTCGACCACCGAGCGGTCGATCAGCGGGGCGCTCGACACTCGGGTGAGGCTAGCTGGCTCCGAAACCGGGTTCACCGAGGACGTCGAGAATGCGATTGAGATCACCGATCGTGGCAAAATCGACCATGATCTGGCCTTTTCTTGCGCCTAAATGGATCTTTACGCGGGTGTCGAGTCGGTCACCGAGGCGTTCCGCGATCTCGTCGAGGTGTCCCTGACGACGTCCGCCCGTTGGCTTGGCGGAATCGACACGTGGCTGCATCGCGGCCGCGGCCTCTGCTGCCCGCACGGAGAGATCCTCGTTGACGATTTTATCGGCCAGCTTGACCATGCCCGCCGGATCCCCGACGGAGAGGATCGCGCGCGCGTGCCCGGCGGACAGAACACCGGCGGCAACGCGCATCTGCACGGCCTCGGGGAGCTTCAGCAAACGGATGGTGTTGGTGATCTGCGGCCGCGACCGACCGATCTTCTGTGCGAGCTCCTCCTGGGTGATGCCGAAATCGGCCAGCAACTGCTGGTAGGCGGACGCCTCCTCGAGCGGGTTCAGCTGTGCGCGATGCAGGTTCTCCAGCAGCGCGTCACGCAACATGTCGGCATCCGCCGTTTCACGGATGATCGCCGGAATGGTGGTCAGTCCGGCCACCTTCGTGGCACGAAGCCGACGCTCCCCCATCACTAGTTCGTATTTGCCGGGCTGCTCCACGATGGAACGAACCACGATGGGCTGCAGCACGCCGACTTCCTGGATGCTGTGTACCAGCTCGGCCAGGTCGGACTCATCGAAGGTGCTCCGCGGCTGGACGTGGTTCGGCACGATGTCGCTGGGATTGAGGTGCGCGAGCCGCGCACCCGGAACCGGGAGAAGTCCCTCGGTCTCGTCCGAGCGCACCGCATTGGCGTAGGGGAAGAACACATCGACTGGACGCGCCTGAGTCGGGTCGTCCTGAATGGGGATGAGTGCACCGATCCCCCGGCCAAGCCCAGTCCTTTTAGCCATTAGAGCGCGACTCCTGTCTTGGGGGCGCCCCGATGGGCGATCTCTGCTGCTGCTTCGAGGTATGAGAGTGATCCGGCAGAGTTGAGGTCGTAACTGATAACGCTCTGACCGTAGCTCGGCGCCTCAGAGACACGCACGGAACGCGGTATAAGGGTGTTCAGAACCTGCTTGGGGAAGTGTTCACGCACATCCTGGGCCACGTGGTTCGCCAGGTTGGTGCGGCTGTCGTACATCGTGAGCAGAATCGTGGACACCCCGAGATCCGGGTTCAAGTGCTTCTCGATCAATTCGATATTCTTAAGCAGCTGGCTGAGACCTTCGAGCGCGTAGTACTCACACTGAATCGGAATCAGCACCTCGCGGGCCGCGACAAACGCGTTGATCGTCAAGAGTCCCAGAGATGGGGGGCAGTCGATGAAAACGTAATCGTAGGGGTCATCCATCGTTTTCAGGTGCGATTCGAGGGCACGGTTGAGACGCTGCTCACGGGCGACCAGGGAGACGAGCTCTATTTCTGCACCCGCGAGGTGGATGGTGGCCGGCACACAGAACAGCGAGCCGAACTCCGGGCTGGTCTGAACGACCGCAGCCATTTCCTCGTCGTTGACGATGACATCGTAGACGCTGGGTGTTTCCGCGCGATGTTCGACGCCCAAGGCTGTAGACGCGTTGCCCTGGGGGTCCAAGTCGATCACCAGAACGCGCGCGCCCTGACGGGCCAGAGCGGCCGACAAGTTGACCGCGGTCGTGGTCTTGCCGACGCCACCCTTCTGGTTCGAGATGGTGATGACGCGCGTCTTCTCCGGCCTCGGCAGCGTCTCGGAGGCAATCCGCTGTCGGCGCCGCGTCAGGTCAGAAATCTCACGCGCAAGCGGGGTCGTATCGTCAAACACCGCGGCCGCCTTGCTTGATTGCTGGTCTTCACCAGGTTGTTTCACGTGAAACCTTCGCGTTCGACGATTGATGAGCCACCCCCACAGGGACTCCGGTTGTACCTCAGCACTGATAAGAGCAGACACCAGGGACTAATCCACTGTAGCCCTTATGACTCGAGTCACATCCTGCAGCACGCCCTCGCCGAGGGTGATCACCTCGACATTGCTGAGCTGGAACTTACGGATGGCCTTCGCCGCGGCTTCGACCTCCGCCGCGGCGCCCGTGCCCTTCATCAGCACCAACTCACCGCCGGGATTCAGAAGGGGGGCCGTGAGAGGGATCAGGGTGCGGAAGGCACTGACCGCACGGGCGGTCACCTGGTCAAGCCGCCCGGGCAGCCGAACGTCTTCCGCCCGAGCCCGGAGTACGGTCGCATTGGTCAGGCCGAGCGCGGCCACTTGGCCGGTCAACCACGCGACCCGGCGCTCCATGGGCTCGATGAGTACGAACGTCACGTCCGGCCGGGCGATCGCCAGCACCAAGCCGGGTAACCCGGCCCCGGAACCGACATCGCCGACGAGTCCGGGTCGGAGCAGCGGCGCCACGATCGCACAGTTGAGGATATGTCGACTCCATAGCCGTGGTACTTCCACCGGGCCGATCAGGCCCAGTTCCTCGCCCTGCGCAGCCAGACTGGCCACGAAGGCGCGGGCACCCTCGATCTGGCCACCGAAGAGATCCGCGGCAACGGCTGGCTCCGCCTCGAGAGTGTGAGTCACAATATTTCGATGTACTACGCGGCGGAGATGACCGTGTGACGGTCCCGGCCCTCGCCCTTGGACTCAGAGACGAAACCCACCTCCGACACCAGGTCATGCACGAGCTTGCGCTCGTAGGAGGACATCGGCGGCAGTGATGCCTCGGCGGCACCCGCCTGGATGCGTTCCACGGCGCGGGACACCAGCGAGGCTAACTCGGCCTGCCGGGCGTCGCGCGAGCCGCCGATATCCAGGATCAACCGCGAGAAAGCTCCGGTCTTGTTCTGCACGGCCAGTCGCGTCAATTCCTGCAAGGCATTGACGGTTTCCGGCTTGGAGAGCAAACGCAGGTTTGCGACATCCGAGGAATTGACGGACAGGTATGCCCGCCCATTACGCGCGTCAATGTCGATGTCCCCGTCGAGGTCGCAGATATCGAGGAATTCCTCGATGTAGTCCGCGGCGATGTCCCCCTCCTGCTCGAGCTGGCCGAGCGTGGGGGAATCGTCCGCCGGTCCAGGTGCGGCGATCACGTCAGTGTTCTCAGTCACGTTGGGTCTCTTCTTATTTTTTAGGGCCGGATTGCTTTTTGGCACGATTCTTTGCGACCGGCTGCTGACGCTGAGGCTTCTTGGGTTCTTCGACCACAATCACGTCACCATCCGTGGCGATGAGTTTACCCTTTCGGGCCAGTCGCTCTTCGCGCGCCTTGGCGGCCTCGCTGCCGGGCGTGGGCATATTCCGGATGACCAGGAACTGCTGGATCATGGTCCAGATGTTCGAGGTGAGCCAGTAGAACATGACGCCGAGGGGGAAGGCAACACCGGAGAAGGCAAAGACAAGGGGAAGCAGGTAGAGCATGATGCGCTGCTGCTTGAACATGGGGCTTGCCTTGGTTTCCGGCGACATGTTCTTGGAGACGATCTGTAGCTGGGTGATGAACTGTGAGGCGGTCATCAGGACCACCATGATGGCCGCGATCCACATAACGACGGCATTGAAGTCCTGACCAGCGACCATTTTCGTCCACTGAGACGCGAACGAGTCATGCAGCGGCGCGTCGCCGAAGAGGGTGGCGTTTCCGAAGCTCTTCGCGAGATCGTCGTTGAGCGGGCCAACTCCAGCCTGACTGCGTTGCGCGTCATTCAATACGGAGAACAGGGCGAAGAAGATCGGCATCTGCAGCAACAGAGGCAGGCAGGAGCTCAGCGGGTTGGTGCCTGTGCGCTTGTAGAGCTCCATGGTCTCGCGGGACATGGCCTCGCGCGAAAACTGGTCTTTCTTGCCCTTGTACTTGTCCTGAATCTTCTTGAGTTGCGGCGCGACCTCCAGCATCTTGCGCTGGCTCTTGATCTGCCGCACGAAGATGGGAATCAGGGCGGCCCTGACGACAATCACGAGTCCGACGATCGAGAGCACCCATGTGAGGCCGTCGTCGTAGTTCATCCCCATGACGGAGAAGAGGGAGTGGAATGCGACGAGTAGAGCCTCGACGACCCATTTCAGCGGCCAGAGAATCGTACCTAGGAGGTCCATCTTTGCGTCAGCCCTTTCCGTGGCTCGCTGCGATAACAAAACCAAACGACGTCACGATGACGCGACGCTTCCGCCTGAGGGGAACGTCATCGATCCCGCCTTCGGCCCACGGATGGCATCGGCCCAGCCGCAGCGCGGCTCGGGCTGATCCCACGACGAGTCCGTATTCCTGAACGGTGCCGAGTGCATACGCCGAACAGGAGGGGTAGTACCGGCAAACATCGCCGTAGAGCGGGGAAATCACGGCTCGGTACGCACGCAGTACGAGAACCCCCGCATTGCGTGGGAGGAGTATGAGCGTAGTCAAGAACCTGTTCATCAGTCAGCGATCCGATCGGATCGCTGCCGGGGCCTTACCGGCAACGGATGTAACCGAAATGCGCTGAAACTTCTCCAGCGCCACGGACAGTTCCGCCTGCAGGGTCGACCACGGCGCATCCGCTGCTGACGGCAGAGCGCGGATGACGACATCCGTGCCGGGCCGCGCAGAGATCAGCACAGCGTAGCTCGCCGCCTTCAAACGACGTCGGACTCGATTGCGCCGCACGGCGTCACCCACGTTTTTCGCCACAATGAAACCGAACCGTGCCGGAGCCTCCTCCGGATTCCGGCGCAGATACGTCACCAGGTGCGGGCCGACGATCCGCGCACCCCGGCGCACGACCGACTTGTAGTCGTCACCGGCGGTGATGCGATTGGCCCCCGCGAGCACGAGAGTACTTAAGCGGAGAGTTCGATGCGACCCTTGCGACGGCGAGCACCCAGAATCGCGCGGCCGGCACGGGTCTTCATGCGAAGGCGGAAGCCGTGCACCTTGGCGCGACGGCGATTGTTCGGCTGAAACGTTCTCTTGCTCATTGTTTTGTCTCCACGTGTTAAATCTCCGTAGGCCAAACTGAGCGGCCGGGAAAGAGTGAGGTAGCCCTCGGGCTGGGGTCAACTGATTAAAACTACGGCTTTGGCCGGTGATGGTCAAACTCGACCTCCCGAAATCATCGGTTGTACACACAATCGCACCCATTTCGAGCATCGACACGCGCACGAAATGCGAACGAATTTGGCCGGACTGGCGGTGATTGACTACCGTGAGGACAAGTTATCCACAGGTTTTCAACAAACCCTGTGAATTGGGGCTTATTTGCCCACAGGCGGTGGATAACCTTGTGGATGCTTTGGCTGGATTATGCGTTCAGAGACGAGCCCAATCCTCGATCTCCGTCGTTGTAGAAGGCAACAATGAGAGAAAAGCGGAGAAACCATGGCCACCGAAGAACAGCCCATCACGGAGACCTGGCGGTCTGTCCTGACCAGCCTGGAATCCGACGACAGCATCACGCCCATGCTGTACGGCTTTCTCAACCTGGTCGAACCCAAGGGTATCGCCGCCGGCACGTTCTACCTCGAGGTCCCCAACGAGTTCACGGCCAGCATGCTCAATCAGCGCATGCGAGTGCCGCTCCTGACGGCGATGGGCCACTTGGATGAGGCGTCCGCGGTGTCCACCTTCTATGTGGTCGTCAATCCCGAGCTGGAGAAGGAATCCATCCGGCCGGTGCACGAATCGAGTTCTCCCCCCGATGTGGAAACCCCAGCCGCACCGCAATCGGTGTTCGAGAGCAGCTCGCCCGAGCGGCCCCATGACACCCGGTTGAACTCGAAGTACAGCTTCGACAACTTCGTGATCGGCCAGTCCAATCGCTTCGCACACGCCGCGGCGGTCGCGGTAGCGGAGGCGCCGGCGAAGGCCTACAACCCTCTCTTCGTCTATGGGTCGTCCGGCCTCGGTAAAACCCACCTCCTGCACGCCATCGGCCACTACGCGATGAGCCTGTACCCCGGCATCCGGGTGCGTTATGTCAGCTCAGAGGAATTCACAAACGACTTCATCAACTCGATCGCCAACAACCGTGGTTCCGCATTCCAGTCGCGTTACCGCAATATCGACATCCTGATGATCGACGACATCCAATTTCTGCAGGGCAAGGCGGAAACGCAAGAAGCCTTCTTCCACACCTTCAACACCCTGCACGATCACAACAAGCAGGTGGTCATCACGAGCGACCTCCCGCCCAAGCACCTCACCGGTTTTGAGGACCGAATGCGGTCACGCTTCGAGTGGGGCCTGATCACGGATGTCCAGGCACCCGACCTGGAAACGCGAATTGCGATCCTACGCAAGAAGGCGCAGAGCGAGAAACTACAGGTCCCGCACGATATTCTCGAGTTTATGGCCTCGAAGGTCTCCTCGAACATCCGTGAACTCGAGGGAACCCTAATCCGGGTGACGGCCTTCGCGAGTCTCAACCGCACCCCGGTCGATATGGACCTGGTCCAGACGGTGTTGAAGGACCTGATCACCCTCGATGAGGACAACGTGATCGCGCCGGTCGATATCATCACCAACACCGCCGACTACTTCAAGCTCTCCGTGGATGACCTCTACGGGTCATCCCGGTCGCAGGCGATCGCCACGGCGCGCCAGATCGCGATGTACCTGTGCCGTGAGCTGACCAACCTCTCCTTGCCCAAGATCGGCCAATTGTTCGGCAACCGCGACCACACCACGGTGATGTACGCGAATAAAAAGATCAGCGAGCTGATGAAGGAACGCCGGTCGATCTACAACCAGGTGACCGAGCTCACGAATCGCATCAAGCAGAACCACCGTTACAAATAGCGGTATTTCTTCAGTTTTCACACCTGTGGATAACCCTGTGGAAATTGTTTACACAACTGGGCACAACCTGTAGAAACTCAGCACCCGGTTGTGCAAACTTCCCTCCTTGCCAAACCGGCACGACACCGAAGTGTGCTGGGCACTCACAGGCTGCCAACAAGTTACAAGTTTGTAGTTCCCAGTCGCGTGGCGGCATCCCACAAGTTATCCACAGTTTCCACACCGGTTAAGAAGATTAACAATTAACTTCTCTTTCTCTCCATCCGACAACCTTGAGTGCTCGACGGTTGCAAAAATTTGCTCCGTGAAACACGGCTACCATTGAGGCCGTATCCAGGTCTCTAACCGAACAGGAGTGACTTCGTGAGATTTCAGGCCAACCGGGACGTCTTCAGTGAAGCCGTCTCTTTCGCTGTCAAGCTCCTTCCCCAGCGGACGACGCTGCCGATTTTGAGCGGTGTGCTGATTGAGGCGACGGCAACCGGGCTGATCCTCTCCTCGTTCGACTACGAGGTTTCCGCGCAAACTGAGATCGCCGCCGACGTCGAAGAAGTCGGCAAAGTTCTCGTCTCGGGACGACTCCTCGCCGACATCGCCAGTCGGATGCCCAACGCACCGGTGCGGTTCTCGACCAACGAATCCCGGATCACGGTCAGTTGTGGCAGTGCGAGTTTCACGTTGCTCTCCATGCCGGTTGAGGAATACCCGAGCATCCCGCAGGTCAGTGCGCAGTCCGGTCTCGTGCCCGCCGAAGAGTTCTCGGCCGCTGTCGCCCAGGTGGCCGTGGCTGCCTCCCGTGACGATGTCACCCCCGTGATCACCGGCGTACAGCTGCAAGTCACGGAAAACAGCCTCAGCCTCGTGGCCACGGACCGGTACCGTGTTGCCGTGCGCGAGATCGATTGGGATAAAGGCAGCACCACGACCACCGACACCATCACGGCCCTGGTTCCGGCCCGCACTCTGCAGGAGGTCGGCAAGACGTTCGGTCACAGCGGCACGATTTCTATCGCGATCACTCACACCGACGACCGCGAGCTCATCGCCTTCACCGCCGATAAGAAAACCGTCACCTCCCTTCTGATCAAGGGAAACTATCCACCCGTGCGGCGCCTGTTCCCCGATAACGTGGACAACTACGCGGTCATGAACACGGCGGACCTGATCGAGGCGACCCGTCGAGTGCAGCTCGTCCTCGAGCGCGAAGCAGCCCTGAGGTTCACCTTCACCGCCGACGGTCTCACCCTCGAGGCGGTCGGATCGGAGCAGGCCCAGGCATCGGAGACGATCGACGCGATCCTGTCCGGCACGGACACGATCGTTTCGTTGAAACCTCAGTTTTTGCTGGACGGCCTGGGCGCGGTGCACTCGGAATTTGTGCGAATCTCTTTCACGAAGACCGAGAATCCTAACAAGCCGGGCCCGGTTCTGATCACCAGCCAGACCTCTCGGGATCAGCCGGGCGCCGACAGCTACAAGTACCTGCTCCAGCCCAACCTGCTGTTGCGCTAGACCAATCTCGAAAGGAACAGCCATGCACATCGGCATCATCGGCCTGGGGAAAATGGGCGCGAACATGCGCGACCGTCTGCGGGCCAATGGCGTCGAGGTCACTGGTTTCGACCGGAACCCCGAGATTTCGGACGTTGCCGGCACCGCTGAGCTGATTGCCGCGCTGCCGGCTCCGCGGCTTGTTTGGGTAATGGTCCCGGCCGGTGCCGCGACGGATGCTGTGATCGCCGAATTGGCCAATGAGCTTAGCGCCGGCGACCTTGTCATCGACGGTGGAAACTCGCGCTTCACCGATGACTTCGCCCATGCCGCCCTTCTGGCGGCATCGGGCGTGCATTACGTCGACGCCGGGGTTTCCGGGGGCGTGTGGGGGCTGACCAATGGATTCGGGCTGATGGTCGGTGGCGCCGCCGCGCAGGTCGAGCGCGCCATGCCCGTCTTCGACGCTCTGCGTCCCGAGGGCCCACGCGACGAGAGTTTCGTGCATGCCGGAGCGGTCGGCGCCGGGCATTACGCGAAGATGGTGCACAACGGAATCGAATATGCCCTCATGCAGTCATACGCCGAGGGCTATGAACTGCTGGAGAAGCGCAGTGACCTGATCACCGACGTTCCCGGCGTGTTCAAGGCCTGGCAGCGCGGCACCGTGGTGCGGTCCTGGCTGCTTGAACTTCTCGTGCGAGCCCTGGACGACGACCCGGAACTTCAGAACATCGAGGGTTTCGTTGAGGACTCCGGTGAGGGCCGCTGGGCCATCGAAGAGGCCATCAATAACGCGGTACCCGTACCGACGATCAGCGCGGCCATCTTCGCGCGGTTCGTGTCCCGGCAGGACGACTCCCCCGCGATGAAGGCTGTCGCGGCCCTGCGCAATCAGTTCGGCGGCCACGCCGTCAAAACAACCGACTGACCCGAGTGCGGGTCCAACACCTTTCTCTGACCGACTTTCGCAACTATGCGCAGGTCGAGGTGCCGTTCGCGCCGGGACCCAATCTGATCGTGGGCCGGAATGGGCAGGGAAAGACCAATCTCGTCGAGGCCCTGGGATTCCTCAGTACCCTCAGTTCGCACCGGGTCTCCAACACGTCCGCCATGATCAGGGCCGGTCGCGACGCCGGCATCATCCGGGCCAAGCTCGAGTTCAACGGCCGCGAGATCCTGACCGAGGTGCAGATCAACCGCTCGGGCTTGAACCGGGCCCAAGTCAACCGGTCGGTGATCAAGACTCGAGAACTCCCACGTTTTTTCTCCAGCGTGCTCTTCGCCCCTGAAGACCTGGCGCTGGTTCGGGGTGACCCGTCCGGGCGCCGGCGATTCCTCGACCAATTGCTCGTGCTGCGCACCCCCCGGCTTAGCGGGGTTCTGGCCGACTACGACCGGGTGCTGCGCCAGCGGAATACGCTTCTGAAGTCGGCGCGGGCCTCGGGGGTGCGCACCACCCAGCTTGGAACACTCGAGATCTGGGACGATCGCCTCGTTGCTCTCGGCTCCGAGATCATCGACGAGCGGGCCGAACTCGTTCGCCTGCTCGGGCCACCCCTGGGTGCTGCGTACCGGGCGGTCGCGGGGGAAGACCATGGGCCGATGCTGGTTCCATCGCTCAGCATCCTGGGTGCAGACGAGGATGCAGCGATGGAGGCGATGGCCTCGACGGGCTCGGTTCCCACCGGTTCGGTTTCGTCAGCCTCGGTTTCGACAGGATCGACCACCGGGGACTCGTTTCGCACGGCACTGGCCGCCCTTCGTCGCAAGGAGCTCGACCGGGGTATGACCCTGGTCGGACCGCATCGGGACGACCTGGTCTTCGCGCTCAATGCACTGCCCGCCAAGGGCTATGCCAGCCATGGTGAGTCGTGGTCGTTCGCCCTCGCCCTGAAACTCGCCTCGGCGGAGCTGCTGCGCCGGGACTCAACGACGGGCGACCCGGTCCTGATCCTCGACGACGTCTTCGCCGAACTGGATCTGAGCCGCCGGAGACGTCTGGCCGCCGCCGTCACCGGTTTCGAACAGGTCCTGATCACCGCGGCGGTGCTCGAAGACGTGCCGGAAGAACTCACCGAGCACACCATCCACATCCATGCCGGGGCGGTCGTCGATGGCTGAGCCGAGCGAGGCCTCCCGGGTCTACCTGCGCTTCAAGGATGTATTCGGTGACCCAAACGCCAAGCGCAGCCGCGCCCGACGGCGTCCTGGAGCCGAAATCGGCTCGAGCGTTCCGTTCGGTGCGGGCCGGGATCCTCGGGGACTGAGCGATACGATCAAATCGCTCACGCTGCAGCTGGGTTGGAATTCACCACTGGCCCAATCGGAGCTGCTTGCTTCCTGGGCCCTGCTGGCCGGCGAGGAGACGTCGAAACACTCGACCCCGGTTGGAATCGACGAGGGCGTTTTGACGGTGCAGTGCGAGTCGACGGCCTGGGCGACGCAGCTGCGCATGATGCGGGTGGAGATAATGACGCATATCGCCGTGAAGTATCCGGACGCAGGCATCGAGTCGATCCGTTTTCAAGGACCTAACGCCCCCTCTTGGAAAAAGGGTCCCAGATCAATTCCAGGGCGCGGTCCACGCGATACCTATGGGTAACTGGACAAAACAGGTCAACACGGTGCATTAAACGCCGCAGATGCCCGATTTGGCCCGCAGTGCTTGGCGTCTTTGGTAGGCTAAAGGGTCGCCCGCGCGACGGTCAGGAGCCCCATTACAGATGTCAGTTGACCCACAGATCGAGCCGGAGCACGGATACGGCGCAGACGATATCCAAGTTCTCGAGGGACTTGAAGCCGTTCGTAAACGACCCGGAATGTATATCGGGTCCACCGGACCTCGCGGTCTGCATCACCTCGTCTACGAGATCGTGGACAACTCAGTCGACGAGGCCCTCGCCGGTTATTGCGACACCATCGACATTAAGATCCTGACGGATGGCGCGGTTCGCGTCGCCGACAACGGCCGAGGAATTCCGGTCGACATTCACAAGGCGGAGGGCCGCTCGACCGTCGAGGTCGTGCTCACCGTGCTGCACGCCGGAGGCAAGTTCGGCGGCGGAGGGTACGCGGTGTCCGGCGGTCTGCACGGCGTGGGCAGCTCGGTTGTCAACGCGCTGTCCAGCCGCCTCGAGGTGGAGGTACGCCGTCAGGGTCACGTCTGGCGCCAGAGCTTCCACGACGGCGTGCCCAACGCTCCCCTCACCATGGACGAGCCGTCGGATGCAACCGGCACCACCATCACGTTCTGGCCAAGTTCGGAGACCTTTGAGACCACGGACTTCGACTTCGAGACTCTGCGAGCCCGCTTCCAGCAGATGGGCTTCCTGAATAAGGGACTCAGCCTCACGCTCACCGACGAGCGCCCGCAGAACCTCGACGACGAGGGCACGCCGGTCACCAGGACCTTCCTCTACGAGAACGGCCTTGTCGACTACGTCGAATATCTCAACCGGGCCAAGAAAGCCGACCTGGTCAACGACGAGATCATCTCGTTCGAGTGGGAAGATCACGAACGCAAGATGGCGCTTGAAGTGGCCATGCAGTGGACCACCGCCTACACCGAGAGCGTGCACACCTACGCGAACACGATCAACACCCACGAGGGAGGCACCCACGAGGAGGGCTTCCGCGCCGCGCTCACCACCCTCGTCAACAAATACGCCCGGGAAAAGGGCATCCTGAAGGAAAAAGACGACAACCTCACTGGTGACGACGTGCGCGAGGGCCTGACCGCCGTGGTCTCGATCAAGCTCGCCGAACCGCAGTTCGAGGGACAGACGAAGACCAAGCTGGGCAACACCGAGGCGAAGTCCTTCGTGCAGAAGGTCGCCAACGACCAGCTATCCGACTGGTTCAACCGCAACCCCAACCCGGCGCGGGAAATTATCCGCAAGGCGCTTCAAGCTTCGAACGCACGGATGGCCGCCCGCAAAGCGCGAGAGACCGCCCGGCGCAAGGGACTCCTCGAGGGTGGCGGCATGCCCGGCAAGCTTAAGGACTGCCAGAGCAAGGACCCATCGCTTTCCGAGATCTTCATCGTGGAGGGTGACTCGGCCGGCGGATCCGCCGTGCAGGGCCGCAACCCCGAGTTCCAGGCGATTCTGCCCCTGCGGGGCAAGATCCTGAACGTGGAGAAGGCCCGGCTCGACCGTGCCCTCGGCAACGCCGAGGTTCAGGCCATGATCACGGCCTTCGGCGCCGGCATGGGCGAAGAGTTCAACCCCGACAAGGTGCGGTACCACAAGATCGTTTTGATGGCCGACGCCGATGTCGACGGCCAGCACATCACGACCCTGCTGCTCACATTGCTCTTCCGGTATATGCGGCCACTTATCGATCTCGGATATGTCTACCTGGCCCAGCCGCCGTTGTACCGCCTCAAATGGGCGAACTCGACACACGAGTACGTCTACTCCGACCGAGAGCGCGACGCGCTCCTCGAAGACGGAGCCGCGGCCGGCAAGCGCATTCCGAAGGACAACGGGATCCAGCGCTACAAGGGTCTGGGCGAGATGGACTACAAGGAGCTGTGGGAAACCACGATGGCACCCGAGTCCCGCACTCTGCTGCAGGTCACCCTCGACGATGCTGCCGCCGCCGACGAAATCTTCTCCACTTTGATGGGCGAAGACGTCGAGTCCCGCCGTAACTTCATCCAGAAGAACGCGAAGGACGTGCGTTTCCTTGACATCTGACCACTCCAACACCGGCGGCACCTCGGGCGAGGGCCCCGACGGGACCGACATGGACGCCGCGTCCGTGGCAGCAGACACCGCGGCCAAGGCTGCGCACCTCGTGCAGCACGGCAAGATCGATCAGGTCGACCTGCAGCTGGAAATGCAACGCTCCTACCTCGACTACGCGATGAGCGTCATCGTCGGGCGCGCGCTGCCCGACGTGCGCGACGGCATGAAGCCCGTGCACCGTCGCGTCATCTACGCTATGTTCGACGGCGGCTACCGTCCGGACAAGGCGTTCTCCAAGTGTGCTCGCGTGGTGGGCGACGTGATGGGGCAGTTTCACCCCCACGGTGACTCCTCGATCTACGACGCGCTCGTGCGCCTCGTGCAGCCTTGGAGCCTTCGTTATCCGCTGGCCCTCGGGCAAGGCAACTTCGGCTCCCCCGGCAACGACGGCGCCGCAGCCCCACGGTACACCGAAACGAAGATGGCCCCGCTCGCTCTCGAGATGGTGCGCGACATCGACGAGGACACCGTCGATTTCCAGGACAACTACGACGGCCGCACACTCGAGCCCACCGTATTGCCCTCCCGCTTCCCTAACCTGCTGGTCAACGGCTCGGTCGGCATCGCCGTGGGTATGGCCACAAACATCCCGCCGCACAACCTGCGCGAGGTGGCGGCCGGCGCCCTGTGGTACCTGCAGAACCCCGACGCGACCCGCGATGAACTGCTCGAAGCGCTGATCCAGCGCATCAAGGGCCCCGACTTCCCCACCGGCGCTCAGATCCTCGGCATCAAGGGCATCCAGGATGCCTATCGCACCGGCCGTGGTTCCATCACCATGCGTGCCGTGGTGAGCATCGAGGAGCTCCAGGGTCGCACCTGCCTGGTGATCACCGAGCTGCCCTACCAGGTCAACCCGGACAACCTCGCGATCAAGATCGCCGACCTGGTCAAGGACGGCAAGATCGGCGGCATCGCCGACATCCGTGACGAAACCAGTGGCCGCACGGGCCAGCGCCTTGTGATCGTTCTCAAGCGCGACGCGGTGGCGAAGGTCGTGCTGAACAACCTCTACAAGCACACCCAGCTGCAGGAGAACTTCGGCGCGAACATGTTGGCCATCGTCGACGGGGTGCCGCGCACCCTGTCCCTCGACGGCTTCATTAACGCGTGGGTCGCCCATCAGGTCGAGGTCATCGTGCGGCGCACCCAGTTCCGCCTGAAGAAAGCCGAAGCGGATGCGCACATCCTGCGCGGCTATCTCAAGGCCCTCGACGCCCTCGACGAGGTGATCGCCCTCATCCGTCGCTCCCCCACCGTCGACGACGCTCGTACCGGCCTGATGGAACTGCTGGACGTGGACAAGCTCCAGGCCGATGCGATCCTGACCATGCAGCTGCGACGTCTAGCTGCTCTGGAACGTCAGAAGATCATCGATCAGGCTGCCGAGTTGGAACTGCAGATCGTGGAGTTCCAGTCAATCTTGGCCAGCCCGGAGCGTCAGCGCACCATCATCAGCGATGAGCTCACCGAGATCACCGACAAGTTCGGCGACGACCGGCGCACCGAGATCATGTTCGGCTTCGACGGTGACATGTCGATCGAGGACCTCATCCCCGAAGAGGAGATGGTGGTCACGGTTACCCGCGGCGGCTACATCAAGCGCACGCGCAGTGACAATTACCGCAATCAGCACCGCGGCGGCAGGGGTGTCAAGGGAGCCCAGCTGCGGGCGGACGACGTGGTCGAGCACTTCTTCGTCACGACCACGCACCACTGGCTGCTGTTCTTCACGAACACCGGACGCGTCTACCGGGCCAAGGCCTACGAAGCGCAGGAATCCGGCCGGGACGCGAAGGGCCAGCACGTCGCCAACCTACTGGCGCTGCAGCCGGGTGAGGAGATCGCGCAGATCCTGGACATTCGCGACTACGGCGTGGCTCAGTACCTGACGCTTGCGACCCGCGACGGCCTGATTAAGAAGACCGAGCTGCGCGAATACGACACGAACCGCACGGGCGGCATCATCGCGATCAAGCTGCGCGAGGGCGACGAACTTGTCTCGGCCCTGCTGGTCGAAAACGACTCCGACCTGCTGCTCGTCTCCAAAAAAGGAATGTCGATCCGGTTCACGGCGTCGGATGAGGCGTTGCGCCCGATGGGACGCAGCACCTCCGGCGTCATCGGAATGCACTTTCGTGGCGAGGACAGCCTGCTGGACGCATCCGTGGTCTCGGGCGACGGCTATGTGTTCGTCGTGACCGAGGGCGGTTACGCCAAGCGCACCGCAGCCGACCAGTACCGCCTCCAGAACCGAGGCGGCCTGGGCATCAAGGTGGCCAAGCTCAACGACGACCGTGGCGACCTGGTGGGTTCGTTGATCGTCGACGAGGAAGACGAGGTGCTCGTGGTACTTGCCAGCGGCAAGGTGGTACGCTCTGACGTCTCCGAAGTCCCGGCCAAGGGACGGGACACAATGGGCGTTGTTTTCGCTAAGTTTGCGGATGAAGACAGAATCATCGCCATTGCGAAAAACACCGAGCGCAATCTGGTGGCCGAGATTCTCGCGGCCGAACCGGAAAACGCCTTGGGAGAGGAAGAACCTGTAAATGAGTAGTGTCGCCGAAAAGCTCGCCAAGAAATCCAGCCGCAAGCCGGCCGCGACCAAGCAGGTGCGGCTCAAGCTCGTCTACGTGGATTTCTGGTCGGCTGTCAAACTGTCTTTCCTGATCGCTCTGTGCCTGGGCATCGTCACGATCGTGGCCACGTTCCTGATCTTTACGATCCTGAACGGAACGGGCATCTTCGGCAAGGTCGATGACCTCTACACCGATATCGCCGGCGCCTCGTCCGATCTGGCCAGTATCCTGTCCATCGGGAACGTGATGGGCTTCGCCTTCGTCGTGGCCATCTTGAACACGGTCGTCATCACTGCGCTGGGAGCCGTGTACGCGGTTCTGTACAACCTGAGTGTGAAAATCACCGGCGGCTTGCTCGTCGGATTCACCAACAACTAGTCGTCGGATGTCGCTGGTCGGGTCGCTTTGCGGCTCGATTGGGACAATCCCGCCGAATCGGGTAGTCTCAAACCTGCCCATTAGGGGGATATAGCTCAGTTGGTTAGAGCGCTTCGCTGATAACGAAGAGGTCCCAGGTTCAAATCCCGGTATCCCCACGCAAGAAAAGTTTTGACACCGCGGCATGCAATCCCTGTAATCATGCGGGGCCATAGCTCAATTGGTAGAGCGCCTGCTTTGCAAGCAGGAGGTCCGGGGTTCGATTCCCCGTGGCTCCACAAGGAAGAACGCCCGGCCCCTTTCTTTGGGGCCGGGCGTTCTCCATTTATCGGCCCTCAGTCACTTTCGCATAGCTTCAGCCTGCGATTTGGTACGGTGAGGCGCATGTCAGCCAGCAACCGCCCCGCACCAGCCGCCGCAATGCCGCCCTCCCGGCCCACAGCCGACAGGCTCGCGATCACGGCCCTCTGGATGGGCATTGTGGCCTTCGCCGGCGGCTGGCTCCCGGTTCTCGGCCTGTTGCTCGCGATCGTAGGGAGTGTGCTCGGCATTATCGCGCTGCGGCGCTCGAATCGCCGGGAGCTGGCACAGATCGGGCTGATCCTCTCGATCGTCGCTGCGCTGTTCAATGTGGTCATCGACGTGATTGTCGTCATGTCGATTCTGACGCAGCTCGAAGAACTCGAGGGTGCCTCGACGACTCTTCTCGGCTGAGCCGGCAACCCGAAAAAAAAAGGGGAGGGCCCGCATCCCCTGGATGCGGGCCCTCCCCTGGTGTTGCGGTGCTGCGGTCTAGTCTTCGACTGACGTGGCGGCGGCGGGATCATCTTCAGCGACCCACAGCTCGTCGTCGGCGCGGAAGGTCTGCCAGACGGCGTAGGCGACGCCTGCGGCGGCGGCCAGGGCAACGCCGAGTGCGATGTAGGTGCCGGCGCCAGGACCCTTGTTCTCTAGCACTACAGGCTTCTGGAACCGCACGCGGTTCAGTGCCGCACGAACGCGGGCGTCGCGGGCAACGTCCCCGACGCTCATCACCGAGCCGATGGCCGTGCCGATTCCGCTGCCGATTCCGGGCAACACCCGGTCGATGACCTGGTGGCGAACACCTTCGGCGAGATCCTGAGTGGCCTGCACTCCAGGGCGCAAAAGGTGCTCATAGCTTTCACGCACGCGCGGAGCTACTTCCTCACGGGTGAGGATGCCGGCCTGGCGGCTGGCCTCCCTTGCAATGGCGTTGGCACGCTCGAGCACTTCCTGCTGGTTGTTCCATAATTCGTCTGCGCTCTTACGCAGCCGAGTAAGTTCCTTGCGGCGCTTGCGTGACAGGCTCATCTGGACCCTCCATCGATGTCATGTGGCGAACACTGTCCATCTTGCCACGCAATCGTCTGGGAGGGCTCTGGGTGGAGCCGGTGTTGATCGGAATCCACTAATCCGGCTGTGCAAGAATTGAGTCCATGTCTAAGCACACCGCCGTCGCAACGCTCAATACCACCCTCGGACCGATCAAGGTCAACCTCTTCGGCAATCACGCGCCGAAGACCGTCAAGAACTTCGTCGGTCTCGCAACCGGCGAGATCGAGTGGAAGCACCCCGCCACCGGTCAAACCTCCAACGCACCTCTCTACGACGGTACGGTCTTCCACCGCATCATCAAGGACTTCATGATCCAGGCCGGCGACCCGCTCGGCCAGGGCACCGGTGGACCGGGCTACCAGTTCGACGATGAAATCAACTCGGACCTCGACTTCACACAGCCGTACGTGCTCGCAATGGCGAACGCCGGTATCCAGGGCGGACGCGGAACCAACGGTTCGCAGTTCTTCATCACCGTCGTGCCGACGACTTGGCTGCAGGGCAAGCACACCATCTTCGGTGCCGTCGAAGACGAGGAGTCCCGTGCGATCGTCGCCAAGCTCGCGACCGTGCCCACCGACGGCCGCGACCGTCCGCAGACCGAAGTCGTCATCGAGAGCGTCACCGTCGAGCAGGTCTAGGCTCCGCCTACGATGACAGGCCTGCCCGGAACCGCCGCTAACTTCTGCTACCGGCATCCGGGCAGGCAGAGTTACATCCTCTGCCAGCGCTGCGGCCGCACAATCTGCCCTGACTGCCAGACTCAGGGCGCCGTCGGCGTGATCTGCCCCGAGTGCATGAACGAACAGCGCAGGAATGCCCCGCGCACCAAGCCGGCCATCCTGACCCGGCTGAAGAGCACCTCGCACCCGGTGACCACAGTGATCATCGGCGTCACACTGGCGATATACCTGCTGCAGTTCATCCTGGGTGCTGGTTTCACCAGCCTCCTCTGGTACGCGGGCGTTTACTCCTCTCCCGGGAGCTTTGAGCCCTGGCGCATGCTGACGAGCGTGCTCGTGCACGGCTCCATCTTCCACGTACTGCTGAACATGTACACGCTCTGGATCTTCGGTCAGATCCTTGAGGGAATGCTCGGTCGTGGCCGTTTCCTCGCCCTGTACGTGCTGAGCGGCCTCGCCGGATCCCTGGGCGTCCTGTTCCTGTCCGACCCCCGGATTCCCGTTGTCGGCGCCTCCGGCGCCATCTTCGGCCTGATGGGCGCGTTCCTGATCATCCAGCGACGCCTGGGCGGCAACGCGACCCAGCTTTTGATCTTGGTCGGCATCAACCTGGTGATCGGATTCCTACCGGGGCTGAATGTGGCCTGGCAGGCGCACGTGGGCGGTCTGATCGCTGGTGCGGTGGTCGGGCTGATCTTCGTGCAGACCCGCCGCATCAAGCAGCAGCGGCTGCAGACCGTGCTGATAACGACTTTCGGGGCGTTTCTGGTGGTCGTCAGCGGTGCGATGTTCCTGACCTAGCTCGCCGAGTGAGCCCCGATTGCCCGGGGCAATGTGGGTTCGCGGAGGGTGGCGGAGAAGGTTGTTCCCGATACCGACGCAGGCGCGCATGGGACCGCGGGGCGGGCGGTACGTGCGGCCCAACCGCCGTGTCTGTCGAGCCCGAGGCCTGCAGCTACTCTGCCCGAACGAATTCGACGGAGATTCTTCTCTAAACAGCCCGTTTGAGCTGAGGAACAGGTGTTTGACCCAGAATCTCCGTCGAATTGGTTCGACGCCGGGCACGGCGCTCCGCCGGGGATGAACGCGTGCCCGCAGTGCGGTCAGCCCGCGACCTTCCGGGAGCGACACAACCAAACGATGAGAACTCACTCCCCTAGGAAGTGGCTTCGGCCGCCTGATCACGCAGATAGCCGGCGAATCCTTCTGGAGTGCGCCCGGCGAGGCGACCGGAGGTAACAACGGGGATCAGTTCGGTGCGAATCTCGCTCACCCTGAGACTACGCAGGGCGGAGACCAGCCGCACGTCCTCATGCCCGTCGACGCGCGCGAATTCTCCGGCGTGCAAATACCGGTCGGCGCGCACTCCGAGGTTCGCACCGTGCACATAGGTGTGGCCCTCGACCAGGCGGTGCTGGGCGTCCCACCGTTCCCTGCCTCCGTCGGACAACCCGTCGTCGGGAACCACGGTTCCGAGGACGAGATCGATGGAGTTGCGGGCGAATGCGAGCTGAACGGTCAGCCAGTTCGGCGGCACAGCGGAGTCGGCATCCGTCGTCGCGATCCACGTCGCCGAGGTGAACCGGTCAGAGGTCGGCACAAGGTGCCGCACCCCGGCGCGGCGGGCAACGCCGACGGCGCCACCGTTCGTCTGGATGCTCGCGAATATCGGCCACTCCGAGGCGACGTCGGCTGTACCATCGCTGCACCGGTCGAGCACGACCACGACGTCGATGACCGGCGGCGCCTGACCGGCCACCCCGCCGACCTCTCCGACGGCCACGGCCAATGCCGACAGGCATCTCGGCAGGAGCTCCTCCTCATTGCGGGCCGGTACCACGACGATGATTCTGTCGATCGCGCCGCGGCCGCTCACGGAACCAGGCCTTCACGTTGTGCGACCGAGCGAGCCGGCGCGGCTTCGAACACCTCGAGCAGGAAGTCGCGTTCCCGATGCTCAACCGTGCGCTCGAACCCGGCCAGCCTGCCGAGTTCTGCGTGCACCTGGTCGCCGGTCAGTGGATATTCCGGCACGGAATGCCGCCAGTGGCAGGCCACGAGCACACCACCGGCAGCAAGGCTGTCGCGGCATCGCCCGAGAACCGCTCGCAATTCCTCCGCCGAGAAGTAGTACCCGACCTCGGAGAACAAGATGAGATCGAAGGAGCCCTCCGGCCACTCGGTGGGCAGGGTGAGCCGTGCGAAAGTGACGCTGGGGCGTGACACCAGCCGGGCGCGGGCGACCTGGAGCGGCTGCTCGGCGATGTCGACCGCGGCGACAGTGTCGCACCGGTCGGCAAGACCAGCCGTCAGCATGCCGATCGAGCAGCCCAGTTCCAGCGCCGCTCGGTAGCGTTTCCGAGGCAGCGCCGACAGGGTCAGTGACCGCTTGCGCTCCTCGTACCAGCGAGTTTCGAAACTCCACGGGTCACGGTTCCCGGCGTAGAACTCCTCAAAGAAATCCCCGGCCAGACTCGCTCTATTCCCCGACTCTTTCTCAGTTTCGATCTCGATGAAAATCTCATACTCGCGTTCGAAGTGCGCACCGAAGGCCGCCTGGATGATCGCTTCGTCGCCGGGCAGCTCGGACAGCGGCTGCACCTGACTGATATGCAGAGCCATTGCCCTAGATTTACGCCGACGGTCTTCGGGCGCCAGGTCAAGGGTTCGCAGCACGCCGTCCGACCAGATCGGGTCCCCCGGGGTGGACCAGTGCCAGGCCCAAATCGGGTATTCGAAGAGGCTGACACCTCGGCCGCGGGCCGCGTGGCGGGCGGCCTCGGCCGCCGCCGCATGGTCAGGATGGCCGTCCAGGCTCCAGGGGGCGACCAACCAGGTTCCCGGCCCGCCGGCCCCGAGTTCAACGGAAATCGCCCGGGACGCCTCCTCCGGGCGCTCGGCGAGGGATCCGTCGGGGAGCTCGACCAGGCGCACCAGGGCCGTGGGCGCCAGGGCGGTGACGGCAGCCGTCACCTCAACCCGGCGCAATTCCGCAAGCCGCCCGGGGTCGTGCGTACGGGACCGGGGATGGGAGGCCTCACCATTGGTGAGCACCACAACCGTCACCGGAACTCCGGCTCCCCCGGCCCGGGCGATCAGCCCGCCGGCACCGAGCGTTTCGTCGTCGGGATGCGACGCGACCACGACGAGTCGGCGCAATTCGTCGATGCGCAGTGCCTGCACGCCGGCCGCATCACCGTGCACCGCCGTCCACACGGTTTCGGCCGTGCCAGCATCCGTGTGACTGAAGCTCACCACGGGGATACCCCGGCGTCCCGTAGTCGGCGGCCGAGCGCCGCGTCGTCCCGTTCGGCGTGGTGCTGGCGAACGTAGAGCTGCAGATCGGCGATGCGCCCAGCGTGCCGAGCGTCGAAGGCGAGCGGCGCGGGGCCGAGCGCGTGGCCCGTGCGGGTGATCACCTCGTCGACCGTGCGCGCGACCTGGCCGCGCACCCGCGCTGCCAGGAGTGCGCCCTGGTCGCCGACGGCGTCCCCGGCGTCGATCGCCGCCGCGGCGGCAGCCAGGGAGGTCCCGGCGGCGGTCAGTGCGAGGTCGAGGGCGCCCAGGTGCGCGAGCGCGATCTGATCGGGCTCTCGCTCGAGTACGGACTCCCAGACCCGCCTGGCCAGACCCACGGCGCCACCCCACCAGCAGGCCGCGACGCCGATCCCGCCCCAGGCGAAGCCCGGTCTGCGGAGGTACCAGCCGTCGTCGCCGACCGGCTGGGCCATAGTGCCTCGGAACTCGACCGGTCCGCTCGGCACGGCGGGGAGCCCTCGGCTCACCCAGGCGTCCGTGCGGACGGTGATGCCGGGGTCGGCCAGGTCGACCACGAACAGCCGCTGGGTGGTGGCCGCGGTGTTCGCCGTGACCAGGGCGTGGCTGAGCGAGCCGGCGAGCGAGCACCAGGGTTTCGTGCCGTCGAGACGCCACCGTGCGCCGCCGACCGGTCTCGCCTCGAGACGAGACCCCGCGGCCTCGGCGGCGAAGACGCCCCAGCTCGGTTCCGGGCTGCCCCCCGCGACGAGCCCGGCCGGATGCAGGGCGGCCTGGTCGAGGATGGCGAGGGCGTCCAGGTGCGCCTCGGCTACCCGCGCGGCCGTGAGGTCCGCGGCGGCCAGGGAAGCCAGGGTTTCAAGCAGGCGCAGCGTTCGCCCTGACCCTGGTCGGGGAACGGAGCCGCCGAGCGCGCGGGAGAGCTCCAGGGCCCGCCCCGCGTCTCCGTTCACTGCGAAGGCAGCCGTTGCGGCGTCGCGCAGGCTGGACTCCGCCGTGCGTTTCCCGGGCACGGTCAGCCAGGTCGGTCCCGGACTTTCTATCCTCGTCAAACCGACCTCCTGGTTTGGTACCGACCACACCAGGCTCCGTGTGCAGGTGCGTGAAACAGGAGGCGCAGCTTCCGACTCAGGCCCTGCCGGCTGGCCTGGTCGGGGCCTTGGCCGGCGCCTTGCGCGGGGTGCGGTTCTCGGCGCTGACCATCCAGGCGTACTGTTCCAGCTTCTCGATAAAGCCGTGCAGGATGTCGGCGCTCGTCGGGTCTTCCTCGTCGACCGCGTCGTGAACGGCACGGATGTTGTCGACCGCCGCGTCGAGGCGTTCGGTGACCAGGCCGACGGTCTCCGAGGTGTCCACCTCTCCGGCGGGGAACTTGGGCAGGTGGGTGGTCGCCGTGACCGTCTCGCTTCGGCCGTCCGGCAGGGCGTCGAGCGCGCGCATCCGCTCGGCCAGCTGGTCGGTGAATAGTCGGGCATCGTCGATGATCTCGTCGAGCTGGAGGTGCAGGTCCCGGAAGTTCTTGCCCACGACGCTCCAGTGCGCCTGCTTGCCTTGCACGTGCAGCTCGATCAGGTCGACGAGAACGGACTGAAGGTTGGAGCCGAGTTCTGCTGATGCTTTCATGAGTTACGCCTCTTCTCACACAGCGGAAACACGTCTCGACCGCGTCTCGGCCGGTGCCCCCGCTTGGTTTCACACAGCACCTTAGCAGGTGCACAATGTGAGACACAGTGCCGGGATTCAGCGAGCGGTTCGGCCGCGGTCGCCTCCCGGAAAAGTTATCCACAGGTTTGTCCACATGGGGATAATTACACCGTTGTCATTATCCCGTCGCGGGGGTGCGGGACGGGGTCTCGACAGGTGTGACAACCGGGCCGGATAAGGGCGGGATCAGCGCCAGCGGGTGGTCATCAGGAAGCCGACGAAGGCGATCCCGAAACCGACCAGAATGTTCCACGACCCGAAACCAGCGACGGGCAGCGTTCCCTGGCTCACGTAGAAGACGATGATCCAGGCCAGCCCGATGAGCATGAAACCGAACATCACCGGCTTGAACCACACGGCGTTCGGACCGGCCTCGCCGGAGCGGGCGACCTCGGTGCGGGCGGGCTTGCTGCGGGGATTCGAGCGTGACATGCCTGCGATTCTAGCGTCTTTGGCTGGATCGACCGGCAGGCGCCCGGCAGAGAGGACCCACCTCCCCGATTAGAATTGAGACCATGTCCGAGCGAGCAGATCAGCCTCCCGCAGAGGCGACCCGCCACGCCCCCCGCCACAAGAGTCGCCCGCGACTCAGTGCCGTGGGGATCATCGGCGAGGTGCTCATCACGGCCGGCGTTCTCGTGCTCGCATTCCTGGGCTGGCAACTCTGGTGGAATGACATGATTATGGCCGGTCAGCAGTCGAAGGCGGCGGCCGAGATCAGCCAGACCTGGATTGACGACGAGCGGTCCAGTCGCGATCAGGCCGCGGATACCCCGCAGACAACCGACCCGGGGGAGTCGGCCCCGGCCGACTTCGGTGACCCGGTCGTCCGTGAGGCTCCCCCCAGCGCCCAATCCTTCGCCGTGCTCTACGTGCCGCGATTCGGGGCGGACTATCACCGGTCCATCGCCGAGGGGATCGGTAACAATGTGCTCAACAGCTCCCGGTCGGGGATCGGCCACTACCCCGACACCCAGATGCCCGGTGAGGTCGGCAACTTCGCCCTGGCGGCGCACCGCAGCGCTAACGGCGGTGGCATGCACCTGATCAACGAACTCCAGCTGGGCGACGCGATCTACGTTCAGACCGCCGACGGCTATTACACCTACCGGTTCCGCGACCTCGAGTACGTCGCCCCGACCGCGGTCGATGTGATCGCGCCGGTGCCGCACAATCCGGATGTGGCGCCCGTCGACCGGTTCATCACGCTCACGAGCTGCAATCCCCTGCTCTCCACGGCCGAGCGCATCATCGCGTACGGTGTTCTCGAGGCGTGGCAACCGACATCTGCCGGCCCGCCGGCCGAAGTCGCGACCGTTATCAATGCCCAGGCCCAGGCCCAGGCCCAGGGCTAGGAGGCTCGGATGTACGCTGCTCTCTGGCGGGTTCTGCCCGGACCGGTCTGGCTCCGGATCGTGCTGGTGTTCGTGTTGCTCACAGCCATGTTGTTCGTGCTTGCCACCTGGGCGTTCCCATGGGTGGATTCCATTGTCAACAATCAGGAAGTCACGGTAGGAAGCCCATGACCCGCATCCTCGTCATCGATAACTACGACAGTTTCGTCTACACGCTCAACGGCTACCTGATGGAGCTCGGAGCCGAAACGGTCGTGCTGCGCAACGATGCCTTCGAGCCGGAGGAGGCCGCGGCCCGCATCGCGGAATTTGACGGCGTGCTCATCTCACCCGGTCCCGGCAAGCCGTCCGACGCCGGCGTCTCCGTACCGATCGTGCGCGCCGCCCTCGGTTCCGGCCAGCCCCTGTTCGGCGTCTGCCTGGGGCACCAGGCGATTGCCGAGGCCTTCGGGGCCACGGTCACCAACGCCGAAGAACTCATGCACGGCAAGACCAGCCTGATCACGCACGACGGCAGCGACTTCTACGCCGGCGTGCCGCAGCCGTTCTCAGCGACGCGGTATCACTCGCTCGCCGTCGTCGACGGCACCGTGCCGAGCGACCTGATCGTCACCTCACGCACGCAGGGCGGCGTGATCATGGGGCTCCGGCACGTGAGCGCCCCCATTTTGGGTGTGCAGTTCCACCCCGAGTCGGTGCTGACCGAGGGCGGCTACCTGATGGTGGCCAACTGGCTGGCTCTGGCCGGACTGCCCGGCGCCCGGAAGACGGCCCAGGGGCTCACTCCCCTGCTGAAGCTCAGCTGAGGCAGTCAGCCGCCGGGCCGGGACTCAGTCGGCAGCCGGGCCAGTGCAGTAGACCAGCGTAACCTCGGACTTCTGGGGCACGTCGCCCGGAGCGAGGGACTGCTGGGTCACCGGCGAGCCATCCCGCTGGGGACATGTCTCATCGGGTGTGGGGATGGGGAACAACTGCACGTCGGCTGCGGCGAGCATATCGATCGCCGCGCTCAGGAGCTGACCCTCGAGGTCGGGGAGGGCTACGAGGCCGCTGGAGACGATGAAATCGACCGTGACACCAGTTTTTTCCGTCGTCGCGGCGACTGGGTCGGTTCGGAGCACCAGACCGGCGGCGATGGTCGGAGAGTTCTCCCGAGTGACCGACCCCGCGGTGAGGCCGAGGTCCGTCACCGCGGTCTGGGCGTCGGCGAGGGGCAGGTTGGTGACATCCGGAACGTCGACCGGCTGGGCGCCGGTGGAGACATAAACCTCGATCAGGTCGGTCGGCTGGGCGATCGTGCCTGCCGGAGGGTCTGTGCGGATCACCTGGTCCTTGGGCACCGTGGCGCTGGCCTCCTCGGCCCGGATCGCGGCCAGGTCACGGTCCAGAAGTGAATTCTGGGCGTTCTCATAGCTGAATCCGGTGAGCGACGGCACCCGGCGCGAGTTGTCGGGCAGATCAACGCTTGGCGTGAGGCTGAAGGCCCAGATCATGACGGAGAGCACGATGACGATGACGCTGAGGATACCGGCCCAGATCCAGATCACGGGTGGGCGGCGCTGCGTGCGCACCATGGTTTCGTCTTCGGTGAGCTGCTTGAGCGCGAGCTCGGAGCCGGAAGCCGCCAGCGGGGCAGCAGCGAACAGCCCGCCGCTGGAGTCATCGGACGTGTGGTACTCCGGAATCTGCCCTGACCCGGCCAGCTCGACGTCGGTGCGGAACTCCACGGCACTCTGGTAGCGCGTGAAACGGTCCTTCGCCAGGGAATGCAGCACGACGGCGTCGAGTGCGGGGGACACCCGGGAGTTGATCGAGCTCGGTTCGACCGGGGCTTCGCTGACGTGCTGGTAGGCGACGGCCACGGCGGAGTCACCGCGGAATGGAGGGCGACCGGCGAGCATCTCGAACAGGACCACGCCCGTGGAGTAGAGGTCGGTGCGGGCATCCACCGATTCACCCTTGGCCTGCTCGGGGGAGAAATAGGAGGCGGTGCCCAGGATCGCCGTGGTCTGCGCCACGGTCGTCGAGGAGTCGGAGATGGCCCGGGCAATGCCGAAGTCCATCACCTTGACCTGACCTGTCTTGGTGATCATGATGTTGCCGGGCTTGATATCGCGGTGCACGACGCCCGCGCGATGAGAGTATTCGAGGGCTGTCAGAACGCCGACGATGATGCGAACGGCCTCGTCGGGCTGAACCGCGCCCTCGCGGATGATGTCCTTGAGCAGTCGACCGTCGACGTATTCCATCACGATGAACGGGATCTGCGATTCGTGGCCGCCGATCTCGGAGACAGACTCCTCGCCCGCGTCGAAGACGCGCACGATGGTGGGGTGAGCCATACGGGCGGCCGCCTGCGCCTCCTGGCGGAAGCGGGTGCGGAATGCCGGGTCGGCGGCAAGCGATGACTTGAGCAGCTTGATCGCGACCGTGCGGCCGAGCCGGGAATCGGTGCCGATGTGCACATCGGACATTCCACCTCGCCCGAGGAGCGCACCCACCCGGTAACGACCGGCGAGCAGACGGCCTTCATCAGTCAAAGCATTACTCCCAGCTCGCGCACACAGTTCACCGTATTTTAGCCGTACCTTCCTGAGCCTCCGCTACGCCGCCGGGGTGACGGTGACAGGTGTGCTGGACTTCGAGTAGGCCGATGCGACCTGGCCGCAGATGTAGCGGAACTTGACCGTGAAGGTGCCGGCGTCGGGACCCGCGGTGATCTTCGTAGAGGTGGCGTCCGGGCTGATCGGGCCGGGGGAGACGGCGTCGCCGTCGGCCACGACCTCATAGCCGGAGAGGGTCTGGCCGCTTGGGCAGGACTGTGCAGCCCAGGTGACCGTGGCCTCTGCTCCGGCGGCGACCGAGGCGGGGGCGACGGTGGGCGCCGCGGTCGGGTCGTCGGGGGTGACGGCGGGGGCGTAGACCGTGACCGTGATCGTGGAACCCTTCGTCACCGGGCCGGTGGGGTTCACGTCGTAGACGGTGTCGGCGATCTGCTCCGGGGTGGTGGCCGCGTTGCCGGCTTGGACATCCGCTACGAATCCCAGCCCGGACAGCTTGTCGCGCGCCTCCGTGCTGGTCAGTCCCTGGTAGTCGGCCAGACTGACTTCGACGGTGTTGCTCGTTGGGGTCGGCGATGGCGCGGGGGTCGCCGAGGGGGTGGGCGTTTTGCTCGGGGACGGAGTCACCGATGCCGGTGCCGACGTGGTCGGCGTCTCCACCGGCGTCGTGTTGTCCTGTGTGAACAGGGCGATCAGGGTGCCGGTGAGTACGAGCGCGAGCAGGCCGATCAGGCCGATCAGCGGCCAGGTCCACGGGCTGCGCTTCTTTTCCTCGGGTTCCGCCGTCGCGGAGGCACGCGTCGCGGGCGCTCCGGTGGGCAGCACGGTCGTGGCCTGCATTCCGCCGGCGCCGGGCATCAACATGGTCGCGGAGGTGGGCGTGACGCCGTTCATGATGGCAGGCACGGATGCCGCAGCGGCCGCGATGTCGCCGCGGCGGAGGGCTGCGGCGGCACGGGACAGGTGCGCGGCCGAGGCCGGACGGTCCGCGGGGTTCTTGGCCAGGCAGGAGATCACCAGGTTGCGCACCGGCTCCGACACCGTGTCGGGCAGGTCGGGGGCGGTCTCATTGATCTGCGCCATGGCGATCGCGACCTGGGACTCGCCCGTGAACGGCCTGCGGCCGGCGAGGCTTTCGTAAGCGACGATGCCGAGCGAGTAGATGTCGGTGGTCGGCGAGGCGGAGCGGCCGCTGGCCTGCTCGGGTGAGAGGTACTGCACGGTGCCCATGACCTGGCCAGTCGCGGTAAGCGGCACCTGGTCGGCGATGCGGGCAATGCCGAAGTCGGTGATCTTGACGCGGCCTTCGGGCGTGATCAACAGGTTGCCCGGCTTGATGTCGCGGTGCACGAGTCCGGCGGCGTGCGCGGCGTGAAGTGCGGCGGCCGTCTGGGAGACGATGTCCAGCACCTTGTCCGCGGGGAGGACATGCTCGCGCTCGAGGATGGTGGACAGTGCTTCACCGGGTACGAGTTCCATCACGAGGAAGGCGCTGCCGTCTTCTTCGCCGTAGTCGAACACGTTGGCGATGCCTTCGTGGTTGACGAGCGCGGCGTGACGGGCCTCGGCGCGGAACCGCTCGAGGAACCCAGGGTCACCGAGGTACTCGTCCTTGAGAATCTTGATGGCGACCGTGCGACCGATTACGAGGTCGATCGACTTCCAAACCTCGCCCATCCCGCCAATGGCGATCCGGGACTGCAGCTCGTATCGTCCCCCGAAGGTGAGCCCTGATGTGGGTCTCATTTGTTCAGCACCGCCTCTAGTACTTCCTTTGCAATAGGTGCGGCAAGCAGATTGCCGTACCCTGTCTGGCCAAGTCCCCCGCCATTTTCAACGAGAACGGTGATCGCATATTTCGGATCCTCCGCAGGAGCGAATCCGGTGAACCACAGGGTGTAAGGCTCGTCCTCGGCGTTCTCCGCCGTGCCCGTTTTACCTGCCACCTTAACCCCGTCTATTCTTGCATTGCTGGCGGCGCCATCCTGGACTCCGTTGACCATCATTTGGTTCAGTGTTGCCGCCGTTTCGGCGCTCATCACCCGTTTCATTGCTTCCGGCTCGAAGACCTGAATCGGACTCAGGTCCGGTGCGGTCACCTTGTCGACGAGGTTGGGCGTCATCAGCTGGCCGCCGTTGGCGATCGCGGCTGAAACCATCGCCATCTGCAGGGCCGTCGCACGGACATCCGTCTGGCCGAAGGCCGAGAGTGCGGTCTGGGCGTCGTCGAGAACCGTGGGGTACACGCTTTGAGACACGTCGAGGGGGATCGAATAGTCGCTGTTGAAGCCGAACTTCTCGGCCGTGTCGCGAATGGCCTTGTTGCCCAGCTGCAGACCTAGTTCGGCCAGTGGAATGTTGCAGGAGAGACGCAGGGCGGTGGCGAGAGTGACGGTGTCCCCTCCGCCGCAGGTGCCGCCGCCGGAGTTGATGACGACCGCCGACGAGCCGGGCAGCTGGTACGTGGGCGGGTTCGGGAAGGTGCTCTCCGGGGTGAACTTGCCCGATTCCAAGGCGGCCGTCATCACGACCAGCTTGAACACCGAGCCGGGTGGGTTGAGGGTTTTGGTGGCGCGGCTGAGCAGCGGGTTACCGTCGTCGTTCAGCAGCGACTGATAGTTGTCGGTGACCTGCTGGTTGTCGTGCACGGTGAGCAGGTTCGGGTCGTAGCTGGGCTTGGAGACCAGGGCGAGGATGCGACCGGTCGCCGGCTCGGAGACGACGACGGAGCCGGTGAGGTCGCCGAGGGCATCCCAGGCGGCCTGCTGCGCGACCGGGTCGATCGTGACCTCCACAGAAGCCCCCTTGGGGTTCTGGCCGGTGATCAGGGCGTTCATCTTGTCGAAGAACTGGGCGTCGGACGTTCCGCTGAGTTCGCCGTTAAGGGAATGCTCCAGCCCGGTGGGCGCACCGTTGAGCGGAATGAACCCGGTGATCGGGGCGTAGAGCGGCCCGTTGCTGTAGGTGCGCTGAAACTTGTATTCATCGTCGGCGGGCATCGACTGGGCGATCGGCTCGCCCGCGACGAGGATCGGACCGCGTTCGACGGAGTAGCTGTCGTAGAGCGTGCGGGTGTTGCGGGCATCCGCGGACAGGCTGTCTGCCTGGAAGACCTGCACGATTGTCGTGGAGACGAGCAGGGCCACGAACATGAGCATGACCACGATGCTCACTCGTTTGAGTTCACGATTCATCAGACCACCAGCCTGGGTTGGTTGCGCACCGTGTCGGACAGGCGCAGGAGCAGGGCCACGATGATCCAGTTCGCGACGAGGGAGGACCCGCCGGCGGCGAGGAAGGGTGTGGTCAGACCGGTGAGGGGAATCACACGGGTGACGCCGCCGATCACGATGAAGCACTGCAGGGCGATGACGAAGGAGAGACCCACGCCGAGCAGCTTGCCGAAGTCGTCATTGCCGGCGAAGCCGATGCGGAAGCCGCGCGCGACGAGGAGCAGGTAGAGCGCGAGGATCGCAAAGATGCCGGCCAGGCCGAGTTCCTCGCCGAGGCTGGCGATGATGTAGTCGCTTTGGGGGACGGGGGTGATCTCTGGACGCCCCTGGCCCAAGCCCGTGCCGATGAGCCCGCCCTTGGCGAGACCGAAGAGCCCCTGCACCAGCTGGTAGCTGCCGCCGTCGGCCCCGTAGACATCCGGGTTGAGGGCGTCGAGCCAGTTCTGGAACCGGCCGTTGACGTAGTCCAGGGTCTGGCTGGCGATGAGGGCACCGCCGAGGAAGAGGGACATGCCCAGCAGCACCCAGCTGAGGCGGCCGGTGGCCAGGTAGAGCATGACCAGGAATAGACCGAAGTAGAGCAGGGCGGTTCCGAGGTCGCGCTGGAAGATGATCACGGACATGGACAGCGCCCAGACGACAAGGATCGGGCCGAGGTCGCGCAGGCGCGGGAAACGCATGCCAAGAAATTTCTTGCCCACCATGGAGAGGCTGTCGCGGTTGCGCACGAGGTAGCCGGCGAAGAAGACGGCCAGGGCGATCTTCGCGATCTCGCCCGGCTGGAAGGTGGCGAAGGATCCGACGCCGATCCAGACGCGCGCCCCGCTGACCTCGCGGCCGAGGCCGGGAACGAGCGGGAGCAGCAACAGTGCCACACCGACGAACCCGGCGATGTAGGTGTAGCGGAACAGCACCCGGTGGTTGCGGATGATCAGGATGACCGCGATCGCGCAGCCGATGGCCAGGGCGCTCCACACGGTCTGGCGTACGGAGGCGCTGGCCCAGCCGGACTCTTCGTTGGCCAGGTCGATGCGGTAGATCATGGCGATGCCGAGGCCGTTGAGCAGGGTGGCGATGGGCAGGATGAACGGGTCGGCCTCGCGGGCCACGACGCGCAGCACCACGTGCATGGCCAGAACCAGCACCGACAGGCCGGCGCCGAGCAGCACCAGTGTCGTGTCGATTCGGCCGAGCGCGCCGAGCTGCACGAGCACAACGGTGGCCGCGTTGATGCCGCAGGCGATGAGCAGCAGGACCAACTCGAGGTTGCGCAGCTTCTGGGGCAGGTGCAGTCGGCGCACGCGACCTGTGCGGGGCGGGCGCGCAGGCGCATCCGTCGTCGTGGACCGGTTACTGGACGCTGGCATCTTGGAGCCGTTCGACGATGAGCAACGCATCCGCGAGGGAGGTTGCGCTGATGGTTTTTTCGACCTGCTGCCGGTCGTAGACCCGCAGTTCGGACAGCTCCAGGTCGGTGTCCTCGAAGACGGAGGACAGGGAGAGGGGGCCGAGGTCCTGCTGCACGCCCTGGAAGATGGCGACCGTGCTGCCTTCCACCCCCACGTAGTAACGGGACTGGGTCCACCGGTAGCCGAGGAAGCCGGCGCCGACGATGGCCAGAATCAGCAGGATGATGCCGACCAGCCAGGTGATCTTGCGGCGGCGGGCCCGGCGATTGTCTTCCTCGATCAGCTCCGAGAGATAGTCCTGGGAGTCAGGCTCGAAGTGCGTTTCACGCACGGGGTGCAGGCGCAAGCTCGACATGCGCAGCGCCCGGCCGCGGGTGGGCTCCTCGCCGAAGGCGAGGGGAGCGGATGCCGACCCAACCACGGTGGGCATGTCGATGCGTTCGGCGGGTGAGCCGATGTCGACGACGACGATGGTGACGTTGTCAGGGGCTCCGCCGTCGAGGCTTTCCTTGACCAGGCGATCGGCCACGCCCTGGGCGTCAAGTGGGCTGAGCAGGGCCGCGGCGATGCCCGAATTAGAGACCACGCCGCTGAGCCCGTCGGAGCAGATCAGCCAGCGGTCACCGGGGAAGGTCGCAAGGATGGAGGTGTCGATCTCCGGCGCCGATTCGACGTCGCCCAGCACGCGCATGAGCACCGAGCGGCGCGGATGCACCATGGCTTCCGCCTCGGTGATGCGGCCACTGTCGACGAGCCGCTGTACGAAGGTGTGGTCGATGGTGATCTGGGAGAGTTCGCCCTCGCGGAGCAGGTAGATGCGCGAGTCACCGATGTGCGCGATCGCCACCTCGTCTTCCAGCACGATCAGCGCGCTGACGGTGGTGCCCATGCCGGTGAGTTCGGCGTGCTCGAACACGGTCTCGGCGAGCTGCGAATTCGCGGCGATCAGCGCCGCCTGCAGGGCGAACTCGGCGTCTTGCGGGGACTGGAAGTCCCGGTCAGCATCCATGATGCGTTTGGTGGCGATCGCCGAAGCGACGTCGCCGCCGGCGTGCCCGCCCATGCCGTCGGCAACCAGGAAGAGATGGCGCCCGGAATAGCCGGAGTCCTGGTTGTTGGACCGAATCTTTCCAACGTGGGACGCGGCCGCGCTGTGACTGACTGTCGCCATGCAGCTACCGCCGAAGCTCGAAGCTGGTTGCGCCGATCTTGACGGTGGTGTTCAGGGGGACCGGGGTCGGCACGGCCAAACGGTTGCCATCCAGGAAGGTGCCGTTGGTCGAATCGAGATCCTGGATCATCCACTTGTCATGCCAGAGCATCAGACGCGCGTGGTGGGTGGACGTGTAGTCGTCACGGATGACGAGGCTCGAGTCGCCCGACCGCCCGATCGTGATCGAGTCGCCGGTGAGCGGGAACTCAGTGCCGGACTTCGGGCCGGAGGTGATCACGAGGCGGGTCGCGTTCTGGCTGGTGGCCTTGTCGTCCACGGCGGTGAACGCCGGGCCAGGCCGAGCCGTGAACTGCTCCGTCGGCGCGGAGGCCGCGGCGGCGGGAGGCTGGGTGGCGCTCGGCACGGGCGTGGCGCTCGGGAACGCGGCGGGCGCGCCGGCCGAGCCAGCGGCATCCGCCTGCATCTTGCGGGCGCGCTGGCCGAACAGGTCGCTGCGCAGGGCATAGACGATGCCGAAGATGAAGAGCCAGAGCACCAGCAGGAAGCCGAGGCGCAGCACCAGCAGGGTGAGCTCACTGACGCTCATGCGGTGGGTCCCCAGAATCCGTCCATGTCGTGACGTTCGCGGCCGCCGTCGCGGTGACGCTCGGTCACCGGCTCGGAAGAGGATGCCTGCGCGATGACCCGGAAGACGATGCGGGTGCGGCCGATGGTGACGACTGAATCGGGCTCGAGGATGGCCTGCGTGACCGGTGAACCGTTGAGCTGGGAGCCGTTTGTCGAGCCGAGGTCGCGCACCTGGGCACGGGAGCCGTCCCAGAGGATCTCGACATGCCGGCGAGAGGTGCCGGAGTCGTCGATGGTGATGTCGGCGTCGCTCCCGCGGCCGATGACGGTGTGCGACTGCGTCAGGGGATAGCGCTTGCCGTTGACCTCGACCACGGGGATCCAGGCGACGCTGCCCTTGATCGTGCTGGAGTCGATCTGGACCATGCCCTCACTGAGGCCGCGATCCGCGGACAGGGTGATCGAGACGCCGCCGGCGAACTGGTAACGCTGCTCGCGGCCGTGCAGCTGCACGAGTTCGGTGAGTTCGTCGAGGAGGGTCTGGCCAAGGGCGGACATGCGCTGGAAGTCGGCATGGCTCATTCGCACCGTGAAGCGATTGGGCGCGAGAATGCGATCGCGGGACACGACCGCTGCTTTTGTGTCGAGTTCGCGACGCAGTGCTGAGGTGATTTCAACCGGTTGCAGCCCCGACCTGAAGGTCTTGGCGAACGCACCGTTGACGGCGCGTTCGAGACCCTTTTCAAAACTATCCAGAATGCCCACAGGTCTCCCGATCCGATCCTTTCGGCTATGAGCATGTTACTTGTCTCAAGTGTTAACTCACCCGCCGGGCAATACCCGGTGAGGGTTGTCATCCTACGGGAGCCAGTCCGGGTCACCATGTCGGGCGCATATCGGGCGCGTGTTCAGGATGTTCGGCACGCCGCGAAGACCTGTGTTCGCGCGGCCTGCCTGTCTCGAATGGCGTTGTGCCCTCGGAAAGTGCTAATCTGCCTAAGTTCGCGCGAGTGGCGGAATTGGCAGACGCGCTGGCTTCAGGTGCCAGTGTTCGAAAGGACGTGGGGGTTCAAGTCCCCCCTCGCGCACAGTGGATGTTTCAGGAAATCCAGGAATGGTTGTCATGAAATCCAAGTGGACAGGTCGGTTGAGCAGAAATGCTCAGCCGGCCTTCTTCTTTTAACGACTCAGTGCGCGTTCGGTGGCCGTTTTAACGCTCGCCGCTCGGGGGTTTGCGCTTTAAACGCCAATCAGCCTGCTGGTGGGCAAGCTGAAGCGTTCGGTGCGCGGGGTGACGTTCGGAATTGGCGTTGGTTTCCGCTACTGCGGCGGTGCCAGGGCGGGAAGTGCGCTGTGTTTATTCAACGGTATTCCGGTGGCTTCTTTGCGTCGGCGTCCTCGGGAGAGACTCTCGCCGCTGTCACGTTCGGCGGTCTTCACGAAGAAGTCGAATATCTTCCGCAGGTTCGATGACACGGCGGCGATGGTCGCCGCGAGGTAATTGAAGGCGAACTTCTGGAGGTGCTTCACAGCCAACCGGGGGTCCTGATTCCGTTCGGCTGGGGCTCCGGCATCCATCGGGATGGTGACGGTCGCTGGTGTGACGGGTCTGGTGACGCGCTTGCCACTGGCACGGTCGATTGCCATGTAGGTGCCGGGAGTAGGAGTGAACACTCATTGCCGGGCCGGAGGCATGGGTTCGATATCCTAGGAACATTGAGATGTCCTAAGAAAAGACGAATAGCCCCTATCTGCGAAATGGGGTTGCCTATGGCCAGCATCAAGGAATCGAAGGTGGCGGCACTGAGAGAACTAACGAAGACCAATCTGGATAAGCAGGGATTCGGAGGCCTCGATGATGAAGCCAAGTCTTGTTACGCATGGCCCCTACGATTCACACCGGCAGTGGGCACTGTCTTGATCGTTCTCGGATTGATTTTGCAGTCGCCTATCATTCTTGGATTGGGTGCAATCGTTCCTCTCACAGGGGCACTATTTCCCCGTGGCATGATTCTCGATCTGGTCTATAACTTGGTCGTTCGCCATATGTTTCGCGCTCCGGCGCTTCCCCCCACGCCGAGTCCACGACGGTTTTCCTACCTGCTGTCCACCGTGCTACTTGCAGGTGCGGCCTTGTCCTTCTATTTCGGATTATCAGCACTGGGAATCGTGCTGGGAGGAATGGTAGCTCTCGGCGGCACAATTCTCACCACGACCCATTGGTGTCTCGGATCGTGGTTGTACAGACTAATTCTTCCTCACGCAGCAGCAAGGTGAAAAGGTCGGGTCCACGCCGCAGAACCACAGCTCGGTCGGGTTGCCTCATCAGGAACTGTCAACGGCGTTATGGGAAGCTATCCGTTCGTGAGGCACCCGGCCGTCCCGTGACAACTCATGGTCGAACTAGCCAGCAACCGAGCTCGCCGCATCAGCTGTCGCTTTCTCTTCGGCAAGAACTTGGCGATCGCGGCCGCACGGGGTTTTCACGCCAAGCCCACTGTCGCCCACGGCGACAATCGCCGTGAGCTCGCGCGCTCCGGAGGTTCGTGCTGATCCCAGCGCGACGAGCTCAGCGCAGGAGCCACCCGTGAAATGATAAACGTTGACGCCGACGTGGATATGTCCCGTGGCATCACAAACGGCAGCCCCGACTGTGTGTACCCCGCCTTCAACGTCCGCGTTGGCATCAATTGCCTCTTCCGCTCTCGCAATGAGTTCCAGGTCGTCACCGGTGAGTTGGCGCACATCCATTCCAGCATTCGCTGTTGGGACGTCCGTCGCCGACGTATGTGCTGGATCTATATCTACCGGGTGCCCGATAGCCGGACGTTCACCGATCAAGGGTGACCGGCACGAACCGGGCGCGGCCAGGACTACGAGAAGCGCTGGCTGCATGCCGGGCCGGGGACACGCTTGTGGTCGCCAAGCTCGACCGCCTCGCCCGGTCACTGCGCGACGGGAAAGACATCGTCGATGACCAGAAACTGCACCACACCACACACGGGTGTAGGCGGTTCAGGAAGGCTAGCTTTCGTGGCGCTCGCGGGCGCTACAGCGCGGTGGAGCCAGCGGAGGCGTGTCCCTCGATTCCATGAATTTTCAGAAGATTTTCGTCGAACGCCAGAGGATCGGCAAGATCATTTAGAAGAATCGCGAGGAACTACGTAACCAGCACACGGGGTCAGGCCGAAGTTTTGAGTTTTGCAATCTACCCACAGCGAACACGATGGGTTGATTGCCGTCCACCCATTCGGACAGAAAGGCCCCCGAGAGATTGGGGGCCTTGTGTCGTTCCGGTAGTTTCAGCTCCGGTGGTCGAGCCCGTCGAGACCCGGCGACCCGTCCCGCCCTACAGGTTCGCCCGCTTGCTCGGCAGAGCGATCAGTGTCCGCTTCGGGTCAACCTCCACCGGTGGCCGCAACCAATGCTGAGTTCCGGTGCGGCTGATCGTCCAATGCTGGTTGTGCAGCAGCAGATGGTGGGGATGACAGAGGAGTACCCCGTCGGCGAGGTCGGTGTAGCCGTTGCCTTTCGACCACTCGTTGGTGTGGTGGGCTTCGCTCCAGGCCGGTGATCTGTCGCAGTCGATTCAGAGGCATCCGCCGTCACGCACAGCCATCGCGGCGCGCTGTTTCTCGGTGAAGAGTCGTTCGTCGCGGCCGACGTTGATGATCTGGCCGTTGTCGTCGAATTTGATGCCGCGGGTGCCGGCGTCGCAGAGCAGCCGGTCGATGGTTTCCTGGGAGATGGGGAAAGGGCTGCCCTCGATCTGCCCGTGAGCGGCGGGTTCGGCCGGCCCGTGTTCGTTGACCTGCTCAGTCGAAGGTGGAGAGCACGAACTCGCCATCTTCGGGCGCGAACAGCCCGCTGAGTCGTACGTCGCCGTTGCCCAGCCGGTAGACCCGCAGGTAGCGGTCGTCGTAGGCCTGCTTCTCGCGGGCGGCGATGCCGGCCTCATCGAGCCGGTCGCGCATCCGTCTCGCCCGTTTGAAGACCTCGTCGGCATTCAGTGACGACGCCTCGGTGAGTAGCGCTTCGAGTGCCGCACCGAGCTTCTCGGCGGTGACCGCGGCGTCGATCTGGCCGAGCCCTGAGCGGATCGACTCGGCCGCGTCGACGGAGAGGGTGCCGGCGGTGACGGCCCGGGCGATCGGCGCCTGCCACGGCACCTTCGCCTCGAACTCGGCGACCTCGGCGGCATCCGCGTCGGGCGAGGAGAGCGCCGCCTCGACCTGCTTCTCGGCTGCTTCGGCATCAGCCATCATGGTGCCGACGGCGACCATTTTGTAGGCGTCGCCCTTCGAGGAGCCGGTCCACTTCTGGATGAGGGCCTCCGGCGAGAGAAACCCCTGCTGCGCCGCCAACCCGGAGTGGCCCAACTCCGGCCGGGACCGCCGGGCGATGGTGCCGGCCATCCACGCGGCGCGGGTGTCGAGCAGGCGGCGAGCCGCCGCGATCTGCTTCTGACCGGACAATACCGCGGCATCAGCCAGCGCCTCATAATCGGCACTCGAGGAACCCAGCAGGGCGACGGCATCGGCCGCTTGCCTGAGGTCATCCGCGAGATTGATCATGATACGAGAATACCTCAAAGCGAACACAGAGTCGAGAGTCTGTCAGTATTTAGAGACTCGATTCAGAGTTTATCTCGAAGGTTTGTTCACAAGTTCAGAGAGCGGCTCACCGGGTCTCGACCAGCCCGACCACCGTGGATTCGACTGACGGGTTGGGGTGGGCGATCCGAGGGGGACATCCGTCGTCTACGCTCGGGCTATGTCCAGACCGGCGCGACCTGCTCCCCGTGACCTCGTGGTGGGGTGGCCCGACGTGCCGTCGGCGGGCGCCGTCGGCGAGGTGGCCCGTCAGTTCGCGGTGAACGTGCAGGCCGCAATCGGCGAGCGGAGCGTGCGCGCCGCGGCGCGCGATGCCGGGCTCGACCACACGACACTGCTCTCGGTGCTGCACGGGCGGTCCTGGCCGGACCTGGCGACCGTGGCCCGTCTGGAGAACGGTTTGGGTGTCGACCTGTGGCCGGGGCGCGTGGGCCCGCCGTAGGGCCGCCGATTGAGACCTGCGCCGCGAGGCGGGCAGGCAGGCCTGGCAGACGTCGAAGATACGTCTATCCACAGCCTTGTGGATAACCCTGTGGACAGCAGAGTGAAATGTGGCTTTTGCCCGCATAATTACTGGAACGCCCGGTGTGGATAACTACGCGTGAAACCTGTGGACGACTGCCATAATCGCCTTTTATCGCTGTCGGGAATGGCAAGATGCCCAGCTCCGAATACCTCAAATACAGGTTCGAATTTCGGGTGCTCAGCGAATCTCGGTGAGGTAAGTCGTGTAGCCGGCGCTGCGCATCGCGGTGATGATCGGTTCGGTGCCGCCAGGTTCGGCGATAGCGATCATGGCGCCGCCGCCCCCGCCACCGGTCAGCTTCGCTCCGAGGGCGCCGGCGCGGCGGGCGATTGCCACGAGTGACTCGATCTCCGGGCTCGACACCTGTAGCGCGTTGAGCAGTCCCTGATTGATGTTCATCAGTTCGCCGAGCTCGGCGATGTCGCCGCGGCGGAGCGCGTCTACCCCGGCCAACACCAGCCCGTCGATCTGGCTGAAGATCGCGTCGTAGCGCGCGGGGTTGCGCTGCCAGACGCTGCGCACGAGGCCCACGGTCTGCTTCGTCAGCGACTCCACCCCGGACAGCCCGATGACGATGGGGATCGGGTGGGGAGTGAAGATGTCGCGGATCGTGTGGCCGCCCGGGGCATCCGATCTCTGGAAAAGAACCGACCGGCCGAAGGTGGCGACGGTGTTGTCGATGCCCGACGGGGTGCCATGCACGATCTGTTCGCACTCGAAGGCGAGGCTCGAGACCTCGGCGTCGCTGATCGTGAGCTGGAAGCTGTCGGCGACGGCGCGGATCAACGCTACCGCGAACGCGGCGGAGGCACCCAGGCCGCTGGCGCGCGGCAGGTGAGAGAACACGTCGACCCGAAGGCCGGCGTCGGACACGCCGAGCCGGGTGACGATCAGCGCCGCCACCCGGTGCGAGAGGTCTGCTCGGATCGGTTCGCGCACCGAGCCGTCGACGTCCCGGTCGGCGATGACCGGTTCGCGGAGCGACGCCTGGCGGGTGACCTGCGCGCGCACCGACAGACCGATCGGCGCGGCGATCGCGTGGTAGCCGTAGACGACGGAATGCTCGCCCATCAGGATGATTTTACCGTAGCCGAGGTGGGCATCCGGGCCGGGGGCGCCGGGGGTGAGGGCAGCAGCGCACGTGGCGGAAGCGCTGGGCGTAAGGGTGGCCGTGGGTGCGGGGTGAGCCGCGGGCAAGGCGACGACGGCGGCGGTGCCGTACCCGGCATCCGGCGCGGCCGGCTCAATAACCCGGTCGCCGTCACTGCTCTCTTCGAGGGCCTGCATGATCTGGCGCGCCTTCCACACCTTGATCTCGCCGTCGGCAATGAGCCTCTCGACGACCTCCTCGAACCGGGCTCCACTGGCGCCGGCGGCAGCCGCCACGGCCCGCGCGTGCAGGCGCATATGGCCGTGCTGGATGCCGTTGGTCGACAGGGCCTTGAGGGCGGCGAGATTTTGGGCCAGCCCCACGGCGGCCATCACCTCGGCCAGCTCGGGCGCTGAAGACACCCCGAGGATCGTGTGAGCGAGCCGTACGGCCGGGTTCGACTCCACCTGGCCGCCGACCGTGCCGACCTTCAACGGGATGGTCAGTTCGCCGACGAGATCGCCGGCGTCGTTCACGCTCCAGGTGGTGAGCGGGCCGTAGCCGTCGCCGCGGCCGGCGTAGGCGTGGGCCGCCGCCTCGATCGCCCGCCAGTCGTTGCCGGTGGCGAGGGCGACGGCGTCGATGCCGTTCATGATGCCCTTGTTGTGCGTGGTGGCCCGGTAGGGATCCATGGCCGCGAACTCGTTTGCGAGCACGATACCGTCGCGCACGCGTTCGCCGGGGAAGTCGGCGGTCTCGAGCAGCGCGTGCGGGATCACGGCACGGGCGCGCACCAGGGCCCGGTCGGTGAGGTTGGAGAGGATGCGCAGGAACACGCGGCCGCCGCTGATCTCCTCGACCAGTGGGGCGAGCCGTTCGCACATCGAGTTGACGAGATTGGCGCCCATCGCATCGCGGGTGTCGACCAGCAGGTGCACGACGAGCAGTTCGCCGTTCTGCGCCGTCGCACCGCGCAGGAAGACCTCGATGCCGCGGGCGCCGCCGCCGCGCGCCACCATTTTCGGATGCCCGCTGTCGGCCAACGCCACGAGCTCGTCGCCGCGCGCGAGCAGGTCAGCCCGGGCGCGCTCGGGGTCGATAAGGTCGACGACCTGGATCTGGCCGATCAGCAGCGGCTCGTCGGCGACGCTCGTGAACCCGCCGGCCTGGCGCACCAGCCGGGCCGCGGAGCTGACCGCGGCGACGATCGAGGGCTCTTCGACCACCATCGGCACCAGGTGGTCCCGGCCGTTGATCCGGAAGTTCAGGCCGAGTCCCATCGGCATTGAGAAGACGCCGATCACGTTCTCGATCAACCGGTCGGCGGCCTCCACGTCGAGGGCGGACGTTCCGTCTGCGAGGTGCGCGGCGGCATCCGTCGACAGGACACCACGTTGCCGGAGGAGCGCGATGCGTTCAGTGACCGACAACTGGTAGAAGCGGGGGATGCGGGACCGGCTCATGACGCGGTGCCTCCCTGTAGGCCGGCGGCGAAGAAGCCGAGCGGGACGATGGCGGCCCCGGCCCGGGCGAGTGCCCTGGCGAGTCGCTCGGTGGGTTCTCCAGCGTAGCTAAAGGCCAGACCGACGTCTCCGCCGCCGGCCCCGCTGGTCTTGAAGATGCCGCCCTTGCGCCGGGCGAGGGCGTGCAGTTCACGGTGTCGCTCGCTCACGATGCCGGCCTGGGCATGCGCGTCGAGTTGGGTGAGCGCCGCGAAGTAGTCGGAGGCGAGGCTCAGAAAATCGGCCGGGCTGGCCAGCGCCGCCTCGGCCTGTTCGGCGAGGTGTTTCAGCCGGTCGAGGTCGGCCCGGTGCCGGGCGGGGTTCTCGGCGGCGTAGTCGGCCACGCGGCCCACCAGACGGGTGGTCAGCGCACCCTCGCCGGTGACGACGGCCGAGATACAGAGCTCCTCCGGCCAGCGCAGAGGCACCACTGCGGCACCCGGGGCATAGCGGATCAACCCGCCGTGCACGCTCGCGGCCACGTCTCCGCCGCTGCCGGCGCCGTTCTGCGCGCTGCGGTGGGCGGCGTGGGCCAGGCGGAACAGCTCGTCCCGGTCGAGCGTCAGGCCCAGGGCGCGGGCCAGGGCGTCGGTCAGGCCGGCAGCGGTGGCGGCGCTGGAACCGAGGCCGAGCTTGTGGCCGCCCCGGGACAGCGCGCTGCTGTCGATGGTGATGGCGAGCGGGGCCTGACTCTGCGGCAGCACCCGCGCCTGCAGCGCAGCGGCCTGCACGGCGACGCGCACCTGGTCGAAGACGCGGAGGTGGTCGCGCTGCTGGTCGGTGAGCCCGGCCGGGAGGGCGCCATCCGTGCCCAACACCAGGTTCCGGATGCCCAAATTGGACGCGCTGACCTGCCAGGAGCCCGTGGGTGACTCGTCGACCGTCACCTCTACGCGTCGGTCGACGGAGGTGAGCAGGGCCGGCGCGCCCTCGAGCACGGCGTACTCGCCCAGCAGGAAGAGCTTGCCGGGCGCGGACGCCCGGATCGTCGGCTTCGGCGGAGGCGTCGGCAGAGTCGTCGCCATGGTCATTCCAGCCGGCAGGCGGCCGGGCCGAGCGCGCTGATGCGCGCCTCGAGCACGCCGGGCACGAGCACCATCGCCCGCTGAACCGCGGCGGCGTCGCCGGGCAGGCAGAGCACCTTGACTTGCGGCCCGGCGTCGATGGTGAAATAGGCCGGCACGCCCTGGGCGCGAAGACCCGCCACGGCGTGCATCGCGGCGACGGTCGCGGCGTTCCAATAGATCAGTGCGGGTCGGGTCGTGAGCATCAGGGCGTGCAGTTTGAGGCAGTTGTACTCGGAGAGCTGCCCGAGCCGGGCGAAATCGCGGTCACGGATGGCGGAGCGCATCTCGTTGAGGTCGTCGTCGGCCGAGTCACGCCAGGCCTGGTAGAACGGCGAGGAGGCCTTGCTCTCGTTCATGCCGATAGTGGAATTTATCGATTTCTCGCCGTGCTCGGTGATCGCCACGACGACCGCCAGCGGCCAGCCCGCCCGGTCGAGCAGCTCTTCCGCGTAGGCGTCCGATCCGTCGGCGGCGGTGCCGGCGTGCATCTCGGCGAAGCCGCCGAAGATCGAGCGGGCGGCCGAGCCCGAGCCGCGCCGGGCCAGGATCGACAGTTCCCGGTCGGCCAGGGTGAGGCCGGCGGCGCCGGACGCGGCAACCGCGAGGGCGGCGAAGCCGGATGCCGACGAGGCGAGGCCGGCCCCGGTCGGAAAGTTGTTCGTCGACGTCACGATGGCGTTCAGTCGGGCGGCGGACAGGCCCATGCTGGCGGCATGCCCACGCACCAGATCGAGAACGTGACTGATGCGCGTGGCCGGGACGCGGCATCCGGCCAGCCACAGTTCATCGGCGACCAGACCGGGCGTGAAGGTGACGCGGGTGTCGGTGTAGAGCGCGTCTAGCGTGACCGAGATGGAGCCGACCGCGGGCGTGTTCAGGGCGGCGTCGCGCTTGCCCCAGTATTTGACGAGGGCGATGTTGCTGTGCGCGCGGGCCACGGCGGTGGCGCCACCATCGATGGGTTGGTCCACAGTGGTGCTCCGATCGGGTTCACTCGATTTTAGTCGCTTCCCGGGGGGCCGCACCGCCGTGATCGGGTCGGTTCCGCCTGACGATCTGATCCTGGTCACCACTTTCACCAACCGATCCGTTGATAATGGAGTGGTGCGTTTGAGACCCGGTGTGGGTGAACAACCACGCCAAACCTGAAGAGGGAACTGTTGACGCCTGGAATTAGTGGATTCTCCCTGTTCGTGCCGCCCTACCGGGTGCAGCTCGAAGCCTGGTGCGACTGGAACGACCAGCCGTGGGGGAAGGTCCGGAACGTCGTTGGACGCAGCTTCCGCATGCGCGGCCCAGGCCAGAGTGTCTACACGCTCGCGGCGAACGCGGTGTGGCGTTTGATCCGCGACTACGACATCGACCCCGGTCAGGTCGGCCTCCTGGCCCTCGGCACCGAATCCAGCAGCGACAACTCGGCCGGTGCGGTCATCGTCAAGGGCATGGTCAACGATGCCCTCACCGCCCATGGCATGCCGCTGCTCGCGCGCGACTGCGAGGTGCCCGAGTTCAAGCAGGCCTGCCTCGCCGGCGTCTACGGCATCAAGGCCGCCCTGCGCTACCTGGCGACGGATGGCGTGGGCCGCCAGGCCATCGTCGTCTCCGCCGACATCGCCGAATACGCTCGCGGCGGCAGCGGCGAGCCCACCCAAGGTGCAGGCGCCGTCGCTGTGCTCCTGGAAAGCGAGGCCCGACTGCTGGAAGTAAATCTGGCCGGGTCCGGCAGCGACTCCGACTACCGGGTGGCCGACTTCCGCAAGCCGTTCGCGCGCTTCCGCGGGCAGCCGCCCCGCGACGACGGGCAGATGCAGGACCTGCCCGTGTTCAACGGCCGGTACTCGACCAGCTGCTACATCGACGCGACCCACCACGCGATGACGGCCATGCTGGGAAAGCGCCCCGGCAATTCCCTCGATTACTTCAACGAGGTCGACCGGGTGTTCATGCACCGCCCGTACCACCAGATGCCGGCGACCGGCTGGGTGATGGCCTACCTGTTCACGCTCGCGGCCGACGAGGAATCGGGCCGCGACCAGCTGCGCGCGCACTGCGCGGATGCCGGGATCGACGCCGACCTCCTGCTCGCCGAGATGTGCGCACCCTCGCCGTTCCACGGAAACGGGGCCGACATCGGCGAGATCATCGGTGACGTCTTCCCGCTGTCCCGCCGCCTGCGCCAGCACCTGCGCAGCACCGAAGTCTGGAACACCCTGGTCAGCGAGAAGCTCGGCCTCGGCTCGGACGCCATGCGCGACCTGGGCAACCTCTACACGGCCGCCCTGCCGGCGTGGCTCGCATCCGGTCTGCAGCACGCACTGACGGAGGGCCTCGAGCTCGCCGGCCAGGAGTGGCTGGCGCTCGGCTACGGCAGCGGCGACGCCGCCGAGGCTCTCCCGATGCGGGTCGCCGAGGGTTGGCAGGCCGCCGCCGCACGCATCAACTTCGAGACCGCCCTGCACGGCCCGGTCGACCTGACCGAGGCGCAGTACATCGCGCTGCACGAGGGGCGCCCCGGTGACCTCGTGCCGGCCCCGGCCGAGGACCAGTTCGTCGTCGACCACCTCGGCACCGCGAACGGCCCCGACTTCTACGACCAGGGCATCGAGTATTACCGCTACGTGCCCCTTACCGCCTGATGTTCTTGCCGCCTGACGCGCGATTCAATCCCCTGAGCGCGCGAACCAATTCGACGGAGATTTTGCTCCGGAACCCGGTTTTTCGCACCGATCGGGGTGATCCCGGCAAAATCTCCGTCGAATTGGTGAGGTCGGCACCGTGAGCACGGGCGGCCCAGAAAGCCGAGCTGGCTGAGCGCCAGGCCGCTTTGCGGGAGTCGCTGAGGTCGTGCCGAAATCAACCCTGCACCTAGAGCGCAGATCCGAGTAAAGTCGGGCCATGAAACCCCGAATCCGACTCCTGTCCAGCGTCCTCGCCGCCATCCTCGCCGCCTCGGGCGTGCTTGCCGCTGGTGCTCTACCGGCATCCGCCGCACCCACGGCTGCGGCCAACAAGTACGTCGCCTTGGGCGACTCCTACGCGGCCGGGCAAGGCGGCGGTGACTACGTGGACAGCTGCCTGCAGAGCCCGAACGGCTACCCCGCCCTTCTGGACGCGGTGAAGGGCACGAACCTGCTGCGCAACGTCAGTTGCAGCCTGGCCACCACCGGGACTGTGACCACCACGCAGCTGTCGTCCCTGAACCGGGGGACCACCCTGGTGACACTTACCGTGGGCGGCAACGATCTGAATGTGGCCGGCGTGGCGGCGGCGTGCGCGTCCGCGGATCCGGTCGCGTGCGGGAACGCCATCTCCACCGCCGGCGCCCTGATCTATTCCGGCGAGCTTACAGCCCGTCTGGCCGACACCTACGCGCGCGTCGCGGCGGCCGCCCCGAATGCCCACGTGGTCGTCACCGGCTACCCGCTGCTCTTTGCCCCCTCGGCTAACCCGCTGATCGCCCAGCTCAACGGGGCAACCATGCTGCTAAACCAGACCATCCAGGGCGTCGTAGCCCAGGCCCAGGCAATCCGACCGAACTCCAGCATCGAATATGTCGACGTGTCCGCGGCTTTCGCGGGCCACGGCATCGGAGACGTCGACTCGTGGGTCTACTTCGCTGGTCCGGATGCCTTCCACCCGACCCCCGCCGGCTACCAGGCCTACGCGGCGGCCATCCAGGCGGCGCTGTAACTCGGTAGCAGTCCCGGTTCCCGGCTCCCCGGGCACTGGCCTGCCGACGCCGCGAACCAATTCGACGGAGATTTTGACGAAAATCGACCTATTTCATGTGAAATGCGGTCACTATCGCGAAATCTCCGTCGAATTGGTTATTGCCAGAGCGACGGACGAGGGGCCGGGGCCAGGGCCAGGGCTAGAAACGAGGGAGGGTCCCCGACGATGTGCCGTGGCCCTCCCCGCGGAAGCGAACTAGTCGTTCGGCTCCAGGAACTCGGTGGTGTGCGCGATCGTCGGGATCGAGGACGTGATGACGGTGCCGTCGGCCCGTCGCCCGCCCTCGACCAAGGTCCGAGAGGGTGCTCCCGGGTCGCGCGGGCCCTGGTGGGTCAGCGCGACCGTGATGGGCAGGCCCATCCGCACGATGACGGAAACACCGCGCACGGACAGCATGACGTCGACGCCCTCCTCGATCGTGAGGTTGACCTCGCTCTGCCGCACGTCCACGCGCAGCCGGGTTCCCCGGAGCGTGACGCGGAAGGTCAGCGCCTCCCAGGTCTCAGGCAGTCGCGGGTCGAGGGTGATCTTGCCGCCGTGGTCGCGCATGCCGCCGAAGCCGTAGACGAGCGCGCTCCAGACACCGCCGGCGGATGCCACGTGAACGCCGTCCGCCGCGTTGTGGTGCAGATCGGCGAGGTCGACGAACAGGCCCGAGGTGAAGTATTTGAGCGCCAGCTCGTGGTAGCCGACCTCGGCCGCGATGATCGACTGCACGACGTCGGACAGCGTCGAGTCACCCGTGGTGATCGGGTCGTAGTAGTCGAAGTCGGCACGTTTCTGCTCCGGCGTGAACTGGTCACCCTGCAGCAGGAGGGCGAGCACGACATCCGCCTGCTTGAGCACCTGGAAGCGGTAGATCACGAGGGGGTGGTAGTGCAGCAGCAGCGGGCGGTTGGCGGGCGGCGTCTGCGAGAGGTCCCAACGTTCCTTCTCCAGGAACTGCGCGTCCTGCGGGTGGATGCCCAGGGTCTTGTCAAAGGGGATGTGCATTGCTTCCGCGGCGAACGACCACTCGATGATCTCGGCCTCGCCGAGTCCGAGGCGGGCGACCATGAAGTCGTAGGAGGCGATGTCGACCTCGCGCAGTCTGCGCACACTGGTGACCGCGTCCCGCAGGTTCGAGCGGGCCATGATGTTCGTGTAGAGGTTGTCGTTGACGACGGTCGTGTACTCGTCGGGCCCGGTAACGCCGTGAATGTGGAAGACGTCGTTGCCGTTGCCGCGCCAGAAGCCGAGGTCGGCCCACATGCGCGCCGTCTCCACCAGGATGTCGATGGCCTCGCGGGAGAGGAAGTCCTCATCGCCGGTGGCCGACACGTACTGGGTCAGCGCATAGGAGATGTCAGCGTCGATGTGATACTGCGCGGTGCCGGCGGCGTAGTACGCGGACGACTCCAGGCCGTTGATCGTGCGCCACGGGAACAGCGCGCCCAGCTGGTTCAGTTCGGTGGCGCGCATCCTGGCGTGCTCGAGCATCGCGTGCCGGAACCGCAGCGCGTTGCGCGCGGCGTTCGGTGACGTGTAGGTCAGGAAGGGGAGCACGTACACTTCCGTGTCCCAGAAATAGTGACCGCCGTAGCCGGATCCGGACACGCCCTTCGCGGACACGCCCTGGCCGTCGGCTCGCATGGACGCCTGCGCGAGCTGGAAGAAGTTCCAGCGGGTGGCCTGCTGGAGGGCAGGCTGGCCGGCGAGTTCGACATCCGTGCGCGCCCAGAAAGCGGTGAGCCAGTCGCGCTGCTCGGCGACGTACTGCTCGGTTCCGGCTGCGACGGCGCGGTCGAGCGTGCGGTCGCACCGGTCGGCGAGCTCGTGCGTGGGCACGCCGGTGGAGGTGTGGTAGCTGAGGGTCTTGGTCAGTCGGATGGACTGGCCCTGCTTGGCCTTGATGCGGTAGACGTGCTTGGCGAGGTCGTCGCCGATGTGCGAGGCCTCGTCGTACTCATTGAGCGTCTCAAGCTGGTGGTCGGCGGCGCAGGCGATGGTCATGCCCGAGTTCGTGCAGCGGAAGCCGAGGATGTAGCGGCCCTCGGATGCCCGTTTGAAGCGGGGGCGCAGCACCCGGTCGGTGAACGACTCGGCCCTACGCGGGTCGAAGTCCTTGCCGTTGGTGGGCTTCGGGGCGTCGTACTCGCCGATGCCGTCCTGGCGGTTGAGGATCTGGCTGGAGATCACGACCGACGCGTCGGCGTCCAGCATGGTGACCTCGTACTCGAGGATTGCGAGGTGGCGTTCCGTGAACGACACCAGGCGGCGCGACTGGATCAGCACGCGCTTGCCCGAGGGCGTGCGCCATTCGAGGGATCGGGAGAGGATGCCGCCGGCGAAGTCGAGGCGGCGCTCATAGCTGAGCAGATCCGCGAGGGTCAGGACGAGCGGCTCGTCGTCGACGTAAATGCGAATGATCTTGGCATCCGGCGCGTTGACGATCGTCTGCCCGACGCGTGCGAAGCCGAAAGCCTCTTCCGCGTGCCGGATCTGCCAGGTCTCGTGGAACCCGTTGATGAACGTGCCGTGGGCGTGGCCGTCCCGGCCCTCGTCCACGTTGCCGCGCAGGCCGAGGTACCCGTTGCCGATGGCGAACAGCGTCTCGGTGCGTCCCATGTCGTCACCCGAGAAGTCCTTCTCGACCAGGGCCCACTCGTCGATCGGAAATCGGTTGCGGTCGAGCGGGTCGTTCGTGTCGGTGATCCGGTTCATTCTCCGGCCTCCGTTTCGACGTTGGGGAGCAGCTCGTGCAGGTCGGTAACGACGACGTCGGCCCCGGCGTCGAGCAGGGTCTGCGTGCCCACGCCGCGGTCCACTCCGAGCACGAGGCCGAAGTTGCCGGCGCGGCCGGCCTGGATGCCCGAGTGCGCGTCTTCGACGACGACGCACTGGGCCGCATCGAGGCCGAGCAGTGCCGCGCCGAGCTCATAGGTGTCGGGGGCCGGCTTGCCGGCCAGGCCACGCTCGGCCGAGAGCAGGCCGTCGACGACGATTTCGAAGCGTCCGCGAATGCCGGCTGCCGCGAGGGTCTTCTCCCCGTTGCGCGAGCTGGTGACGACGGCCACGGCGAGGCCGGCGGCCACGACGTAGTCGAGGAACTCGATCGATCCCGGGTAGGGCGTGACGCCGCTTTCGGCGAGGGTCTCGTTGAAGGCCTCGTTCTTGCGGTTGCCGAGGCCGCAGACGGTGTTGCGCTCCGGGGCGTCCGTCGGGTCGCCGTCGGGCAGCTGGATGCCCCGGGAGGCGAGCAGCGACCGCACGCCGTCATAGCGGGGCTTGCCATCGATGTACTGGAAGTAGTCGGCCTCGCTGTAGGCGGGGCTCACTCCCTGGTCCTCGAGAAAGCGGGTGAACAGGCGCGACCAGGCGGCCATGTGAACATCGGCGGTGGGCGTGAGCACCCCGTCGAGGTCGAAGAGTACACCGCGCATGGACAGGAGCCGGGCGCGCGTTTCCGCGCGCGACAGGGGGAATCGCGTAGAAGTCATAACTGATGCCTTGCTTGGTAGGTCCTGAGACAGTGGGAGGTCTGATCGAAGCGGTCAAATGATCACGATCTCGATCGGGGGATCGACGTGATGTGCGCCAACGCGGCGAGGAATGCGATTGACGACGCTGCGGACCAGGGCTAGGACTGCATACGCCTGAATACTCCCCCCGATCCTATGCCCCCGAAGGCGTTGCGCCGATTTCTCCGGTTGCGCGGCCCTGATCCCCCGGTCTCCGGCGCGCCCGGAAAATCGGCCGATACTATTGGCAGGATGAACCGCGAACGGAGCGCGCTCTCGGCCGCACCCGCGTCCGCGAATCGATCGCGCTCCGCGCGGCTGGCGGGCCGGCGTTTCCGACAGCTCTTCTCGGTCACGGTCGCGGTTCTCGTCCTGCTGGTGGCGGGCCTCGCGATGGCCAACTTCAGCCAGGGTCCCCGCCTGGCCTCCGCCGAGATCAACCTCGACGCCGCCGTCACGCGTGGCAACGCGCGCCTGCTGCTCACCGCGAACCAGCCGCTGGCCGAGGTCCAAGCCGGCCAGGTGGCGGTATCCCCGGCTACAGAGGTCTCCGCCCGTGTCGCCGACCGCGCCCTGACGGTGGAGTTCGCCGGCATCCTGCGCTACAACACCGTCTATACGGTGACGGTGACGGATGTCGCGAGCATCACCCAGGACGCCACCGCCACCCTGGAATACGAGTTCACGACCCCGGACGTCGACATCTATGCGCTGCAGCGCGACAGCCGGGTGGATGACGCCGGTGCGAAGCGGCCCGACACCGTGCGCCGAACGACCCTGCAGGGCCGGGGCGACGGAGACATCGTGTTCAGCGCCCCGCGCATCCAGCAGTATGTCGCCCTGGAGAACCACCTCGCCGCCGTCACGCTCGCCGAAGACGACACGGCCACCCTCGAGGTGGTCTCGTTCGGGGGCGGGGACAACGTGCAGGTGCCCGTGCCGGGCGCGGGCGTGATCGAGAACCTGGCGGCCTCCCCATCGAAAACCCTGATCGCGTACACCTTCACCAGCGCCCCGGAGACGGCGGGGCGCCGCTACGACCGCACCCCCTTCGTCTACGACCTGACCGAGTACTCGGGCCTCCCGGCCGAGGTCACCGGGGTGGACGGCCTGCCGATGACGGTGATGGACCTGCGCTTCGTGCCGGACAGCACCTCTCTCGTCGTGCAGAACGCCGGGCAGACTCTGTTCCTGATCGACATGCTCGGCGACGCCGTGCTGACCCCGTTGGGCGAGCACGACGAGATGCGTGGATTCGTTCCCGGCACCCGCGCGCTCGTCGTCGCCGACCCCGACCAAGGCTCGACGATCGACCTCGCCGACGGTGCCGTGACCACACTCGACCTCGCGCCCAGCCTGCTCGAAGCGAGCGCCTACCCCGGCAAGCTCGTGCTCCTCACCGAGCAGGGGCGCTACGCCCGCCTGTTTCTGCAGGAGACCGGCGACAGCAACCAGCTGGCTTACCTGATCGCCGTCACCGACGCCGCCGACTCGAGCGTCGCGTTCACTCCCGCGTCGGACGCGTCGCGCGTGCGGGACTTCTGCGTCTCGCCGAACGGCCAGTACCTCGCGGTGGAGACGATCCCGGCGGCCGGCCTCGGCGACTACTACCCGACCCTGCCCGCGTTCTCGGGCATGACGACCACCCTGGTAGACCTCGACCGCGGCACCAGCAGCCGTAGCGTGTCCGGTTTTCTCCCTGATTGGTGCGGCTAACCGAGGGATACCCCCGCCAACCTCCTGCCGATGGCTTCCTGTCCCGAGCGCAACCGAGTCGAAACAGGACAAGATATACCCATGAGTCAGACCATCGCCGCGCGGCCCTTCACCGCGCGCCGGAGGCCCGGCCGCGGCTTCTCCGTCGGCCTCGTCATCATCGGGCTGGTGATCCTGCTGCGCGTGTTTGCGCCGTCGGCCCCTGCCGACACCCTGGCGGACACCTTCCGCGACTTCGTCACCCTGTCGATCAGCGTGGTGATCGAGTCGCTGCCGTTCGTCTTCCTCGGCATCGTGCTGTCGATCGTGGTGCAGACCTGGCTGCCGGAGGGGTTCCTGCTGCGGCGCCTGCCGAAGAACCCGGTCGCCCGGCAGGTCGTACTCTCGCTGCTGGGCATGCTGCTGCCGGTTTGCGAGTGCGGCAATGTGCCTCTGGCGCGCGGCCTGATCGCCAAGGGGCTGACGGTCGGCGAATCGATGACGTTCCTCTTCGCGGCCCCGATCCTCAACCCGGTGACCATCATCACCACCCAGCAGGCCTTCGGTTGGGACAGTGGCATCCTGGTCTGGCGCATCGCCGGCGGATTCCTGATCGCCAACCTGATCGGCTACATCTACAGCCGGCACCCGAAACCCGAGTCCCTGCTCGCTCCCCGGTTTCAGGATGCCTGTGCACTCGGCGACCACCATGACGCGGCCGACGGGAAGATCAAGCGCAGCGCCGGCCTGTTCACGAAGGAGACCAGCGCGATGTTGCCGGCGCTCTTTATCGGCGCCGGACTGGCCGGGCTGATCCAGACCGCCGTCTCTCGCGAGGTGCTCGTGACGCTCGGCAGCCACCCGGTCTGGTCCGTGCTGGCGCTGATGGCCCTGGCCTTCGTGGTTTCGATCTGCTCCAACGTCGACGCCTTCTTCGTCCTCTCGTTCGGTGCGACGTTCATGCCCGGTGCCATCGTGGCCTTCCTGGTCTTCGGCCCGATGATCGACATCAAGATGCTGGCCCTGCTGCGCACGACCTTCACGGCCAAGACCCTGATGCAGCTCACCCTGATTGTGGCTCTCTGCTCCGCGGTTCTCGGATTGGCGATCAACTATGTCGTTTAGACGGCTCCTGCGGCGCTGGCAGGGCGCGCTTCTCAGCATCGTGGGCATTGTGGCCACGGTCTACCTGGGGGTCAGCGGGCAGCTCGGGCTCTACATCCACCCCCGGTACTTCGTGTTCACCATGGTGATGGCCGTGATCGCCGCCGCGCTGGTGGTGGCCGCATTCGCTCTCCTGCCCGCAGCCGAAGACGAGCACGAGCACGAGCTGCCTGAGGACGACGGAGGACGCTGGGCGTGGCTCTGGCCGGCCGGCAGCATCCTGATCATCGTCGCGGCCACCGTGGGCCTCCTGGTGTTGCCGCCGGCGACCCTGACCACGGCCACGGTCGCCAAGCGCGACCTGAACGGCTCGACCTCGCTCATCACGCAGAAAGAGGCGAGCGACCTCGTCGGCGGCGACTACTCGACCTTCACCGTGCGGGACTGGTCCTCGCTGCTGCGCCAAGGCGCCGGCGAGGACTTCTTCGCCGACAAGACCGCGACCGTGACCGGGTTCGTCACGCCCGACACGAGCGACCCCGAGAACGTGTTCTTCGTGGCCCGCTTCGTCGTGTCCTGCTGCGCGGTCGACGCGCAGCCGGTCGGCATCCCCGTCTACTACCCCGGCTGGCAGGACGAATTCCCGACCGACAGCTGGGTTGCCATCGAGAGCGGTTTCAACACCAACCCGAGCATCCGCAGCGATGAGACCATCGCCCTTGTTCCGAGCGAGATCACGCCCACGGACCAGCCCGCCCAGCCGTACGTCTACTGACGCCGGCAAGCTGATCGGGCCGCTCTGACGCCCGGTGCCCGCTGCATCCGTCGCTACGCAAACTCGGAGAAATTGCCGAAACGCCGGCTGGGTCACCCCAGCCTGATCTCGCGGCGTGTCGTGAAAAGCCCCGAGTTTAGGCACCGACGACGGATGCCCGGAGTGCGCCGAGCTGCGTGGCACGTTCCCGGGTGATTCGGGCGCCGCCCGCGGGGCTCGGCGAGCTCGACCCCCGATCAGGCGGCCGAGGCATCCTTGGGGTCGGTGGCGGCGTCATCCGTGCCGAAGTGGTTGCTGCCCGCGGTCACGCCGGCGAGCCGCAGCCAGGTGTCGACCACGGTGTCGGGGTTCAGCGACACGGAGTCGATGCCCTCGGCGACGAGCCACTCGGCAAAGTCCGGGTGGTCGCTGGGGCCTTGACCGCAAATGCCCACATACTTGCCGCGGGCCTTGCAGGCCGCGATCGCCATGCTGAGCAGTTTCTTCACGGCCGGGTCGCGCTCGTCGAAGCCGCCGGCGACGATCGCCGAGTCGCGGTCGAGGCCGAGCGCCAGCTGCGTCATGTCGTTGGAGCCGATGGAGAACCCGTCGAAGTAGTCCAGGAACTCGTCGGCGAGCAGCGCATTGGCCGGCAGCTCGCACATCATGACGATCTCAAGGCCGTTCTCCCCACGGCGCAGCCCGTTCTCGGCGAGCAGTTCAATAACGCCCGCGGCCTCGTCCAGGGTGCGCACGAAGGGGATCATCAGCTTGACGTTGGTCAGCCCCATCTCGTTTCGCACGAATGAGAGCGCCTCGCATTCGAGGTCGAAGCAGTCCCGGAACGAGGGCTCGAGGTAGCGGGACGCCCCGCGGAACCCGAGCATCGGGTTCTCTTCGTGCGGCTCGTAGGCCGGTCCGCCGATGAGGTTGGCGTACTCGTTGGACTTGAAATCGCTCATCCGCACGATCACGGTCTCCGGCGCGAAGGCGGCCGCGATCGTGGACACGCCCTCGGCCAGGCGCTTGATGTAGTAGTCGCGCGGATTGCCGTAGGCGGCGATGCGGGTGTTGATCTCGCGGGCCACGTCGGCGGGCTGGTCGGCCAGGTTGAGCAAGGCCTTGGGGTGGATGCCGATCTGACGGTTGATGATGAATTCGAGCCGGGCGAGACCCACGCCGTGGTTGGGCAGCTGGGCGAACGTGAACGCCTGCTCCGGGGTGCCGACATTCATCATGACCTTCACCGGGGCCGGCGGCAGGGTGGTGAGCGCGGTCTCCTCGATGCCGAAGTCGAGCAGCCCTTCGTAGATCAGGCCCTCCTCACCCTCGGCGCAGGACACCGTGACTTCGAGGCCGTCGGAGAGGATGTCGGTGGCGGTCCCGGTGCCGACGACCGCGGGAATGCCGAGTTCGCGGGCGATGATCGCGGCATGGCAGGTGCGGCCGCCGCGGTTGGTCACGATGGCGCTGGCGCGCTTCATGATCGGTTCCCAGTCGGGGTCGGTCATGTCCGCGACGAGCACGTCGCCGGTGGCAAAGCTCGCCATCTGGTCGATGGACGAGAGGATGCGCACGCTTCCGGCGCCGATCCGCTGGCCGATGGCGCGGCCCTCGACCAGCACCTTACCGGTCTCGTTCATCTTGAACCGGCTCTGGGACACCGCGGTCGCTCGCGACTGAACCGTCTCCGGGCGGGCCTGCAGGATGTAGATGCCGCCGTCGATGCCGTCTTTGCCCCACTCGATGTCCATCGGGCGTCCGTAGTGCGCCTCGATCGAGAGGGCGTGGCGGGCCAGCTCCTCCACGTCGGCATCGGTGATGCTGAACAGGTTGCGCAGGTCGACGTCCACGGGAACGAAGTCGATCGTGCGGCCGATTTCACGGTTCTTCGTGAAGGTCATCTGCAGCGCCTTCTCGCCGAGGGTGCGCTTGAGGATGGCGGGACGGCCGGCCTCGAGTGCCGGCTTGTAGACGTAGAACTCGTCGGGGTTGACGGCGCCCTGCACGACGGCCTCGCCCAGACCGTAGGAGGAGGTGATGAAGACCGCGTCGCGGAAGCCGGATTCGGTGTCCATCGTGAACATGACCCCGGAGGAGCCGATGTCCGAGCGCACCATGCGCTGGATCCCGGCCGACAGCGCCACCTCGGCGTGCTCGAAATCGTGGTGCACCCGGTAGGCGATCGCCCGGTCGTTGTAGAGGGAGGCGAAGACATCTTTGATGGCCGGCAGGATGTTCTCGATTCCGCGCACATTCAGGAACGTCTCCTGCTGACCGGCGAAGGACGCATCCGGAAGGTCCTCGGCGGTGGCGCTGGAACGCACCGCCCAGGAAATGTCGTCGGAGCCGCCGTGCTTCAGGACCAGGGCCGCGTAGGCGGCCCGGATCTGGGACTCGAACTCGGGCAGGAAGGGCGTGTCACGCATCAGGCCGCGGATTTCCTTGCCGGCCGTTGCCAGCGCGGTGACGTCGTCGATGTCGAGGCCCCGCAGGCGCTCGATGATCCGCTGGTCCAAACCGGAATCGGACAGGAACCGGCGGTAGGAGTCCGCGGTGGTGGCGAATCCGTCGGGCACCTTGACGCCGGCCGACGTCAGATTCTGCACCATTTCGCCCAGGGAAGCGTTCTTGCCGCCCACCCGGTCCAGGTCCGTGAGTCCGATTTCGGAAAACCAGAGGATGTCTGTCGTCATGTGTTCTGCTCCCTTGCAGTGTGCGACCAGAGGTGAGGCCACGAGGTGAGGAGGCTCACCTCATGGATAAGCGCCCTGTTCCCATAGTGACAGGTCTATCCGGCCTGAGCGCAATTTGTTTACTTGATTGACATGTTTACTTGTCTGCGTTTTGAATGTGAGTCAGCGTTTGAGGTTCATTTGCTGCAGAATCATGGCCGACATCTCCTCCACGGACATGCTCGCCGAGTTGAGGAACGGGATTCCGTGGGAGGCATAGAGTCGCTCCGCACTGCGCAGCTCGAACCCGCACTGCCGCAGGGACGCGTAGGGCGAACCTTCCCGGCGCTGGGTGCGCACCTGGCTCAGGCGCAGGGGATTGGTGGTGAGCCCGAAGCACTTGTCCACGAACGGTCGCAGTGGCTTGGGGAGACCCTCCCGCTCGAAGTCCTCGTCGACGAGAGGAAAGTTCGCCGCGAAGATGCCGTGCTGCAGCGCCAGGTACATCGTGGTGGGGGTTTTGCCGCAGCGCGACGGGGCCACCAGGATCAGCTGCGCCTTCTCGAGCGCTCGCAGGCTCTGGCCGTCATCGTGCTCCATCGCGTATTCGACGGCCGTCATGCGGGACTGATAGCGGGCGGCGTTGCCGAGGCCGTGGGCGCGCCCTGGTTCGTTGCTGGCCTGCGTCGCCAGGGTCTCCTCGAGCTCGCCGAGATAGGTTCCGAGCAGGTCGATCAGGGTGGCCGTGCAGGTGCCGAGGGTGCGGCGGATGTCGCTGGTCACGGCCGTGGAGAATACGATCGGCTTCTGGCCGCGCTCCACCAGAGCGTCGATCAGGTCGACCACGGCCTGGGCCTGGTCCACATTCAGGATGAACGGGATCGTCGTGCGGTCGAACTCCACGGTGGGGAACTGGGACAGGAGGGTGCTCCCGAGCGTTTCCGCCGTGATTCCGGTGCTATCCGAGAGAAAGAAAACCGGGCATGGATCGTCAGTGGCCATACCTCATTGTGTACCTCCCGGCAGGCTCGGCGCGGATCGGTGCGCGCGTACTGAGCGCCGCAGTCGATTCCGCGAGTTGCCGTCGTCGCATCGTGCGCAGCAGACTTGAGTCTGGGGTTGCGACTGATTCGTCCGCCCGGTAGCTAAGGAACCCACCATGACTGAACCGAATGATGCACGCGTCGGCCTCTACATCGACTTCGACAACATCGTCGTCTCTCGCTATCAGCAACTACACGGACGAAATGCCTTCCAGCGCGATGGCATCCGTAATTTCGACAGATCGAGCGCGGATGCCGAGCCCGAGGTTGCCGCGAAGCTGAACGCCGCGACGGTCGACTTCAACGCGATCATTGATTTCGCCGCGTCGTTCGGCACGCTGGTTGTCAATCGCGCGTACGCCGACTGGTCCGTGCCCGTGAATGCGAGCTACCAACGCCAGCTCATGTCCCGAGCGGTTGACCTCACCCAGCTATTCACCACGACCACGCGAGGAACGAAGAACGGGGCGGACATCCGTCTTGCCGTCGACGTGGTCGAAGACCTCTTCCGGCTGCCCGACCTCACCCACGTCATCATCGTCGCCGGTGACTCGGATTACATCGCCCTCGCCCAGAAGTCGAAACGTCTCGGTCGCTTCGTGGTGGGCATTGGAGTGGCCGGGTCGACCAGCACATCCCTCGCGGCTGCGTGCGACGAATTCGAAGACTATGACTCTCTCCCCGGCATAGCGAAGGTCGCCGCCACCGCGCCCGCCCCCGTGGCGCTCGTGCAGAAGCCCCCGTCGGGCAGGAAGGCCGCAGAACCCGCGACCGTGCCGCCCAAGACGGTGCCCGTCAAAGCCCGCACCCTGACGACGATCCCGATGTTCTCGCACACCACAAGTTCGCAATTCGACGAGCCGGAGCCGGAACCGGCCGAGGACATCGACCCTCAGACAATCGCGTCGGAGCTCCTCGTGCGTGCCCTGCAGATCGGGCACGCAAAGGGCGACGATGACGAGTGGCTGAACACCGGCACGGTAAAGAACCAGATGCGCCGGATGGACCCCTCGTTCAACGAAAAACCGCTCGGCTTCCGTTCCTTCACCGACTTCCTCTCCTCGCGCAGCGAGGTGGCCGAGCTGCAGGAAGATGGCCCGCATCGGCTCATCCGTCTGCGCCCGGAGGCCAACGCCGGACGCTGAGTCGGTCCGTGCGGTCCGGCGCCGAGCAGGAGCAACGCGTGGTGTGTCAGAACCAGGTTCCGTCGAACACAGACAGCGGTGTGATCTGAGCCCGTGAGCGTTTCGACCGAGACGAAGGCTGCTTTCAAGACGACCGAATTCATCGCCTGAATGCTGATTCTCGTCGTGCGTTCATCGCTTCCGCCATGGTCGATAACGGGGACGACGGGCAGGGTTTCGGGGCCAGCTCCGCCTGGCTGTCCGCCACGCTCCTCACCATCGGTTACATGATTAGCCGCGGCCTGGCCAAATCGGGAAGCCGTGAGAACTGCGACCGTGACGAGCGCGACAACCGCCGCTAACTGACTCGGTGCACGGACCGGATCTGCCCTTGACGCGGCGTCCGTACAGGAGGCCCCCTACGCTTCGCGCAATGGGCCTTCTGCTCCGTGCAGGGCGCTGGAGCGTCCCGAACAACACCCGCCGTGGCTTCGGGGCCAGGGATATCGCCGATGTCGGCGACGGTGAAGAAGAGGAGGCACGTCGTTTTCCCGTTCCGCAGCTGCCGGAAGTGGGCATCAAAGGAACTGTGGAAAAAAACGGGGACGCAGAGGCAACAGCGAAGGACTTCGATGCCATGATGGGCGACATCGACGTGGGACTCGGACAATAATCATGGGCGAATTTGTCTACGGAAATCCCTCTGTCATTGTCGAGTTCGATGATCGGGGTCTCGCAGCTCAAGATCGTCATCCTCGCCAAGGTGCGTCGAGGGGAGAGCTTCTCTTTCTCCTGGGAGTACACGGCGGCGGCTGGCAGCGGCCACAGCTCCATCTGGATCCACCCCACCATCCCGTTGCAGTTCAACTTTCAAGGCAGCAAAGAACCTCTCCTGAACCGGGCAAGGGTGGAGTAACTCGTCCGCATCTCGAACACACCCGCCGGTCTGCGCGTCACCCCAGAGCCGCCCCAACCGGGGGAAGTGCGACTCTGATTCTCAGAGCGGTCGCGAGAGCCGATCGGCCGTGATTTGTTCAAGGGAGTTCGCTGACCGCCACGAAAAAGCCCCGGCTTCACCGCGCCTGGGGGGAGGCGAGGAATCTGCCGGGGCCGATTCGTTTGGAGTGGGGGAACTCCATTGACCACGGTACGGCGGATGGGCTGAATTTCGGCTGGACGAGCCCCCATGTCGGAACAAAACCGGCCGGTCGCCGCGGAACCGGGCATCGACCGCGTGTTCGCCGACGCAGGCCGACGGGGGCATCGCCGTCGGAGCCGGGACGGGGGTCGCGATCGCCTCCGATGGGTCATCCTCGCCAGCGACGACCCGCGCCCGGAAAACAGCGCTCTTTCGGTGGTCTCCCGGCGGGCATAAAATCTCGGCATGTCTGCTGACCCGGATGACTATCGTCAGGCCCTGGAGCGAGCGAAAGCCCATGCCCTGGACTGGCTCTCCTCCCTGCCCACCCGGCCCGTGGGGCCACGCGTCGACGCCGACACCCTCGCCGCGGGCTTCGCAGCGCCGCTGCCGCTGCAGCCGACGGACCCGGCGGAGGTGATCGACGAGCTGGCCCGGCTGGCCGAACCGGGGCTGATGGCGATGACGTCCGGCCGCTTTTTCGGCTGGGTGATCGGCGGCACGTTGCCGGCAGCCCTGGCAGCCGACTGGCTGGTCAGCGCGTGGGACCAGAACGCCGGCATGCGCTTCGCGACCCCGGCCACGGCCGCCGCCGAGGAGGCCGCCGGCGGCTGGATCCTCGATCTGCTGGGTCTGCCGGACGGCGCCGACGTGGGCTTCACCACCGGGGCCACCATGGCGAACTTCGTAGGTTTGGCGGCCGGACGCGATCATGTGCTCGGCGGCGCCGGCTGGGACGTCGCGATCGCCGGTCTGGCCGGGGCGCCCCGCGTCGCCGTCTACGTGGGCGATGAGCGCCACGCGGTGATTGACCTGGCCCTGCGCTACCTGGGACTCGGCGCCCCCATTGTCGTCCCGGCCGACGACCAGGGCCGCATGCTCCCCGAGGCCCTGGCGGCCGCGCTCAACCAGGGCACTGGCCCCGCGATCGTCTGCCTTCAGGCCGGCAATGTGCACTCCGGCGCCTTCGACCCGGTCGGTGAACTCACCGACCTCGCCCACCAGCATGGTGCCTGGGTGCACGTCGACGGCGCCTTCGGCCTCTGGGCCGCAGTGAGCCCGCGCTACCGCGAGCAGCTGGCAGGCCTCGACACCGCCGATTCCTGGGCCACCGACGCGCACAAGACACTCCAAGTGCCCTACGACTGTGGCATGGCCATCGTGGCCAGGCCCGCCGAGCTGCGGTCCACCTTCGGGGTGCACACGAGCTACCTGTTCGCCGACGAGACCGGTCCGGGTGACCCCTACGAAAAGGTGCCCGAGCTGTCGCGCCGGGCGCGCGGTGTTCCGGTCTGGGCGGCTCTGCGCTCCCTGGGCCGATCGGGCACCGTGATGCTGGTGGAGCGGCTGGCCGATCACGCCCGGGCCATCGCCGACGGACTGGGTCGCATCACCGGCGCCGAGGTGCTCAACGACGTGGTCTTCACCCAGGTCTGCGTCAGCTTCGGCGACGACGAGCGCACCCGACGGGTGACGGAAGAACTACTCAAGGAGGGAACCGCCTGGATGTCGGGTTCGCGTTGGCAGGACCGGGATGTGCTGCGGGTCTCCGTGAGCAACTGGTCGACGGATGCGGACGACGTCGCCGCATCCGTGGCTGCCGTCGAACGGGCCTGCGCGGCGGTCGCGCGCAACCGTCCGACGGAATATGAGAAGGCGTGAATACGGCCGTGGTCCGGGCTGATTCCAGGGCTGGCCCGGGCCCGGTCCGGGCGGCGATTCGTGCTCCGATCGGCGGCCGCCACCGACGGCCCGCGAGAGGCCGCTGGAGACGACGGTCGTAGGATCGAAGTAACAAGGATTGCCACAGGTTGCCGGTTGCCCCGGATTCACCGGCAACTGGAGGTATGTCGAATGCTCGCTCAACCACGGGTCGTCATCGTCGGCGGCGGAATCAGCGGATTGGCGACAGCACACTACCTGCACCGCCGGCTTGGCGACGGGGTGCGTCTCACTCTGGTTGAGGGTGGGGCGCGGTTGGGAGGCAAGATCTCCACTGAGCAATTCGGCGGGCACCTCGTTGACGTCGGACCTGACGCGCTGATGGTGCGGGCACCCGTGGTGGCAGCCCTCATCGAGGATCTCGGGGTCAGCGACCTCGTCGTGGCCCCCGCCGGGTCCGGCGCACGCATCTGGTCGCGCGGTAAGCTGCGACGGCTCCCGGCCGGCACCCTCTTCGGCATCCCCGATCGGCTGCTGCCCCTGATGAAATCCCGACTGCTGTCGCCGCTCGGTCTTGCCCGTGCTGCCCTGGACCTCGTGAAGGCGGCCCCGGCGGGGTTGCCAGACGACCCCACAATCGCCGAAATCGTTCGCCCGAGGATGGGCGGGCAGGTGTTCGATCGCCTCGTCGATCCGCTGCTCGGAGGTGTGCATGCCGGCAGGGCCGACGAGCTCAGTGCTCGGAGCACCGCGCCTGACATCGACGCTCTCGCCCGCGGCAATCGCAGCCTCTACCTCGGACTGCGGCGCCGACGCCGGAATGCCCCACCCAAGCCCGCCGGAGCAGGAGGTGCGGTCCTCGTCACCCTCCGTGGGGGACTCGCCCGGTTGATCGACGCACTGGCCGTCCACGTCGTGGGCGACGATGTGCGCCTCGGTACGGCGGTCGTCTCCGTGTCGCGCGGCACCGCCGGCTATGAGGTGAAACTGAGCGATGGCACGGTGCTCGAGGCCGACGCGGTGGTGCTCGCCACTCCCGCGTTCGCTGCGGCGGACATGGTGCGCAAGGAAGCCCCCGACCTGGCCGCCGCGCTGGCGGGTATTCCCTACGTCGATGTTGCCACGATCTGCCTGGCCTATCCGCGCTCCGCCGTCGCCCACAACCTCGTCGGCACGGGCTTCCTGGTGCCGCCGGAGGAAGGCAAACTCATTGTCGGCTGCACCTGGTCCAGCGCCAAGTGGCCGCACCTCGCCGATGACACAACCATGATCATCCGCTGCATGGTGGGCAGGCGCCGCGACCAGCGCTGGATGGACCTCGATGAGGACACCCTGGTCAGCCAGGTGCACGCCGAACTCGTCGAGGCCATGGGTCTGACCGGGCGCCCGACCGAGCAGCACATCGAGCGCTGGCTGCAGGCGATGCCGCAGTACATCGTCGACCATCAGGGCCGGCTCGCCGCCGCGGAGGTGGCTCTGGGTCGGCTGCCGGGGCTCTACCTGACCGGTTCCGCCTACCGGGGGGTCGGGCTGGCCAGCTGCGTGGCCGATGCCGAGCGCACCGCCGACAAGCTCGCGCAGCTTCTGACCGATGCGCGTCCCGCGAGCGAGGTGCCCGCATGAGCGGGCTCAGCATCCCCCTCGGCGAGACCGCCGTGTTGCCGACCCTGCCGACCGCCCGCCGTGGAAAGGGCCCGGACTACGCGCAGCGCCCGATGCTGGTGTTCTGGGAAACCACCCGCGCCTGCCCGCTTGCCTGCAAACACTGCCGGGCCAGCGCCACGATGCAAGCCCTACCGGGCGAGCTGACCACGGCAGCGGGCAAAGACCTGATTGACCAGGTGGCCGGATTCGGCCGGCCGTACCCGATCCTGGTGCTCACCGGCGGCGACTGCCTGATGCGCCCTGACCTGTTCGAACTCGTCGACTACGCCACCGGCCTTGGACTGCCGACGGCGCTGTCCCCGTCGGTCACGCCGAGTCTCACTCCGCAGATGATCGAACGGATCGTGGCGAGCGGGGTCAAGGCGGTGTCGATCAGCCTTGACGGCGCCGTCGCCGCGACCCATGAGGGCGTGCGCGGGATCCCGGGCCACTTCGACGACACCATGGCGGCGATCCGGGCTCTCGCCACGGCGGGGTTGACCGTCCAGGTCAACACGACCGTCATGCGCGCCAATGTCGACGAGCTCGCAGATGTCGCGGCCCTGATCAAGAACGCCGGCGCCGCTATCTGGGAGGTCTTCTTCCTCGTCCAGGTCGGCCGCGGCGTCTCGACCGAGGCCGTCAGCCCAGCGGAGCACGAAGACATCTGCCACTTCCTCTTCGACGCCTCCCAGCACGGCTTCATCGTGCGCACGGTCGAGGCACCCTTTTTCCGGCGAATCGTCGCCCGCCGACGCGCCGGTGACCCTGCACCGATGAGCGCACCGTACAACACCCTGTCCGCGAGGCTGGAAGCCCTGATGGGGCCGCCCGCGGGCCTGCCACGGGCGCAGACCGCGTCGACCCGCGACGGCAAGGGCATCGTCTTCGTGGCCTACGACGGCGAGGTCTACCCGGCCGGGTTCCTGCCACTCGGCCTCGGGAACGTGTGCACGACCCCGCTGGCCGAGATCTATCGGGACAACCCGCTACTCAAACAGATCCGGGCCACGGAGTTCACCGGCCGCTGCGGCAGCTGTGAGTACGCGGACCTGTGCGGGGGCTCCCGAGCCCGCGCGTTCGCGTCGAGCGGCGATCCGCTGGGGGAAGACCCGGCCTGCCCGTTCCAGCCCGGCGCGGCCGGCGCCCACGTCGGTGCCTGAGTCCCAGCCAGTGGATGGCCTCGTGCCCGCGCCTTCCGCGGAGCCAGCCGGGTACGACGCCGTGGTCCTCCTCGGCTTCGGAGGCCCCGAGGGCCAGGACGACGTCATCCCGTTCCTACGGAACGTCACCCGGGGCCGCGGAGTTCCGGAGGCACGCCTCGAAACCGTGGCCGCCCACTACCGCTCCTCGGGTGGTGTGAGCCCGGTCAACGCCCAAAACCGGGCGCTCCGTGACGCGCTCCAAACCGAACTGGCCGCCCGAGACACCTTCGTGCCGGTGTACTGGGGGAACCGCAATTGGGCTCCGTACCTGCGAGACGCCGTGACTGCGGCCGTCGACGCCGGCCACACCCGATTGCTCGCGCTCACGACGAGCGCGTACAGCTCCTACTCGAGCTGCCGGCAGTACCGGGAAGACCTGGCCGAGGCGCGGTGCGCCACCGGGCTCGGCGACGCCGTGCGCATCGACGCGGTTCGCCCCTACTTCGACCATCCCGGCTTCGTCGCCCCGTTCGTGCTCGGCGTCTGCTCCGCCCTCGCCGACTTCGCGCGGCAGGGCCTGGCCCCGGACGACGTTCACGTGCTCTTCACAACCCACTCCATCCCGATGGCGGATGCCGAGCAGAGTGGCCCACGCGAGCGATCCTTCGGTGCCGGCGGGGCCTACGAGGCGCAGCACCGGTCCGTCGCGGAGGTGGTGATGGCCGCCGTTTCAGCGGCGGCGGACGACGACACAGTGGCCGACGCCACCCCGGCCTGGTCTCTGGCATTCCAGTCGCGGTCGGGTCCGCCCGAAATGCCTTGGCTCGAACCTGACGTCAACGACGTCATCGTCGTGCTCGCCGCGGCCGGCACGCGGGCCGTCGTCGTGGTGCCGATCGGATTCATCTCCGACCACATGGAGGTCTCCTGGGACCTCGACACGGAGGCGGCGGCCACTGCCGCCGCGCACGACCTGGGGTTTACCCGGGTGTCGACCCCCGGCCTGCACCCGGCGTTCGTGGCGGGGCTCGTCGACCTGTTGCTTGAGCGACTGACGCCGGCAACGACCCCGGAACGCTGCGCGCTCACCGCGCTCGGACCATGGACGGATGTGTGCCCGGTGGGATGCTGCGAAAAGGGGCCGGCCCGGAGGCCGGGGACGGAACCCTCATCCCCAGCAGGAAATCCCGCGGCCCAGGGAGGTCCTTCATCGGGGGAGGCGCACCACTGACGCCCGCGCAACTGGCCGAGCGGATGGCCGCCATCCGCGGGTGACCCCGGCCTCCCGTCGATTGGGTACGCTCGGCGATAGGGCTCAAGAAGGCTAACGAAGGACCAACCGTGACCCACCCGTATCCGTTGTATGTGGCCATCCGGGCGCAGTGCTTCTGCTGCCAGTCGCTGCAGCCGTTCACTTTCACCTCGGCGACCGACCAGGTGGTCTGCGCATCCTGCCTGCACCACCTGGGGGCGGAAAAGGCCACCCGCCGGGACGCGGAGCACATCAAGCTGTGGGTCGGGCAATACGCCGACCAGCAGGAGAACCACCGGCAGTTCGCCGAGAAGTCGGCGGGGGCGGATGCCGAGCAGCAGGCGGTGATCGACGGGCTCACGGCCCAGGTGGTGGAGCTGCGCGGCGTCGTGGCCGGCGAGTCCGACCGCACGAAGAGCGCCGGGGTGCGCGCGCTCCTCGAGAGTGACCTGGTGCGGCGCGCCGAGCGGAAGACCGAGCTCGCGCACCGTCAGCTCGACTGGGCTATGGCCGTGCTCTGGCGGATCGGGCAGCTGCACCACGCCGTGGAGGGCATGCCGCTGGCCTGCGTCTGCGGGCGCGCCGCCGCGGCTTGCGCGGAAGGTCGGGCGATCGATCCGCAGCGGCAGGCCGTGCTCGACTGGGAGCGGAAGAACCTCGTGCTGCTGCGCGCCGGCTCCCGGCACGCCCTGCCCGACGACCACCCCGAGGTGCGGGCCTCGAGACGACAGCCGTGAGAGGTGCGGGCCGCCAACCCCTCAAACGTGTCGGTGCACCGGCGAGCGGACGGCGGGGGCCTACGCTGGAAAAATGGAACCCCTCAACACCCTGCACATTGTCTCCGGCGTCTTCATCGTCGGGCCCATGGCCATCCTCCCCATGACCGCCATGCGCTCCATGCGTGCCGGGGAAGCCGGCCAGGTGGCCTCACTGGCGAAGTCCACCAATCTCTTCACTCTGCTGTCGCTGCTGGTGGTGTTCCTCGGTTTCGGCGCGGCGGGCTTCAGGGACAACGCCTCCCTCGCGTCGACCTGGATCTGGCTGTCGATCGTGCTCTACGCGGTGGCCCTCGTACTCAGCCTGTTCCTGGTGGTTCCGACCATGAAGTCGGTCTCGGAGCTCCTCGCCGAGCAGTCCGCCAGCGGTACCCGGGTCGCCGGCGCCAAGGTCGCCGGTTACTCGCGCGTGGCCATGGGCTCGGGCATCGTCTCGCTGCTCCTGGTGGTCGTGGTCGTGCTGATGGTGGTCAAGCCGGTCTAGCCGTTCACAGTCTCGCCGGGCTAGTCCAGGTCGCCCACCGAGACCAGGCCGTCGTGACGGCGGCCATCGAAGATGATCGTCGGGATCTTCACGGTGTGGATGCTCTCCTCGACCAGCCGCGTGTTCGCGGCGATGATGTCCGCGACCTCGTCGGAGGCGGCGACGGATGCCACGTCGGCGACCTGTTCCTGGCTCAGGCCGAATTCGGCCGACCAGTCCTGCAGCAGCGCGGTGGCGACAGCCGGCTCGGCGCCGTTGATCACGCTCTGCCAGGAAACGCCCTTGTCATCGACTTCCGTGTAGATCCGGCGCAGGATCTCCCAGTCGACCGGCGTGGCGGCGTCGGCGAGAGGGTTCAGCCGCAGCGCCTCGAGGTACTGGGTGACGAGCAGCGAGTTCTGGAACTTGTAGCCGTCGGCGGCGGCGATCGGGTAGGCGATGTAGGTGAGGTTCATCCGGTCGTCGAACCCGGCCTCCTCGATGTTGTTGAACAGCTGCAGGCAGTAGGTGCAGCCGGGGTCGATGACCTCGAGCGCGGTTTCCTTCTTCGCGTCGTAGACGCCCAGGTAGCTGGCGTTGGCGGGCAGGTATTCCTCGGCCTCCCAGTTCTGCATGCGGGAGGGGATCGCCGAGAACGTCTCGCCGAGGCTGGCGAAGTCGTTGCCGAAGGCGCCGATCACGTCGCCGGAGAGCAGGGACTCGCCGAAGGTGGGCGTCTGGTCGGGGATCGAGCAGGCCTCGGCGCCCAGGCTGCAGGATGCGGAATCCTGCTTGTTGCAGGTGCCGTAGACGTACAGGTTCACACCGCTCTTGACGACGACGTATGCGCTCCAGACGGTGGTGAGCACCACGAGCAGCGCGACCACCTCGAGGGCGACGGATGCCGGGCCGACGAGCTTCGGACGGCGCACCGCCAGCGGCGCGAGCAGGTGGTCCTTGATGTCCTGCTTGAAGGTGGTGTCGCAGGGGCGGAACGTGACACGGCGGAGGGTGCAGTTCCACGCCCTGCCTAGGTAGCGGCGGTATCGTGCCGACACGGCCCCCATGAGAACGAGAACGATGAATGCGGCAATGCAGAACACTTAGGAGAGGCCTTTCATCAGGCGCGCGAGGGCCTGTGCGGCCTGATCGACATCGGCCGTGGTTGAGTGCAGTCCGAGCGAGAAGCGCAGCAGCGGCGGCAGCCCGAGCTGGTCTTTCAGGTAGTGGTGGGCGCAGAAGTAGCCGCTGCGCACCATGATGTGGGACTGGGAGAGGAACACTGCGAGCCGGTGCGAATCCTGTTTCGGGGCGTAGGCGCTGATCACCGGGCTGGCCGCGGTGTTGACCAGAGTGAGGCCGGGGATGTCGCCGAGACCCTCGAAGAGACGCTGCGAGAGACCCTGAAGGTGCTCGGCCGCGGGCCGGCCGCCGGGGCGCACCTGTCCCAGCCACTCGATCGCACGGCGCAGGGCGATGATCTCGCCCCAGGCCTGCAGCCCGGGTTCGAGCAGGGCGCCCGGGTCGTTGGCGAGAAGGTCGTAGGAGTCTTCGCGGACATCCGCCACCATGCCGCCGCCCACGAAGGTGAGCTCGAGGGAACTGAGCAGCTCGTGGGTGGCGACGACCACGCCGAGGCTGGCGCCGTACATCTTATGGGCGGAGAAGCAGAGCGCGTCGGCCTCGGTTTTGGCCAGCAGGGTGCGTTCGTGCGCCATGGCCTGGGCGGCGTCGAGAATGACGATGCCGCCGCGGGCGTGGGTGTCGCGCACCAGGTCGGTGAGGTTGGTAAGCAGACGCCCGTCGATGTTGGAGGCCACGTTGACGACCACGATCGCGCGTTCGAGCTGGGCCGGCCGGTAGACCAGGGCGCCGTCGGGGGCGCGGTCGAGCACCAGGCGGGGCACCCCCAGTCGGGTCGCCGCCGTCATGGTGGGCAGGAAGACCGAATTGTGCTCGATGTGGCTCGTGACCATCTGCCCGAACCGGCCCTGCGGCAGCTGATGCAGCAGCAGGTTCAGCCCGAAGGTCGTGTTGAGGGTGAAGGAGACCGCGTGACCCCGGCCGGAGAGGCCGAGCAGCTCGAGCACGGCCCGGCGGGCGTCCTGCACCTCCCGGTCGACGCGGGTGCCCCAGGCGTACTTCACGCGCCCGCCGCAGGCGTTGTACTCCGTGTAGTACTCGGTCAGGGCGTCGAGGACCGGCTGCGGCCGGAGGCTCTGACAGGCGGAGTCGAGGTAGACCGCGCCGGGTTCGAGGTAAGCGAAATCGGCGAGACGGCCGGTTTCGACCGCAACCGGTGGCGTGCGCCGGAACAACCCAGTGTGCTTCATGTCCTTCAATTCTTTCCGGCTCATTCTAGGCGAGCAGCGGGTTCTGCCCGGCGCGGCTGGGAACCGGCTGGGAGCGTGGTGGTCATAGCTTCATCCGTCGCACCGGGCTAGGCCTGGGCCGCAACGAGCACGGTCCAGGTGAGACCGAAGTCGTCGCTCGCGACGACCCCGCGTCGGTCGGCGGCGAGGAGCCAGGGCACGCTCCCGCCGACGAAGCCGAAGGCCTCCGGGCTGCCGTCGGTCTGTCCTCCGCGGGTCCAGGTTCCGCTTCCGGCCTCCTCGTGCCAGAGCACGCCCTCCGGGTCGATGCCGACGACACCGCCGCCGGCCGCGGCATCCTGAACGTCGATCAGGTACAGCATCGGTGCGCCGGGGACCAGCGCGAACGTGCGCCCGGCATCCTTGCTCACGGCGAGGCCGTTCTCGGTGGTCGCGAAGACCCGGTTGGGGGTCGCCGGGTCGGCGGCGAGGTCGCGCAGCGCCACCGCGGCTCCGGGCGACCAGGTGGCCCCATCGTCGTCGCTGATGCTGACCCTGCCGGCGGCGGCGTCGTAGCCGTAGACGCGCAAGGCTCCCGGCGGCAGGGTCACCGCGTCGAGGTCGTGGAAGTCGGTCTTGCCGGCGAGAGAGACGTTCGACCACGTGGCTGCCGCATCCACGCTGCTGATCAGTCCCACGTTGGGGCCCACCAACGTGGACTCGTCGGAGCCCGGATGCCCGGAGGCCAGCAGCAGGCCCGGCGCTGCCACCGTGAAGCCCATGGCGTCGAAGGCCGGGCCATCGCTCAGGGTGGGCTGGGTGAGCCCGGCCTCCGGCGCGCCGGCCAGGTAGCTGTCGGGCAGCAGGTCGGTCGGGACCTGCCACACGCCCTGGTGCGTGCCGGCGTAGGTCTTGCCGGTGGACGGGTCGGCGCCGAGGCCGTGAATGTGTTCAAAAGCCGCCGTGGTGGGGGCGGACGTGCCGGTTGGCGGAGCAGCCGGAGTGGGCGCGCAACCGGCCAGCGCGGCCGCGAGGCCGACGGTGATCAGGGCGGCGCCGCCGAGGCGGAGGGTTCTGCTGGACGTCGTCATGGGTCAGTACGCGGCGAGGAGGTCGGTCATGACGGCGATTTCGGCGGATTGCGACGCGACGATGGTGGCCGAGAGGGTCTGGGCGTCGGCGTTGCTGCCCTCGTCGATGTGCGTCTGCGCCATGGCGATTGCGCCCTCGTGGTGCGCGATCATCATCTTGAGGAACACCCGGTCGGCGTCTGCGCCCGAGGCGTTGCCGAGCGTCATCATGTCGGCCTCGCTCATCATGCCGTCGGTGCCGTGGTTCATGTCGGACATGCCGCCCGTTTCGGCGCCCCACTCGCCCAGCCAATCGGTCAGCTGGGTGATCTCGGGCTCCTGCGCGGCCTTGATCTTGGTCGCCAGGGCGACGACGCGCGGGTCGGTGCCGTGCTTGGCGAGGAAGTCGTCGCTCATCGCGACGGCCTGCTCGTGGTGGGGGATCATCATCTGGGCGAAGTCGACATCCGCGGCGTTGGCGTTGGCGGACGCGGTGGCGGTGGGTCCGTCGGCGGCCGGGGCGTCGGCGGCCGGGGTCGGGTCGCCGCAGGCGGTAAGGGTGAGCGCCGTGGTGAGCGCGGCGGCGGCGATCAGCGAGGTGCGGATGGTGCGGAGCATTGGTGTTCCATTCGTTGACAAAAGGTTGAGAAACCGGGGGCCGGGGTGCGGCCGGGCCGCGCAGGCCGGTGGGGTGCGCTGGCGAGGGTTTCGGCCTAAATGCGGCTGATGGAGAGCAGGGTGAGGCGGGGCCGATGCAGGTGCAGCGGAATCTCCCAAAAGGAGCCGACGATGAAGCTGCCGGCCTCGAGCAGGCGACGGCAGGCCGACGGGCGCCGTGCCAGCAGAATCAGGCCGACCAGCACAAGCAGCAGGGAACACGTCATCGAGAGGGTGGCCAGACCGGACATCGCGTGGGTGTCGGCGCTGCCGAGTGCGCTGGCGGACAGGGCGACCACGGTCGCGGTCGCGGGCGCGATGCGCTCGAGCAGCGGGCCGGTGAGGGATGCGGGGAGGGATGCAGCGAGGGATGCAGCGAGGGATGCAGCGAGAGGCGCGGCGGATGATGCGGTGTGCCCGGCCGCGGAGTGTGCGTCGGCGGTCATCGCAGTGGTCATGGTTGTTGACGCTGTTGTTGATGAGGGAGCGGGAGCGGTCGGGGCCGAGGACAGGCCGCCCGGTCCGTGCGCCGGCCCGTGTCCGGTTCCGGCCGTGTGCGCCGCGAGCAGGCAGAGCAGCAGCGCGGCCATCATGAGCAGGGCGGAGTGGAAGACCCGGCGTCCACCACGGAGCGAGATCGCAGCGCGTGTGTGCAGCTTGCCGCCTCCGTCCGAACTGTGGTCTGGGCTTCCGTCGGCCTGTCGCTCACCGTGGATGCCCCCTCAGGGTATACCGGGCGGATCGGCGTCAGCTGGGAGCAGCCTCGGTCCGGGGCGACACCCGGGCCGGGGCTCACCCCCAGTCGAGCGCGAGCACCCACGACCCGTCGGTGTCGCGGCGCAGGTCGTAGCGGTGTTGTTCCTCGTCGCCGCGCGAGGCATCGAGGCGCCAGAGCTCGGTGTCGATGCGGGACGGCACGCCGCCGGCATTCTCCCACCAGCGGGTGCGGGTGAAGATCGCCTGCGGCTGGCCGATGACGGTGTGTTCGAACCGGTTCCAGATGAACGCCCGCGGGTCGCCGTCGACGGACAGCTCCACGTCGACGACTGCGTCAATGATCTGAGGCATGCGTGGCTCCCTTGATTTTCTCGAACATCTATTCGATTCTGTGAGTGTAGTTCATGCCGCCGACACTCGCCAGACCCGATCAGGAAATTGCTCGCGACCCCGGCACCGAGGACTTGCCCGGTTCTCGCGCGCCCAGGCTCGACGAGCCGGACCGGGGCGTGAGCCCGAGCCGCCGCACGATCTCGGCGGCCTCCTCGGCCGGAGCGCGGCCGGCGTCGATGGAGATCGCGCGCTCGTCGGCGTCAGGCGCCTCGAGTGTGGCCACCTGCGAATCGAGCAGGGAGGTCGGCATGTAGTGGTCGAGGCGCGTCGCAAGCCGGCGCCCGATCAGGTCCGTCGACCCGGTCAGGTGCACAAAGATCACGTTGTGCTCGCGCAGCACGTCGCGGTAACGGCGCTTGAGCGCCGAGCAGGTGATGATTCCCGGCGCCCCCGCCATGGTGTGCTCGATGATCCACGAGGAGACCGTGTCGAGCCAGGGCGCGCGGTCCTCGTCGTTCAAAGGCTGACCGGCAGACATCTTGTCGATGTTCGCCTGGGGATGCAGGTCGTCGCCCTCCTCGAGATCCCAGCCCAGCTGGCCGGCGAGGAGCCCCGCCACGGTGGACTTGCCGGATCCGGAGATGCCCATGATCACGAGCACGGGCTGCTGAGTCTCGAACATGCTAGATCACGATATTCAGCAGGAGGACGCCGGCAAGGCCGACCACGGAGATCAGACATTCCATCACGGTCCAGGTCTTCAGATTCTGCCCGACGGTCGTGCCGAGATACTCCTTGACGAGCCAGAACCCGGCATCGTTGACGTGGGAGAGGAAGAGCGAACCGGCGCCGATGGCGAGAACCATCAGCGAGACATCCGTGCTGCCCAGGCTGGCCGCGACGGGGGCGAGGATGCCGGCGGCCGTCACGGTGGCGACGGTGGCCGACCCGGTAGCGACGCGGATCAGGGCGGCGACGAACCACGCCAGCACGAGCACCGAGACGCTGCTGCCGGCCACGGCGTCGGCGATGACGGTGCCGATGCCGGTGTCGATGAGCACCTGCTTGAACCCGCCGCCCGCACCCACGATGAGCAGGATGCCCGCGATCGGCGGGAGGGAGTCGGAGAGGGACCTGGCGACCCCGGCGCGGTCCATGCCGCCACCGCGACCGAAGACGATCATCGCGTAGATCACAGCGATGCCGAGGGCGATCATCGGCGTGCCGAGGAAGTCGAGCGTGGCGTTGAGAGGCGAGGTGGAGCCCGGGTCGATCGCGTCGGCGATCGATCGGGCGAGCATCAGCACGACGGGGAGCAGGATGCCCGAGATGGTGATCAGGAAGCTCGGGCGCCGAATGTTCTCGCCCAGACCCTGATCCTCGTTGGTGAGGAACAGGGCCGGCACGGGCACGGAGACCCAGCGGCTCGCGAACCGGCTGAAGATCGGGCCGGCGATGATGACGGTCGGAATGGCGATGAGCACGCCGATCGCGAGAGTGAGCCCGAGGTTCGCATCGAGAGTGGTCACGGCCACGAGTGGACCGGGGTGCGGCGGCACCAGGCCGTGCATGACGGACAGGCCGGCGAGGGCCGGGATGGCGATGCGGATGAGCGAGAGCCCGCTGCGGCGGGCCACCAGGATGATCACCGGGATGAGCAGCACGAGGCCGACTTCGAAGAACATCGGCAGGCCGATCAGCCCGCCGATCAGGGCCATCGTCCACGGCAGGGTGCGGGCGCTCGAGCGCGTCACCAGCGAGTCGACGATGCGGTCGGCTCCGCCGGAGTCGGCCAGCAGCTTGCCGAACATGGCGCCGAAGCCGACCAGGATGCCGACGCCGGCCATGGTGGCGCCGAAGCCGGCGCTGAAGCTCGTGACGGCGGCGGCGGGAGCGAGGCCGGCCCCGACGCCGACGCCCACGGCGCCGATCGAGAGGGCGAGGAACGGATGCACCTTGAGCCAGGTGATGAGCAGGATGATCACCGCGACGCCGACGAGGGCGGCGAGGATGAGCTGGAGGTCGCTGCCGGCCGGTTCAATCGGAACCACCGGAGCCGCGTAGGGAAGAATCATCTGAATTTCCATTCCGAGGCTGCTTCACTGCGACCTCATCGTCCAATAATCTGATTAATCAGATATTTGAGTGTGGCACACGAATCGCGACTCCGGGACCAACGCCGGTACGATCACGATGGGCGACGTCGCGACGACGCGCGCGGCCAGTCCGCAGGGAGAAGCTGAGATGAACCGTGGGGCGGGCGCAGGAGTGTGGCGTGAGCGAGGGCTTCATGCGCGGGTGGTGAACTCGCTGGGCCAACAGATCGTCGACGGCGGATACCTGACCGGCGACATCCTGAACCTGGACGTGATCAGCGAGGAATTCGCGGTTTCTCGCTCCGTGCTGCGCGAGGCACTGCGGGTGCTGCAGTCGCTGGGTATGGTCGAGCCGCGGCAGCGGGTGGGCACCCAGGTGCTGCCCCGCACCTCCTGGGACCTGATGCACCCGCAGATCATCTACTGGCGCGGACGCGGCACCGACTATCTCACCCAGATGCGCGAGATGCTCGAACTGCGCCTCGGCATCGAGCCTGTGGCCGCCCGACTGAGCGCGCGCCTTATGACCGCCGAGCAGCTGGACGCGGTGCGGGCGGCAGCCGAGGGCATGGTCGCGGCTGACCTTGCCGGCGACGGTCGCGGGTTCCTCGAGGCCGACATCGAGTTCCACTCCCTGATCCTGATCGCCTCCGGCAACAGCGTGATGGGGCACTTCGCCGGCACGGTCGCGGCGCTCCTCCGCACGCGCGAGGAGGAGAAGCGCTTCACCATCACCGAGTACACGCCGCCGTCGGCCCACCGGCACAACCAGCTGGCCGAGGCGCTGTTCGCGCGCGACGAGGATGCCGCGTACCGCTGGTCGTATGCCACGATCGAAGCCACCCTGACCGAGTTCATCCAGGAATCGGGCCGCGCCGAACGGGGCCTCGGGGCCTGAGGTTGCCGGCCTGGCGCGGTGTCCGTTGCCCGGCACCTCGTGCTCAGAGCCGGGCGAGCCGCTCGATGTCCTCCAGGAATTCGCTGGCGACCTGGGCCGACACGGTCGTGCGGGTCGACCGGATCGCGACCAGGTAGTCCTCGGTGCCCGGGCCGCCGGGCGTCGACTCGTCCTCCCCCTCGAACAGTGCGCGTTCCAGCGCCTGCTGAGAGGCGCGCCGGGCGGCGTACTCGATGTCGGCTGGTGAGAACCCGTCGCTTGCGGTGACGAGCGCGCTCAGGTCGACCGTGCTTTTCCTGCCCTCGGGGATGTAGCGCTCCCAGATGGCCTGGCGGGCGGCGACATCCGGAAGCCCGATCGGGATGACGTAGTCGAAGCGTCCGTGCCGGAGAAAGGCGGAATCGAGGGCGCGGATGAAGTTCGTGGCGCAGACCAGGAGCCGGCCGGGCTGCTCGCGGAAGGCGGGAATGATCTTCAGCAGCTCATTGGTGACGCCCTGCAGCGCCGAGGGTGGCTCGCCGCCGCGTTGCGCCGCGATCTCCTCGACCTCGTCGATGAACACGACCGCGTGCTCCAGCTCGGAGATCTTCAGGAAGGTCTCCCGAAGCGCACCGGCAAGGCCCTTGGGGTCAGCCGCGAGCCGCGAGGGGAAGACCTCGACAAAGGGCCATTCCAGCCGCGACGCGATGGCCTTTGCGAAGGTGGTCTTGCCCGTTCCGGGAGGCCCGAAGAGCACGACCGCCTTCGGTGGCACGACGCCGTACTGTTCGGCCATGTCGGGTTTGGCCAGCGGCATGACGAGCCTTCGTTCGAGCAGCTCCTTTTCGGCGCGCATGCCGCCGACGCCCTCCCAGAGATCGCGCGGCAGGATGCGCCCGCCCAGTTCGCTGAGCGATCGCAGCTCCTCGCGCTGCACCGGGATGTGGCGCTCGAAGTAGCGCAGGTGCTGCTTGACCTCGAAGCCCCGCTTCACGAAGGCGTCGACGCGCGTGGCCGATTCGGGCATCAGCGCGGACAGCTTGGTCAACGCGTGCCGGGACATCTTCTTCTCAAGGGCGGCCAGCAGGGCCGTGCCGATGCCGCGGCCCTGGTAGCGCTGCGCGGTGGCGAGGAAGACGACCCAGCCCTGGGCGTGGGCGGCGCGGCCCACGGCGGCCCCGACGACCTCGTCGCCGGCAAGGGCGACCACGGCGTCATCCTTCTGGCAGGAGGCCAGCACCTCGGACAGGCCGTAGACGGGCTCCGTCTTGGCGGCCGTGATCTCTTCCCAGAGGCGAAGGATGCCGTCGAGGTCGTCCGAGTGAAAGTCGCGGATCCGCCAACCAGTCATGAGTGCTCCTTCGCGCCGACACGTACGCTTCCCAATCTATGGCACTTGCGTCGCCGAACTAGCGATCAGCCAAGCGGCGGGCAAGGTAAGGCGCGGTGCGGCTGTGCGGGTGCCGCGCGACGGCATCCGGGGTTCCGGTCGCCACGATCTGGCCGCCCGCATCTCCGCCGGCCGGTCCCAGGTCGATCACCCAGTCGGCGGCGGCCACCACATCGAGGTTGTGCTCGACGACGATCACCGTATTGCCGGCGTCGACGAGGCGGCCCAGCTGGGCCAGGAGAAGGCGGACATCCGCGGGGTGCAGTCCGGTGGTCGGCTCGTCGAGGAGGTACATCGTGTGGCCGCGGCGGGCGCGCTGCAGTTCGGTGGCGAGCTTGATGCGTTGGGCCTCGCCGCCGGAGAGCTCGGTGGCCGGCTGGCCGAGACGCAGGTAGCCGAGCCCGACCTCCCGCAGGGTGGCGAGGCTGCGGGCAGCGGCCGGCACGTCGGCGAGGAAGCCGGCGGCCTCCTCGACGCTCAGGCCGAGCACGTCGGCGATGGACTTGCCCTGATAGGTCACCTGAAGGGTCTCCGGGTTGTAGCGCGAGCCAAGGCAGGTCGGGCAGGGCGTGTAGCTGCCGGGCAAGAAGAGCAGCCCGACGCTCACCGAGCCCTCTCCAAGACAGGTCTCGCAGCGGCCGCCGGGCACGTTGAAGGAAAACCGCCCGGCGCCGTAGCCGCGCTTCCGGGCCTCGTCCGTGGCCGCGAAGGTCGCGCGCACCGCGTCGAAGAGCCCGGTGTAGGTGGCCAGGTTGGAGCGCGGAGTGCGCCCGATCGGCTTCTGGTCCACGCGCACCAGGCGGTCCACGGCCTCCAGGCCGGTGATCCGGTCGACCCGCGCCCGCGGCTCGGGGTCGCCGCGTTCGCCGTCGTCGCCGTCGTTGCCGTCGTCGTCGATGGCGCCTGCGGCTGCCGTCGGATCAGAGGCGACGGCGACGTCGGACTCCGGATGCAGCGCGAGCCGCACGGCATCCGCCAGAACCTGGCTGACCAGGGTGGATTTGCCCGAACCGGACACGCCGGTCACCGCGGTCAGCACACCGAGCGGGAAGCCGGCGTCGACGCCTCGGAGGTTGTGCCGGGTGACACCGTGCAGGCCCAGCCAGCGTTCTGGTGTGCGCAGCGCCGCGGGCTGGGGCGCGTCGGGCTGGAGCGTGGCTGGCGCGGCCGGCTCCGGCGCGGCCGGGAACAGGAACTGCCGGGTAACCGACTCCGACACATCGGCCAAACCTGCGATGGGTCCGCTGTAGAGCACGACGCCGCCGCCGGCCCCGGCCAGCGGGCCCACGTCGACGACCCAGTCGGCGCGGCGCACGATGTCCATGTTGTGCTCGACGACGAAGACCGAGTTGCCGGATGCCTTCAGCTGCTCCAGCACGAGCAGCAGCGGTTCGGCGTCGGCCGGGTGCAGCCCGGCCGACGGTTCGTCGAGCACGTAGATCACGCCGAACAGGCCCGAGCGCAGCTGGGTGGCGATGCGCAGGCGCTGCATCTCGCCGGGGGAGAGGGTGGGCGTCGCGCGCCCGAGGCTCAGGTAGCCGAGGCCCAGTTCGAGCAGCACCTCGATGCGGGCGAGCAGGTCCCGGGTGAGGGTCACGGCGGCCTCCGTGGGCTCCGCGGAGTGCGGCCTCGCGGTGTGCGGCTCCGCGGAACCAGGCGCGGCGGTGCGCTCGGCACCGCCCGCCCGGAGCGTCGGGCGAAGCAGCTCGGCGAGCCCGGTCAGCGGCAGCAGGTTGAGCTGGGCGATCGACCGGCCGGCCACCGTGACCGCCAGGGCCGCGGGCGTGAGACCGCTGCCGTCGCACAGCGGACACGGGCCGGATTCGACGAAACGCAGCGCGCGCTCCCGCTGACTCTGGCTCTTGGAGTCGGCCAGGGTGTGCAGCACGTAGCTCTTCGCGCTCCAGAATCGGCCCTGGTACGGCTTGGCGATGCGGTCGCGCTGCGGGGTGACCTCCACCACGGGCTGTTCCTCAGTGAACAGGATCCAGTCCCGCGCAGAGCGCGGCAGGTCCTGCCAGGCGGTGTCCACGTCGTAGCCAAGGGTGATCAGGATGTCCCGCAGGTTCTTGCCCTGCCAGGCGCCCGGCCAGGCCGCGATGGCGCCGTCACGGATGCTCAGGGCAGGGTCGGGCACGAGGGTTGCCTCGGTCACGGTGTGCGCCGTGCCGAGGCCGTGGCACTGCGGGCAGGCGCCGGCCACGGTGTTGGGGGAGAAGGAGTCGGACTCGAGGCGTGGGGCAGCCGCCGGGTACATGCCGGCCCGGGAATACAGCATGCGCAGCGAGTTGGACAGGGTGGTCAGGGTGCCCACGCTCGAGCGGGAGCTGGGCGCGCCTCGGCGCTGCTGCAGGGCCACGGCCGGCGGCAGCCCCATGATTTCGTCAACCTGCGGGGTGTGGCCCTGCTGGATCAGCCGACGCGCGTAGGGCGCGACGGACTCCAGAAACCGGCGCTGGGCCTCCGCGAAGATAGTGCCGAACGCCAGCGACGACTTTCCGGAGCCGGAGACCCCGGTGAAGGCGACGATGGCGTCCCGGGGAACGTCGACATCAACGTTCCGGAGGTTGTTCTCCCGAGCCCCGCGCACCTGCACGTAGCCCGCGAATGGCGCGTTCCCTAGTGCGGTCGACGGAGCGTTCCGGGTCGAGGCGGCGGTGTCGGCGTCAGGGCGAGGCGGTTGCATCCGCCGACTCTAGCCCGAACGTCTGGGCGGATGCCGGGCTAGAGACAGTGGACCTGAGAGGCGACGCGGTATACTGGTGAATTGCGATCCCGTCCGCTGATGGTGGTGGGCCGGTCTTCATCTCGATGCTCAACCGTGACAGATCCCGATGTTCTACCGTGACAATCTCGATCGCTCTTCTATTGAACCAGGCTCAGCGGCGTGCCGTTCAAACCACGTTTGAGACTGAGAGAACCATTGGCTGATACATCCGGATCCACCGCTACCCACTACGTTTCCCTGCTGCGTTGGGCGTCCCTGAAGAGAGCGTTCCTGTCCCGCCAGTCCCCGCCGAGCGCCGCCCCAATCGGCGAGCGTCGCTGAGTACCCCATGGCCGACCGCACCACTCCCACCGGTTCCGACCAGCAGGTACCTGCCAACCAGGTCTCGATGCCCCGCTGGGCCGAACTCAAGCGCGCTTACGTCGCGCGGCTCTCGAAGAGCGAGCGCGCCGCACTGGCCGCAGCCGCCGAGCAGGCGAACGACCCCCCGGAGTGACCCGTCGGTTCCCCTGAGCCGGTGTAGAACCAATTCGACGGAGATTTTGGCTCTCCTGCTGCTTCTGTGGGTTAAACCCGGCCGGGGAGCACTGGTTTGTGGCCGCCGAGGCTGAGCATGGCCAGGGCGATGAGGGC
>NZ_SOGC01000028.1:0-107471 GCF_004402765.1 Cryobacterium sp. TMT2-17-1
CTCGTCGACGAACTAGAATCCAGCTAACCAACCAGTGTTGCGACGACCGCTGGAATTCGCCCTAGAACTCGCCTGGCAGAAGTGGCCCTGTTTTCAGTCGGCGTTAACATGCCTCCGTCTATAGGTGCCTACGCTACTGAACAAGGCCGCTGAGCTCGCCGCAGACACCGGCGCGGGTGTGTCAGCTCTCGCCGAAATCCTCAAGATAGGTCCTGCTCAGGTGCGTGATCTACTGGGTGAAGTCGACCAACGCCCAATGCTCCGGCTTGTCGGTGACGAGTCGGCGGGCGGCGCTCATACCTGAATCTCAGCCACTGTCGTGAGCGAGCGTGAGTTTGAACACGATGGTGTCCGATCCAAATCCTCTGGAGCAACCCGTTGCACCCTCGGGCGGTTGGGTATGGAACGGATAGCACCCTCATCGCCCTTCGGGGAGATGGGGGTACCCTTAGTTCACTCGAACGCGGACGCGGCGGCCACCGAGTGCCGCGCCCTGCTGGCGGATCTCGAGGCCAAGCGCTGGTGCACGCGTAGTGTGTCCGACATGGACGACGACCTGGGTGTGCCGAACTGCGAACGCTGCTTGGTTCCCATGGCGATTGAGGGCACAGATGAAGGCCCCTACTGGTGCTGCCCGGAGTGCCGCATCGTTCGACTCGCTTGACGACCCTCTCCCTGACGGCGCGCCCTCGGGCATGGGCTCGGACCGCTGCATCGAGGAATTCGCGGATAGCGACTTTGATCTGGGCCTTGTGCACGAGAGACGAATCCAGCGCTGTTCAGCAACCGGTATCAAGTGGATGAGAATGAGCGTGTGACCGCCCCTCTTAGAACCGACCTTTGGTCGGTGACTCTGCCCGCTGTGCACGCTGCGCGGGCACGAGCACACCAATATCTAAAGACTGGAAAGTATGTACCTCGCAGGGACGTAATCACGTCAGAGACAAATAGTCACGGCTGGTCGACTGCCACGCGCCGAGAGCACATCGGGATTTCGAAGTCGGCACCGGTCAACTGGGGCTACATGTTTGGTGTCAGCGTTGGGACGTTTGCCCAGATCGCTTTGGACGAGGTGCCCGAGTTGATCAGTGCCTGCAATGTCGTTAGCGAAATAGCGATGTCCGACGTGAAATTCGAGCAGAGCATCAGCTTGTTGGCGAGCGGTGAGCAAGACTCGGTCAAACGCATAGAGCAGGTCAAATTCGAATACGTGCGATTTGTGATGCACCTCATAGCCCGGGCCGAAGCAACGGGCGCTGAGTCGGACGAGGACCTACTATCGGTCTACCTCGCTCTAGAAAGGGCGCGATTCGCTGACGAACTAATTGGCGACCTGATCGTGCCTATTGCTCTAACCGCTCTGGAAACCAACGAAACATTTCAGATCACGGAGGACATCTGGATCGAGCCAATCGACGCTGATATGCAACGAGCACGTGCTGAGCCGATCCTTTCGGGAGACCGCGTATCTGCACTCGTCGTCGCGGCGGCGACGCACGCAGTAGTAGTCAGGAACGTCAAGTTCGATAATCGGGACTACTTCGACAGGCGTTTCAGACGCAACGAGATCGACCTAAACAGGGTAGACCGGGTGATTCAGTGTCTGCATATTGCGACAGCACGAGACACAGGGTACGCGCAGGCCTATGTGAGGCCCGTGGACTGGGCCGACGAGTGGGAGCACGATCTGCCGGCGATTTGGAAGATCGCGAAATACCACCGCTACCCAGACGAGTTTGACGCGGGTGGATGGAACGAAGACAAGGTCGCTGTCAGTCAGGCGCTCTTGGACGAAATTCCTGTGATGTTCACGGCTTTGGAGAGTTCTCCTGCAAACGTGCAGCTAGCTGCGCGAAGAGCCATGCGCGCTGTCCTGCGAGATGACGACGAGGACAAGACACTCGACGCCACGATTGGCATGGAGGCCTTACTGCTCAGCAATAATGATCGCGAGGAAATGACGCACCGGATGGCGCAACGCGCTGCCGCGGCATTAACGGCGGACTACCCGCCGCAGATCGTCTATGGACTGGTCAAGAAGGTCTATGAGCATCGGTCGAAGATCGTGCACGGGCGAGTCCGAAAGACCAGCATGATCAGGATCGAAGAGGTGCCGTACCCAGCTCAGGACATCGCCGCACTACTGCTTCGTCTGCTTCTGGGAAACTTGCTGCGTTCCGAGAATCCCTGGACACCGGAGCAGCTCGATTTGAAGCTCCTGCAAGCGCTGAACCATACCGCCCCCACTGCGCTCGACTCCGCAGTTACAGAATAGGAACGAATTGGGCAAAGCCAGCCGGAACAAGCGCGAACGCAGTCTGGAGCGCGCTGTGAGCGCCATCACCGAGTCTCGAGTCCCTATCGACCTTCTCCGCCGCGCGGTGGAGGAGATCGGGCAGTTGTATGGGACGATCCAGGACTGCGCTGGTGCTGCGGCCCTCCTTCAAGAGACCGGGAGGTTGCTCGGATACGAGCTCACGGCACGGCCTGTTTCACTGCTCGCGACTCACGCTGCATCAAGGACCCAAATCGTTATGGGTCGGCGAGCGACTGAGCGAGTAGTGGAGGCTGGCCCCATCGAGATCGAAGATCATCTACATGGAGGCAGGGACACCGGTCACATGGTCGTGACATGCGACGATCCACCGATGCTCATGGATGCCAATCTCTTCGGTCAACTGGCGCCCCACGGGATCAAGGTTCGGCCCTTATGCCTTGACGTCTCGAGCGCTCATCCGAAAGACGGAATGTGGCTCACTGAGCACGACGGCCTGAACATGGTTTACATCAGCGACGACACTGATCAAGGTTTGGTGCCTAGGTTCCAAGTGAATCTGCAGGAGTGCAAGCCGTACGCACGACGCCTGGCAGGCGCCCTGCGGGCGAGCGAAGGGGTCCGGTAAGCGAAGGTGACTCAGCGGCGGCGGCACACGAACCGGAGCACGGAATTGTGCCAGCCGCCCTGTCAGTGACGGACCCTCGGGCCGCGAGGTGAATGCTGTTGTCGGCCAGGTACGAAGGCTGCAGGTTGGACGGTACGGCCTTGGCGACGAGATCGGGCGTTTGACGGTATCCGGAACAGCTTCGCCACCGTTGCCGCGCGCGTTGTTTCAAGGCCCGTCAAGTTGCGCGGCTCCGAACGGCAAACCAGCGCGCACTGGTGGATGGCTGCACGCGTGGGTCGAGAAAGTGTCCATTCCCGGGGGCCTCGCCAGTGCCCGCCGTGCGATCCGGATTCTGAACTCCTGCCTGCCGCTCCCAACGATTCAAACGGCATGAGAAGGTAAATTGCGTTTAGATACGCGACGGCCCAACGCTCGTCGCCCGCACCCCGCTTCGCAGCGGTCGAGAAGAGGCTTCGTGGACTACGAGTTCGCCCCGTCCCATGTCCAAGTCGTCGCCGCGCTCATCGACAGAGTTGCGGACGCCGGGGATGACCTTATGAAAGTTTGGGAACGTCTCTGGCTCGACGAGGAATACAAACACTTGAATGAGGAGCTGCGGGTGGAGGTCGACTTCATCTTTGCGTACGAGCTCCAAGAGAAATTCGAAAGTGCTGGTGAGGTTGAACTCGTCGAATCTCGCCTTTCCTTCACTGCCACCCGGCCTATGTCGGGAACTCCGGCAAGCGCATGGACTCTGTGGTCCGAGGTGAGTTCAACCCTGGAGAACCCAGGCATCTGTGCTCACCTTGCCGATGTCCTCCTCACCGCCCGGGTGAAGACGACCCCTGAGCACGCGGCCTCGACGATCGGCCTGTACTTGAAGGCTGTCGAGTTTGGCGATTTTTCCGCTCACCAGGCCGCGCTTTCACTTGGGCGAGCTAACAATATTGCTCGCTCTCGTGGAATGGCGGATGAAGGTCCCGTGCGCGTGGCAATGCACCGTTGGAGCGAGACTTTCGGCAACGACATAGCGACGATCGGCCCAGCGCTGAGTCTCCTGGCCGCGCTTTCGGTTCCCCCACGGGATGGAGTGTTCGCAGCCGGCGAGCGTGAGTCGGTACGCAGTCAGCTCTTTGCACTCGGAGATTCGCCAATGAGCCTCGTTGACGAGCTTGCTAAGACAATCGCGCGGCTCGCAGAGAACGCCACGGAGCTGGAAATCAGCAGGCGCTGGCACGTGAAGCAATACTTGGCGTTCGCCGACTCTGCTGAGCGGGGGATGGTGAAGATGCAATACGCGCAAACAGCAGCCGACCTCGCAAAGTCTTACGGTCTGCCCGAGCTGAAGGATGCTGCAGTGTTGATCATGCAGACCGTGGACCATGACTCGATGGGATGGAAGACCGCGGGGTTCAATCTGCCGATGTCCAAGAATTTTTTTCGGGCACATCTTCGGAGATACTGTCGTGCACGAAACTGGGAACACGGGCTGATGGTATTCCTCGCCGGAAGTTCTCCGGCGGGAGATCATGAGGCGAACGTCAGGACGGCCGAGCGTGCCGCTTCGGGCTCTATAAGAGCACTTGTCACTCGGACGGTCTACGGTTCGCATGGTCTTCCGGAGCGCACTAACGCCGATTTCATGATGGAAGAGATTGTTAGGACTGAGACAATCGCGCTCAACATCTCTTCGATCCTTCTCGCGCTCGAACTGGCGCATATTCGCGACCGTTTTTCCCCACCGCGGGCTGATCGAATTGCGAACTGGATGGTGGACAGTTTCTCGGCTGATCCGCCGCTTGCCAAGCATTTCGAGGAGGCGGTTGCGCTTCATTGGGCTGGTAAGTTTTCCGATTCGGCCCGCCTGTCCATTCCACTTATTGAAAGAGCTGCGCGTGAACTACTCCTCAGGCTCGACGAACCCCTTTATCGAACTCAGCGTGGCGAATCCCCGGGCCGGTTTCCTGCGATGGATTTCTACGTCGACGCACTCGCAAAACGGGATCTGGACCCCGACTGGGATCGAGCACTCCGAGTGACACTCCTGTCGCCTGGTATGAACCTCCGTAACCTTTCTGCTCACGGATTCACGCTGAGTTTCTCTGAATACCAATCAGCTCTGTTGCTTCGCCTCGCGGGGCTCTTCTGCGCGATGCCCATCGGTATGGATCAGTCCGGCCTCAAGTCGCCACCCACCGTGGCCCGACGGCAACTCCGACGACGCCTTGGCTGGGTGTGGTCGTGAGAGGAACCCGAGGCGACGCTGGTCTCCCGTCTTTCTGATGCGACCAGCCTCACCAGCCAAAATAGCTCACCTGCCGCCGCTCAGCCGGCTGCACCTCCTTCGGTCGAACAACCACCTCAGGCGACCGCTCACCTGGGTACTGATCGGCGTTGGCGCGGATCGTCAAACACATCCATCGCCTGAGAAGTACGTGGGGGATTGTGAACGAGCAACTCACGCCCTCCGCCTCCACATCTGAATGACGTTGTCCGCGGCCTCCACCTCGACTACAACCCGTTCCTGTTCCCGCTCCACGGCCTGGCGTGCCCGGACTTTCCCTGCCACGTCCAGCAGGTCCCACATTTGCTCGCCGGTCACCGACACTCCGCGGGCGCCGGTGCGTCGGGTGCGGCCGCGGATCAGGACGTAGTGGGTGCGGAACACGGGCCCCGATCGCAGCCTGCGCGTCGTGGAAGAACACCACATTGGAGACCGGCCCGCTGCCATCGTCGAGGGAGAGGAAGACGACGCGTTTGCCGCTTCGCATCGGGGGAGTGTGGGTGGCGCGGCGGACCCCGGCGACGAGGACCTCGCTGCCGCCCGGCAGGTTGACGAGTTCCGAGGCGGGGGTGACTCCGAGTTCTTTGAAGGCCAAGTGGCGCGAGGTCGCCGCCATCCGCGACTGTGCAGGGGAGGTGGAGCAGAGAGCCCTTGCCGACGTAGACGACGACAAGCGCACATCAACGCTCAAGTGGTTGCAATGGGCTTGGGACTACGCGGACCGCATCGACCTGCTCCAGCGACCGGTTCGTGTGCCTTCACCGCCCAAGCCGTGCTGGACGTACCCATTCCGAGCCCGGGGTTGCCAGAGGCGGGCCGATCCTGACCGCCAGGCATTCGCACCGCTGATCACCTGGTCACGAATTCAGACGACGAAGTCCGTGCTCGAGCGCATCAGTCTTCCGGCGATCGAATTAGACGGTAGCGTGACCAACACGAGGACCTCTCCGATCAAGAGCGGTAAGTCGCGTCTGGCTGAGCATGCGCGGAAGGGTTTGATGGCCGTGACTTGGGGTGCTACGTGGACATAACCTTTGGAAATCAAGTGCTGCTTGCAGCAACGACACTGATGGCCTCCCTCGGGGGCTACTTCTTGGCAGGGCGCAACGAAAGTCGCCGTGATCGGAGACAAGCCGAGCAGGATAGGGCGAGAGCTGACCGCGAGCAGTCAGCGGCATCCAATGAGCGGAAGAACCGGTTTCAGCTGGATACGCTGCTGGAGCTCCAGGATGCAGTGCAGCTAGAGGCGCGACTGACGGGGCGGGCGATGCACTTCGATCACATGCAAGCGCGGGAGTCGAATTACACCCAACTGCCAAACGACTGGTCCGACGAGATGCACTCCAATGGAGTGAACGTCAATCGCTTGGTGAGTCGCGTTCTAAGCGACGACCTTCGCGATGGAGTTTCTAGGTTCACCGCCGCCTGCTCGGCACACACCTTTCTGCCCAAGGAATTTGAAGAGCTTCGCGGCGAGGAACTTGAAGACCATTCATTCCGGAAAATGGCGGCGTTCGGTCACCAAGTAAACGACGTGATGGACATGCTTGGATCTGCAATCAGACTGGAGCTCACCCGCTAATCCATGCGCAGACTGTGCTCGTGGTAGCACGCTGGTGGATCGCACTCATCCCGGCCGCGACCGCCGTTCTCGGTGGGCTCAGAGCCATGCCCGTACCGATGAGTAACGCCCAGTTCATTGAGCAGGGAACGCGACTACTCGCGTGGCTGAGCCGTCACCTCGATGCGTGACAGGCCGCCAACGACTCACCCAGTAAGGGGAAGCCCTAGGGGAGATGCCCACCGAACGAGATCGCGGCAGTGCGGACGCGCTGGATGGCAGTTGCCCAAAGAGCTTTGTAGAGGGGCTGCGTGTGGGATTGGGGTCGCGGTCCACCATGTGGGGTGTGGCGCCTGTGCTTCTGCGCTGGTGCGCTGGTGCGTTACTCGCCCACACCTGTGCGCAACTGCTCCAACTCAGCGCGCAGCAGGGCCATCTGCTGCTCGTAGGCAGCGAGCACGTCAGTGACGCGCTGCTCGGCGTAGGAACGCTCCCTCGCTGCCTCGGCCGTGGCACTGTCGCGTTCGCTGCTGACCGTGGCCAGGTGCCCGGTCAGCACGAGCGCTTCCGCCCGGGCGCTCTCGCGCTCCGTCCGGGCCTGATCGAGCAGGTCCCGGGTGCTCGCAGCATCCGTCTCGGCCCGCTCGGCGCGTCCGATCGCGGCGGCGGCCTGCGCGATCGCGTCGCGCGCGGCTGCCAGGGCCTCGTCCTTGGCCGTTGTGGCCGCAGTGGCGAGCTCCCGGGCTTCGGTGAGCTGTGCGGTCGCGGCCGCGTTCTCGATGGTCAGAGCGGCCACCGTGTCTGTGAGGGCGGTGATCTCGGCGGTCGCCCGTACGTTGTCCTCGACCGCAGTGACCAGGTCGCTCTCGAGGGTGGCGGCACGCTGCTCGAGCGCGGCCAGGGTCGTGCGGAGCTCGTCGACCAAGGCAGCTGATTCCTCGGCTGCCGCGTCGGCTTCGGAGCGCTCGGCCTCGGCCTTGCGGGTAGCGGTCTCGGCCCGGTTGGCACGGGCGGCCGCCGTGGCGACCTGCTCGGCCGCGTCAGAGGTGACGGCTTCGATCTGTGCTTCGGCGGCGTCGGGATCCGCGATCGTCTGCAGGTCATCGACGAGGAGTACGAGCTGCTGCTGCAGGTGCTCGACCATGTCAGTGACCTGGGCCGTCCGCAAGCTGGCGCGCTGACGGGCGGCATCGATGGGGAACTTCTCGTCCTCGACCGTGCGCTCGACCCGACCGGGTTCAGCGCGGCGTGCTCGCCATGCGGCGGCCCGGTTGTGGGCGCGGTCGGTGCAATAGGCGGGAGGCCGACCAACGCCAGGCGCGGCGTCCACGGGCTCGTCGCAGCCGGGGAAACTGCAGGTGCGCACGTCTGTGACTTCGGGAGTGCTCATGGCAATATCGTATCGCTTATAACGCAATACGTGAACGAAATACGGAAAACGAATCACGAAATGGCCCGTCACGATGGCCGCGGAAGCGGCTGCGGCCGGGTGCCGAGCACTGTTGGCGGATCTCGAGGCCAAGCTCGGGTACGCGCGTAGTGTGGCCGACATGGACGACGACCTGGGCGTGCCGAACTGCGAACGATGCCTGGTGCCCATGGTGATCGAGGGCGCCGATGAGGGCCCCTACTGGTGCTGCCCAGAGTGCCGCATAGTTCGCCTCGCTTGACGACCCTCTCCCTGATGGCGCTCAGAAGATGACGGGACGATCCCGTTGCTGACGAGGCCGGGGGAGAGCTAGTTTCAACTGCATGTGCGGCAGATACGTAGTCCCCAACACAACAGACGAGTTGCTGAGCCTCTTCGACGCTTCCAACTTCAATGCGGCGGATTGGAAGCCCTCGTACAGCGTCGCCCCCACGGACTCGGCACCCATCGTGCGCGAATGGATCCCCGTGCGGGATTCTCGCGGGAGAATTGGTCGGTAGTGATCGAACTATCTCGCAGAGCACCAGATCCGCGCGGAACAGTTCGACGGGAGGAGCGGAAATCGATCGATTCCGGCGTGTGCTGCCGCGAGACGACGAAAATAGGGGTTGCAGTTGAAATCGGCAGGTCAGCATAGCAAGGGGCTCAAGTGAACATTCCGGACATCGACTTCAACCGCATCCGGTCAGTCGGCGCCGGCGGCCAGCGCGACGGATACGAACAATTCATCTGCGAGCAGGTCGCGCAAGAATCCCCAGCTGCTGGAGCAAGATTTGTTTCCCTGCACGGAGCCGGAGGCGATGGAGGCGTTGAGTGCTACTGGACCCTTCCTGACGGCGCCGAGCACGGTTGGCAGGCGAAGTACTGGACCACCCACGCCGCGGTCGATAAGTCGCAGCTCGACAATTCCGTCAAAGCCGCCCTCGCTCAGCACTCGAATCTCACTGAATACACCATCGTGATTCCTACCGATCCCACCGGGCCCACCGGCGGCAACGGGAAGTCTCTGCTGGAAAAGATTAACGACCCCGGTGGGTGGCAACAAGGCTGGCAAACGATGGCGGCCGAGCGCGGCATGAACGTCACTTTTGAGCTTGAATGGGCAACGAATACGGCCACCCGTCTGACCCGGCTGGACGCTTCCGGCGCGCAAAGGCGGTACTGGTTCGACGCCGATGTGCTCTCCCCTCAGTGGTGGAACGACCGATTGCAGGAGGCGATAGAGGCTGCCAGACCTCGATACACCCCGGAGCTAAACGTTGACGTTCCTGCCGCTCGTAGCATCGCCGCGCTCTGCTCGGACGATGAGTGGTGGCAGGTCGTCCGAGGCCAGGCGGACGAGATCACTGAGGCGACACGGCGCCTGAACCATGCGAAAGCGCTGGCGGCCAATCTGGATGCCGCCCGTAACGCGACTGACGCCGTCATCGACGCCCTCAACGCTTGGGAAAGCGCCCGCGCCAGCGTTAAGTTCCACAACCTCGGCGAGGCGCTGGAGGCAGCCTCAGCTGTGGTCAGAGAGCAGGCGGCGCTCGAAGTCGACCAGATGAACGCAAAGCATGAGAACTGGGACAGCCAAGGCTGGAGGCAATTCCAAAGCGAATACATGGTCCAATTCCCGGCCGCGGCCGTCGACGCTCTCCGTGAACTGGACGAGAAGATTTCAGACGCCATCGAGCTCCTCATCAGCCCCGTCGGAATGCTCGCCAGCACTCAGGTCGCGCTGATGACCGGACCAGCAGGCATAGGCAAGACCTATCTCGCCATCGACGCCGCTGTCCAACGTCTTCGGAAAGGTCGGCCCAGCGTCGTGCTGCACGGCCGCTGGTTCAACGATCACGACCCGCTCGCCAACCTCCGCGACGTCCTTCAGATGCCGTCCGACCTGACCAGTGACGAGACCATCGCCCTTCTGAATCAGAGTGCCCTTGCCGCGGGCGCTCCTGCACTCATCGTCATCGACGCCCTCAACGACACCCGTCCCCGGTCGGTATGGCGTGACAATCTCGACCGCCTCGTCGCCGTCGTCACAAGATACCCGCACGTGCGGCTGCTATTGACCGCCCGAACGCACTACGTCAATCAGGTCCTCCCGCCCGGCGCGACCATTGCCAAGTTCGATCACACCGGGTTCGAGGGTGTCGAATTCGAAGCGGTCAGCGAGTACGCCGCGTTCTACGAACTCGAGCCTCCGACCTCGCCGCCTATCCACGGCGAGTTCGACAACCCGCTGTATCTCCGCTTGGTCTGCGAAGCCCTGCAGTCCGATGGCCGCCTATCGCTTGACCAGGCCAACATGGGCTTGGGCGAGCTCACCAAAATGGTCCTCGACACCGCGAACTCGGTCGTCAGCGACCGCATCGATGCGTCCCCGTCCGATCACGTTGTCCACCGCGCAATGCACGCCCTCGCTGGCGCTATCGCCGATCAGGGCGGGAAGGCGCTCACCCGCTCCGTCGCGCAGGCCATTCTGAACCCGATCTGGTCGGACATCAGCGCCGAGAAGTCGTTGCTCGATGGTCTCATCGCGCAAGGTCTCGTCGAAGAAGACGCATTGCCGGGCGGCAGCCCCTACGGCACCGACATCATCGCGATCAGCTTCGAACGCATCGGCCATCATCTCATCGTCTCCGACGCACTAGCCGCCGCGAATAATGCGGAAGACGTCCGCGCTCAGCTCGCCGGTCGCCTCGGTAAGCTCATCGGGCTGGGCGCGACCGTCGACCTCGGAATCCTCGAAGCCACCTCGGTCGTCGTCGCCGAACGCTTCGGCATCGAGCTGACCGCCTTCACTCCCGAGATCAACGACTCGGTCGCCCGCGACGCTGCCGTCATCGCCGGCGCTGGGTGGCGACCCGGATCTTCCATGACCTCGGATACGGGCTCGGTCATCATCGACGCTCTTCACCACCGGGACACTTTCGACGCGGCGCTCACGATGCTGTTCAGGCTCGCAGCTCGACCCGGCCACCCACTCAACGCCGACTTTCTTCACAGGTTCTTCAGCGGGCTCAGCATGGCGACCCGAGATCAATTCCTCGCAGGATGGCTGCACACCAGTCACGACACGAGCGGAGCGGTCGACCGGCTGATCCGGTGGGGAAGTGAGAAGCCGCTCGACCAAGTTAGCGAGGAAACAACCCGACTGTGGGTCACCGCACTGCTGTGGACGACGTCTGCCACGGATCGTCGCGTTCGCGAACCGGCCACGATCGCCGCCGCCCGCCTCCTCGCTCGTCAACCTGGCCTGGCGGCAACCATGATTGAACGGTTCTGCAGTGTCGACGACGAATGGGTCGTCGAACGCGCGCTAGAAGTCGCCTACTCGGCGCTCCTAGCAAGGGGAAGTGTGCCGGACTGGGCTGCTGCCGCCAGCATCGTCTGGACCACTTTCTTCGCTTCCCCGTCGGACCTCACCCCCAACGTCGCGATCCGCGACGCCGCCCGTTCCATCCTAGAAGCGGCACACGACCGCGGAGCGCTGTCCGCCGAAGCGGCGCCCGACCGCTTCCGGCCTCCCTACAACAGCGCGTGGCCGTTGAACTGGCCCGCTGAGAACAACATCACCTCATACGACAACAACGACTACCCGAAGCTCGTACACTCCACCACAGCCGACGATTTCTTCATCTACAAGCTCACGTACGAACTCAGCGGCCGGCCAGGTGTCGATGTCGCAGCTGGCGCTCGATGGGTGGTGGCGGAGGTCATTCGGCTCGGATACCAGCCCCACCTGCACGCCAATTTCGACCGCTACGTGCTAGGAAAGTACGGGCCCGGACGCGGGAAGCCGAAGTGGATCGAACGCATCGGCAAGAAGTATCAGTGGATCGCGCTCAACCGTCTTATCGGGCACCTGTCCGACCACGCGCCGAAAAATCGAAGATCATGGGAGGCCCCGCCACCCGCCATTTCCGGGCCTGCGACTACCATCGCTCGACAGCTCGACCCTACGGTGACTGAGTTCGAACTCCCAGGCGACGGCCCCCGGGCCTGGGTGCCCTTTTACGATTGGGAAGCGATGACCGGGCGCACTGACGCTCAGTGGGTGGCCGATGACTCGGACCTGCCCTCCATCGACGTCACTTCCGCCGAAAACGACGGACACAGCTTCACCGTCCTGTCCGGCTCCTACGGCTGGGACCTCACAGATGACACCAATAAGCGCACGCATCAGGTGTGGACCAACCTCTACACCCATCTGGTGGACACCCAAGACCTTCCCGTTGCCCTCGATGAGCTCGAGGGACTCGATCTGATAAACCGCCTCAACATGTCACGGCTCCCAGGAAGCCACGACGGTTACGTCGGCGAGTACCCCTTCGGTCATCATCACGGCGCGACACTGCACGTTACAGAGCATGAGTGGACAGATCCACTCAGCGTCCCGACGCGACCGGCGGTGTGGGAGCTCCTTGGCGAGAGCGAATACGCGCCTGGGAACCTCAAGACGATCTCTTTCGACGCCCCCGCGCCGGAGTTCTTCGGCCCCGCGCCGGGTAACCTCCACTGGAACGGGCGCAACGGGTGGACTAACGCGACCGGCCGGCTCATCGCCGTTCTCCGTCACTCCGTCAATGTCGGCCAGAACGAGTTGCTCATCGATACTGGCTGGCTGCAAGAGTGGCTTAGCGCCCAGCAGAAGTCGCTGATCTGGGTCGAGAATACCGGAAAGGACGTCTATAAGGAGATGGGGTGGAGCGCCTCGAATCCGGGAGCTCTCGTTCGCTCCCAGGTGCGCGCATGGACGCCAGGAAGCAACACGCGTACTATCCCACCTGGCTGGCAGCGCATACCCGCCCGCGAGGCGTGACATAACGCTGTCAGCTTCGCTCAGCCGCCTCAAGCAGGCCTTCCGTCAGCGCATGTCCGATGACCGATCCGAAGTGCGCCGCCTGTAGATGGCCAGCCCCTATGATGTATTTCTAACAGCGGCCTGGGGAGGGTGCACATATGGGGCTTACGGCATCCGAAATCGGTCACCGGATTGGCGCATCGGCCGAGGTGGTCAATCGCCTGCTGCTCGAGAATGGGCTTACCTTCGGCGAACCGGGTGCGTACGGCATCACGGACAAGGGCGCGGCGTTCGGCGCCGCGGTTGAAAAAGGGAACGGCTACGGCGGCTGGGCCCACCGCAACTGGGCATGGAGCAGCTGGGACGAAAGTGTCATTGGCGAGCTCGGTGCGACGCCGGAGAGGATCGCCGAGGAGTCCGCCGCCCTGAAAGCTGCGAAGGCAGCAAAGCGAGCGGCGGACAAACTCGAGGCCGAGCAGTATTGGGCGGGCGTCATGGCTGAGAAGGCCGGCAAGCTCGACGAGGATACATCCGAGCGTGGTGCTGAGGAGGGGCTCACTAACGGTCAAAAGGCGCTCATCGGCGTAGCTGTGACGGTGGTCGTCGTTGTCGGCGGCGTGCTGATCTATAAAGGCGTGAAGCGGCACAAGCGCAGGCAGGCGGACCGCGCCGAGCGCAACGCAGAAACCAGTGAATAACGGCGGCGCCGCGAGCCCGCGCGCGCGACACTGCAACGCTTTCGCGCAGCGGACACCGCTCGGCCCCGTTCAATGCCGCCGATCGAACGCTGGCACTTCACCGTTCCCGAAAGCTCAATCATGAGCTCTGCACTCAACCACCGATGGCGCACTTGGGCACCCCACGGGAGCCGTTTGAGAGAATGACACTGCGACAGTTCTTCACCTTCGCGCCTTTGAGATCCCGTGTCACACCTACTCACCTCGCAGGGATGTGGGCGCATGCCTGGCGAACGGATCGCCAACACGCGAGCACCTGGCGGCCAAATGTGTGTCCGTCAAGGTTCCCAATTCGGAAACTCGTTTGAGTCCGCAGAGCGAGTCGGGGCCGGTGTCGATGCGAGACTGGGCCCGTGCTGGAAAACAACGAACGTCGTCTCGTGGCTGCCGCCGAGGCGATAGTGCGATCACTGCCAGACAATGACACGCACACGGTCGCCTCGGCGGCCATGGATACCCAGGGCAATGTCCACACGGGAGTGAATGTCTTTCATTTCACGGGTGGGCCATGCGCCGAACTCGTCGTCATTGCAGCCGCCGCGCAGGCCCTCGCCGGCCCCCTGGTCACCATCGTCGCGGTCGGTGACCGTGACCGTGGTGTGCTCGCTCCGTGCGGTCGGTGCCGACAGGTCTTGCTCGACCTGCACCCCGATGTGGCAGTCATCCTGCCCCTCCCCGGTGGCGACGTGACAGCGGAACCCATACGCGATCTACTACCCCGCAGCTACTCGGCACCGGAGCCCGCATCGGGCTCCAGGATCGTCTACTTCAACCCTCGCTACTACGACAGCATCGCTTCGGGTCAGAAGACAGTCACGATCCGCCACCACGATCCCATCCAGGCAGGACCGGCAGTGCTTGTGTTCGACGACGGAGACACCATTCGGCGCCTCACCGCCCAGATCGAGAGCGTCGAATCACGCCGCTTTGATCACCTGACTAACGACGACGCCCGCCAAGAAGACCTCCCCGACGCGGACGCTCTGCGCCGAGCGTTGCGCACGCACTACCCGGACCTCGAAGGCCATGATGTCGTGGACGTAGCGACGTTTCACCTGATGGCTGCATGACGCGGTAACGGTTTGGTGACTCGGACTTGACCCGTGTATCAGCGCATCCCCTGCACGGCGTACTTGAACCCGACGTGCGACGCCGTGAAGCCAAGGCGTTCATAGATTCGATGTGCATCCACGCGTGCGGCGTCAGAGGTGAGCTGAACGATCTGGGCACCGAATGTCGGTGCATTGTCCACAGCCCAACGAATCATTGCCCCACCAATTCCGCGGCTCCTCTGATCAGACCGGACCCGGACAGCCTCGATCTGCAAACGGGAGGACCCGACTCGAGCGAGTCCCGGAATGACGGTGAGCTGCATCGTGGCAATCACCTCGCCCTGAATCGAAGTCGCGACGAGCAGTTGCTGTGCTGAATCTGCGTCGATAGCGGCGAACGCACGCTCGTAGGCGGGAAGGTCCTCCGATCGACCAGTGTCACCTCGGGAGGCGCTGATCGAGTCATCGGCGAGCAGTCCAATGACCGCCGACAAGTCTTCTCGCTTAGCGCGCCGGAGAATTGCCAAACCAGAGGACAGGGTGAGGGTGACGTCGACCATCCTTCGAGTATTCCAAACGCTGCGCTTCAATGCGGACAGGCTTCGGTACGTACCTGCCGAGTGAAGGGTTCCTGACATGACGCGTCCGGACAAGCAGCAATGACTGCACTTATGCTGGGCCGATGGTCAACGAGTCGAGCCTTGAAAGCCGAACTTTGAGTGTTGAAGGATTGGTCAACGCACGCGATCTCGGTGGTCTGCGTCGAAAGAATGGAACGCTGACTCCCCGGGGCGTCTTCTTCCGTTCCGAGAACGTCGACTGGGTCACCCCGACGGGGTGGGATCAGATGCACGAGGCCGGCACCCGCACCATCGTCGACCTCCGCCAGGCAGGAGAACGGGCGCAAGACACCCAGCCGCGACCCGACTGGCTGACCACTATCAACGTCGATCTGGACGGTCTCGACAATGCCGACTTCTGGAAGGACTTCTGGAGCAACGGGCTCGTCGGAACGGCATTCTACTTCCTGCCTCACCTCGACGCGATGCCCGAGCGCAGTGGCGTGGTTCTGTCTGCCCTCGCCAGCGCGCCAACGGGAGGGGTTCTCTTTCATTGCATGGGCGGAAGAGACCGAACGGGACTCATCGCAATGCTGCTCCTTGCTGCTATTGATGCGGAACCGGACGCGATCGTCGACGACTATCTCGAAACCGTCCGGCTGGCGGATCTGCGGGCGGCGACAACGAATCGGAACAACGCTGAACCCAAGATTGAAGAGCTCTGTCAGACACACGGCACGACGACAGAAGGTGCATTTCGCGCAGCTCTCGCCGGCCTCGAATTAGGAGCGCTCCTCGCATCGGCTGGGCTCAGCGACGCCGATAATGCTGCCATTATGAGCTGGCGAGGCAAAGTCCCGACCGCGTAAAGATACGACGTGCTGAGGCTATTCGCTCCCGATTTGAACGAAAGCGCGCAGGGGCGTCGGACCGAAGTCGTGCCCCTCGATGAATCCGATCGATTCGTAGAAAGCGCGCTGGCCTGGCTCGTCGTCAGTGAGGAGCACCTTCTGTCGCACGTGGACATACCGCTCCAAGACTCGTTCCACCAAGACCCTGCCGATCCCCGATCGTTGGTGATCGGAGCTCACAAGAATGTCCTGGAGATAACAAATGGAAACGTCGTCGGAGATGGCTCGGGCCAAGCCCACCAACCCTCCGCTCGAGTCCCTGTCGGACACGACGTAGGACGACTGCTCCACAGCGCGCACAAGGGAATCCGGGTCGTTCGCGTACGCCGACCACCCCACGTTTGCATAGAGATCAACGAGGTCAGTTCCGACGAATTGCTTGGACTCGGAAAACGCAAAGTTAGACATGGGCACATGCTGCCAGACGGCGGCACGCTCTCTCGGAGAGCGCTTCGTTTAGGGTTCCTTGTGACATTTAGGAGCCTCAGTTTCAGGTTCGGGGATTCCCGGCAGGCGTCACCCAATGCATATATGCGCCGCCGCCGTCATCCCAGCTGCGTTGTACCCCGGCGAGGCGTTCTGACGCGGCCAACAGCTCCATCAGTTGCCGTGTGACGGCAGTCAACCGGTCCAGGCCGGCCCGTTCATTCCCCGGGGGAAGCTGAGCCAGAACGGCAACCCATGCCTCCCAAAGCGGCGCGGCGTACAGCCGCCAGAGCGTATTCTCCGCCACTGATACAGGCAGGTCTCCGCCGCGGACTCTGGACTCAGCTGCGGCGAGTGCCATCGCCTTCCATAGATTGGTGCCTGCCGCGCCCTGGATCGCGGCCGCTGCCGGCACGTCGGACGGGACGAATCGTCTCGCCTCGTCAACTGCGCCTCCAAAATGATCGGCATCATCGCAGAGATTTTCAATGAAGGATCCTGGGTAGGGGAACGCGAGTTCCGCGCTGACCTGGGCTCGATATTCCTCCACGATTGTTCCCGCTTCGGTCGCGTAGTAGACCTCCGAAGCGGTCGTGATTTGCATCTCATTGAAGACCGCCTCGCTATCCTCGGCTTGATTGTGATTCAGTGCGTGCACGGCTTCATGCGCCGCCATTCCAAGAACGTAAGACACGCGCCAGGTGAGTTGTTCCTGCGACTCGTCGTCACTTCCGAAAACCAATCCGAGGGGAAGATAGATGGTCGCCCCGCCCTCTGCGTTTCGCATGGTCTTCGCGCTCACAAAGTTGGCTCCTCGTTTCGTCCCGTAGGTGACCTTGACGCCTCGAGCGTCGAAGTTGTCCTGTACCGACTGAATAAAGTCGCCGGTAATGACGATGAGCGCATCTGGCGCAGTCTGAATAATGGTTCCGACGATCGCCCTCAGTACGACGCTTGGCGTAGCGTCTCGATCGCCTAGAACGGAGATCGCGTCGTCGGGCAAATACTCGGTCTTGACGCTGACGGGCACTACGTCAGCGGGGCTCGTGGTGTCGGTCGTCATATGGACGACCATACATGCGAGGGAATAGTTGCACCGTGGTGAGATCGACGAGGTACTCGGAGCAGGCCCCTGGCGGAAGTGTCTCGCAGGGGTTCCCCGTACGAGACGATGGTGAGTGCCAATCTCGGTGCGCATGAGTTGTGTACGGGCGCGGAAAGCGAGATGGGCCGCGCTCGAGCCTCGCCCACTCGAACGCACGTCGGCTGGGAACGTCTCCGTGCCTGGCAGTTGCCGCCAGACTCCGGCAGAGGTGCTCGCCCTAGTCCGTGGGCAACACTGCTCTAGATTCTACGCCAGCGCAGCGTATTTTCCTGAGCCGGTCAGTGCGGCGTAGAGCGTCTGGCGCGACATTCCGAGGTCGCGGGCCACCAACGCTTTCGGTACTCCAGCGTCGATCCGCTCGCGTGCCTCTGCGATTTGGTCTAGTGCGAGCTTCGGAGCCTTCTCGTACTTTCCGTCCCGCTTAGCGATGGCGATGCCCTCTGCCTGCCGCTCGCGGATGGTCTTGCGCTCCAGCTGAGCGATGGCGGCAAGAACCGTGAGCATGAATTCGCCTTGAGGGGTGTCCGAATTCAAGGCGGGGTTGTCGACGAACTCCAGCGTGACGCCCTTCCCTTTGAGTTGTTCGACCAGCGCGAGAAGATCAGTCGTCGAACGGGCCAGACGGTCCGGTGACTTCACCCGTACCTTGTCGCCATCACGCACATAGGCGAGCATCTCCTGGAGCTGCCCTCGGTCGTGGGCGTTCTTGCCCGAGACTTTCTCGGCGAACATCTTGTCGACCGGGCCGAGCGCTTCGACCTGCCGTGCTTCGTTCTGGTCGACGGCGCTGACGCGCACGTAGCCAACCACCTGCCCTTTGTGTCCAGCCATGTTTAAGATCCCCCGTCGCTTCTGTCCAAAGATATCGGACGCCGACCCTGATTGACGCGATTTTCGGGGACTCTCGGCATGTCCATTTGGGTACACCATGATGGACGCCTGCCAGCAGCGGACAGGTAGGACTGCCGCAGCGTCTCGGTCGGCAACCGTCTTGCAGGCGCGATTCTCAACGGGAAAGCCTGACTGTGGCGCCAGCTGCCTGCCAACGCCTCATCGCAACGTCAATTCGAATGAGTGTGGCTACTTGAAGCAACCGGCTGCACCCGCTGGAGACTGCGATGACACGTACTGGACCTTGGACTTGCCAGCACAACGGCTGTCTTAAGCACTCCCACCCCGACCTCACGAGGGAGGTCGGTCATACATGCTGCGGCCGGTGTTCCGATGGCGAAGCCTACAAGGACGCAGCTTGGGGGCACGCGCCGTTGTTCCCGCATGCCCATGCTGAAGGTCTGGTCACTCCAGGCGTGTGTACGACATGCAAGGCGGGGCCACACGCCTCCCAGGCGTTCGTGCCCGCCGCGATCAACTGTCATGGGAACGAATCCTTCTTTCGGTGTCGGCTCGTTGGCAGGGTCTGCGACGCCGGCCGCGATCGCCCGCGAGTTGCCACCGGCTAGGGATCGCTCGATCTCGTTACTGAGTCACCACGGTCATTGCCCGGCAAGAGAGCTCGGTCACTCCTACGCCATCACGAGCTTGAGGCGGTCGGCAAAATCGTCCGCGGTTTTTGAGTTATGTGCCGTGCATTTCCCGCCCACGAGCCGATCGACGACCGACTGTAAGGCATCGGTTTCTGCATTGCGGCCAGGCTTCACGACTCCATACTCATCGACGATGACGTAGCCGAGTTCGAACAGCTCATCACAGCCGAGCGCGCACGCGAGCATTGCGATCGAAGCGAAGTCTTTGCGGTGTTCTTCATCTGACACTGCGCGGGGCTTGATGTGGGCGGCAACAAGGAGAGACGCAGGCAGCTGGTGACCGCAGATATCGCAATTCGCCGAATTGCGGCCGTCCAGAAGATACGCCCGGAGCCGACCTTGCTCACGTCGCCGTCGCCCTATGGTCGTCGCATCCGTCTCTCCGCGTTCCCACATCGCATCGACTGACGCTGGCGCTCGGGGATTTGTCGAGCCGAGTTCGACAGATATTCCGAGTCGCTCTAGAAGACGCTGCCCCTCCTCGCCCGTGATGACGCTGAGATACTTCTCCTGTGGGACACCATTCCGGTCCATCGGACCTGGAGCGCCGACGGCAAGAAGCTCGGGTAGCTCGTGCCAGTCAAGAGCGAGATCTGTCGCGATCGGTTCGACTCGCACCAACCACCCGGCGTCGAGGTCGAGTGATGTGCGCTTCGGATACCCCGTCGGCCTCGACGCCGGTACCCACTCCGCTATGACACGACTGACAGCGCGGCCAAATCCGTGGGCATAATGAAAAACGAGATCACCATTACGGATCGCCTTGATGCGGGTGCGATCCTGCCTCAAGGTGCCGTCAGGCCACGGCGAGGTCCACAGAGTACCTTGCACGATTGCCGTTTCGTAGTTCCTGCCCTGGCTCGCCCACCAATATGCCATTGGGTCCTTTCGTCACGGGTTCGTTCCACAATGTGCCCATACCCGCCCCTTTCTGCTTTGCAGAAGGGCACACGTGCAGGTGAGATGAGGTCGGGGCCCGATTGATAGCCTGTCATGTCCCTCCGATGCCGACACATCCCAGTTCAGGTGGGTTCCCCGCTACCGGCTGGGTACTTCCCCTCAGGAGGCCTAGTGGGTGTCGGGCGCAACACTGATGCCGAAGCGGCGGTGTCAGGAAGTGCTCGGTGGCAATGTTCGCTCAATGTGGCTGAAGCATGATAAGTTGCTCAGTTGCCCAGAAACGTGGAGGTGAGTCAGATGGAAATGCAAGTACAGCGAATGCTGGAGGATGCGGGATACGCGTTTGTCCAGGTGGAGCCGCGGCTCCCTGAGCTGCGCAACCACTGCCCCGACTTTCTGGGCTGGGCTGCGAACGCGGATGGTGAGCTCGTCCCTTGGGTCATTGTCGAGGTGAAGCAGGGTTCAAACAAGCCGCCCCAGCTCGCCCTCCCTCAACTGGCTCGATATCGCGACCTCCTCGGGACGGTCGATCACTACGTGGTCATCGACGATGAGTGGTTCCGTGCGGACGACGGGTTGCGTTCAGTAGTGCGCGCTGATGCGCCACAATCTCCGCGCTTCGGCGTTGCAGGCCTGTTGGCGGATGCCGGACTCGTGACGTCCTTACTCACGTCCGCGCTGTGGCACGGGGTGGACCCTCGCCGGGGTACCGACGCTTCCATCCTCGATAAGGCGGCCGACCTAGTCCGTTCGGCGACCGGGCACGGTGTCGAGCTCGCGCCGGGTGAGTACGCCCAAGTCGCGCCTCAGGCCATGTTCCACGCTGGGCGCCGCATCGTCGCCGCAGCGATTGAACGTAGCCGTTGGGAACCTATCTACACACCTAACCCTGTGCTCGTTAGTGCAATGGCCGCCTTCGCTCGACAGAAGCTTGCGGGTACCGTCGTGGATCCGTTTGCCGGCCTCGGCACGCTTCTCTGGGCGGTCGCCGAGGAGGCCGTGCAGCAAGGCTCTCACATCACGCTTCGCGGCCGAGAGTCTGTCCCGAGCGTGCTCAACGCGGCCGAGGCTATCGCCCTCTCGAGTCCCGTGCCCGTTAGATTCGAAATGGGCGGAGATCTGTTGGGACCGGTCGCGACGGCGGACGTTATCGTGAGCTTGCCGCCCTTGGGGATCCGACTCCAGTCCGAAGGAGCAGCCGAGCTCTTGAACGGAGAGAGCGCGAGGGATAGCGACGTCGCCATTGTCGACGCCATTCTTCGCAGCCTGAACCCGGGCGGCCGGGCGGTCGTGCTGGTACCGAGTAGCTTCACCTTCCGGGCCCGCGGAGAGGCCTACCGGCGCTTCCTCGCGGACAACTATCGGGTCGCTGCACTCATTGGACTAGAGGGCGCCCTGCTGCCATTCGCAAGCATCTCTACCGTAATCATGGTCATCGACGATGCTCCCGCGGGCGGGACGTTTGTCGCCCAACTGGCAGCAGACTGGGAAGCCCAGCTCGCTCCTGGCGGCGCCGCCTTGGAAGCAGCCCTCGCGCACATCGAAGCGCCGTCGGCAGGGATCTGACGGTGTTTAGCCCGACAATTGTTCATCTTCCAGGGGAGCCCGACTGGGCAATCTCCCGACTTACGGCCAAGGCATTCGTCTGGCCGGTTGACTATCCGTTGATAGCGCTTGGCGAGGTTGCATCGGTGATTTACCCGAAGACGACTGCGACTGAAGGTGCGCTCGTCATAATTCCCGGAGGGTTGGACCCACGAACGGGTGGCGTGCGGCGTCGCACGGACAAATACCTTGGCAATGTCTTTCAGGTTGGGCTTGCCGAGCACGGCCTCCGATCCGGGGACTTGCTTGTCCCTCCATCGCCTTCCCAGCCGGTCGTCTTCGTCACCGAGGTAATGCAGGGCTCGCTCGTTTCGGGCTCGTTCACCGCGCTACGGTTAGGCGCCGACACGGCTTGGGTCTGGGGTGTTCTCAACTCCCCAGAGGGTAAACGGCTACGGGCGATGGGAACCACCGCGCAGGCCGGGCTCCGTGGTAGGCGGGTGTCGCTTCTCGAGCTCCAGATCCCATGGGCCGCGCCAGAGAAGAAGCGAGTAATGCAAGTGCTCCACGACATCATCGCGCAGATCAGCGGCGATGAAGAAGAGTCGCCGACATCGTGGTGGCGGGTTACCGATCTTCGTAACGCTGAATGGCGTTTCGCCTTGGCAACCTCACGCCCAGCGCTTCTGGATAAGGGGTTCCCCCTCGCCGACCTAGTCGCGCAATACCGGCGCGGACGATCTGACACGACTCATGCCTTGAGTTCGGAGCCAAGCCCAGGCCTTCTTCCCGTCGCAGATGCTGGGTGGCTTCGGAGTGGCAAGATTCGCCGCTGGTGTTCGCCCGAGAGTAGCCGTGCTGCGCTCCTCACGGAGGAGTCGGACGTCGTGATGGCCGCCCACGGGAATTCGGCACACGCGGTTGTCGCGCCGTCAGGATTCGTTGTCGATTCCAGTGTCTACGCCTTGTCTCTCTTCGATAGTGGAATCGCTCCTGGTCTTGCTCGCTACCTGAACAGCCGGACGGGCAGAGGAATGCGTGCGCTTCGTCTGACGGGCACCACGCAGCGGCTCAATCTTGGCGACGTCCGTGAGCTGAGCGTCACCGAGCATGTCTACGACCCGGTCGACGTTGACGCCTTCGACGCCGTTGGACCACCGCTGGAGGATCGGCTGGAGCAAGTGCTGTGGACTTGACCTGCTCGCTGTCGCCGCTCGTCTATGCCGAGCTCTACGCCTTCCTACTGGAAAAGAAGTCATGGGCTGACACCTTAGAGGACCGTTTGGTCCGGGGCGGCTTGGACTTGCAGTGGCTTGATGAGGCGTCCGTTCTGTATCGGAGGCATTGGCTATCCGTCTCGGAGTATGAACCGATGACGTGTATCACAGCCGAGCACGCACACCTTGCGAGTTGGATTCTGGCGGCACTAATGCTGAAGGAGCCGAGCAGCGACTTCAGCAGTGAGTTACGGGAGCGCATTCGAGCCCGTTATGGGGCTGATCAGGGTGCGGAGATCGGGGTTGTTCCTGAGCCGTTCGCCGTTATCGTCGTTGCCTGGACGCTCGGGAAGGTCGTCGGGGAGTACGACATCGAGCTTCCAGTTGTTCCGGCGGTATTGCCAACCGATGTAGATATCGCAAAGGCATACCTTGGCCTCGTCGAGCATGTCGCGGCGCTACCGAGGCCGACCCCTTGGCCGGAGATGCTCGGATCTGCGACGCATTGGCGCGGCGCGGGCATTGCTGAGTCGTTACGACCTTTCGAGCCACCCAATCTGGCCACATCGATCGGCACGTTGGTGCGCCAGGCACGCCCCCACCTCACACAGCGGCGGTTCGATGATATTTCGCGCCACTGGATCAGGGAGGACTTTGTTGCTCGACGAAACGCACTGACGCACGTCCGTTCCACTGGGAGTGTCTCCTTCGCTGATGCTTCCCAGCAGGCATCCGACCATCAGGCGATCCGCCCGACGGTCGCGGGCGTGACGCAGTTCGTCTGCCAGCAGGTGGCCGCCGAGCTTGCCGACGCAGCCAACCGCCCGCCCTGGGGTACAAAGTGGACCTCTCTGCAAAACGAGATCACGGTTTGGTAGCACAGGGTGGCGAATACCGTGCACTTAGGTCCGAACTCGCTCGGCGAGTAGCCAAGCGACATTCTGCACCAGTTCCTCGGGTCGCATCGTTTGAGCGATTCCGTCTGGTGCCTTAAGGCCACCCGTAACCGTCGCAGAGATCGGCACCTCCCTGTCCCTTCTTTGCGTGGTTGGGACGGTGTCTAGGACTATTCGACGCCCGATACGGTTGGACAGTGCATCTGAATGGACGGCTCAACAGCGTGCACGCGATGAGGAGACCTGATGACGATAGCGCCTACCGACCTTGACCACCTCACCCAGCGTGAACTAGAACAAGCGCTGTGGGCCGCTGCGAACGCGTTGCGTGGGCCCGTCGACCCAGGTGATTTCAAGGCATACGTGTTCCCGGTGTTTTTCTACAAGTGGATTAGCGACGTCTACGACTACCACCACGAGCAGGCCATGGACGACCTCGGCGACGACTGGTCCCAGGAGCTCGAGGACGAGGACTACCAGACGTTCATGATCCCGGCCGACTCCCACTGGGATGACACCTACGAGATCACGAAGAACACTGGCGCGGCGCTCAACAAGGCGCTCGTCGCGATCCAGGAGGCCAACCCCGGCAAACTGGCAGGGGTCTTCGGTGACGTGAACTGGGCGAATACCGAACGCATACCCGAGAACGCCCTCCGGTCCCTACTGAAGGTGTTCCACAACCCGAAGATCACCCTCGACCCCGCCCACGTCTCTGGTGACATGCTCGGGTCTGCCTACGAGTACCTCCTGCGGGAGTTCGCTGAGGCGTCCGGCAAGAAGGCGGGTGAGTTCTTCACACCCCGTCACGTCGTTCGCCTGCTGGTCAAGATCCTTGACCCGCAGCCCGGAGACTCAGTCTGTGACCCCGCGTGTGGGTCGGCAGGAATGCTCGTTGAAACCGTCGAGGCAGTGAAGGAGGCTGGCGGCAACCCGCGGTCCCTTTTCCTGTATGGGCAAGAGCAGAACCTCACTACTGCGGGGATCGCACGCATGAACCTGTACTTGCATGGGCTGGAAGACTTCGAGATCAAGCGCGGCGACACCTTTCGTGAGCCAAAGCTCCTCGACGCGGCTGGAAAGCTGCGGAAGTTTGACGTTGTCATCGCCAACCCGCCCTTCAGTCTCGACAGCTGGCCGTCAGACAAGTGGGCGAAGGACCATTTCAAGCGTGCGCTCGGCGGTATCGTCCCTCCAGCGAAGAACGGCGACTGGGCCTGGATTCAGCACATGCTCTCCGTCATGAAGGACGGCACGGGACGCGTTGGGGTCATCATGCCCCACGGAGTCCTATTCCGCGGCGGCCGCGAAGCCGAGATGCGTCAGTGGGTCGTGGAGAAGAATAGGCTCGAAGCCGTCATCGGGCTCCCCAACAACCTTTTCTACTCCACCAGCATTCCCGTCTGTCTCCTCATCTTCCGGGCCAGCAAGCCTGAAGAGCGGGACGGCAAGGTGCTGTTCATCGACGCCCGCGCCAAGTTCATGCCGGGCAAGAATCAGAACACTCTCAGCGACGAGGACGTCAAAGCGATCGACGCCGCATACAAGCGCGGCGTCGACATCGACGGTGAGGGAGGACTCAACCTCCGCCTCGTCGACCACGCCGAGATCCAAGAGAACGGGTTCGACCTCAACATCGGCCGGTACATCCAGACCGAGACGAAGGCCGAGGCTGATGTCGACGCGGCACTCGCGGCACTCCGCGAAGCGCAAGAAGCGATGGACGTCGCGCGAGCCGCCCTCGACCTTCGTCTCAAGGCAGCAGGCTTCGATGCGTGACGGCTGGCGACAGGTGACGCTGGGGGAGTTGTTCGAACCAAGCAAGACCCGCCTCGGCGAGCATGATGCTGAGCCTCCAGTGTTCTCGATCTCCAAACACAACGGCGTGATGCCTGCAGAGGAATTCTTCGGCAAAAGGGTAGCGTCGGCCAACCTCGCCAACTACAAGACGCTCTCCGCTGATGCGTGGGTGTACTCCACCATCCACATCGACGAAGGCTCGATTGCCCGCAACAACACGGGCGTCGATGGCGTCGTGAGTCCGATGTACACGGTCATGAGCTGGTCATCTCGTCGCGATGATCCTCGATACCTTGAGTACCTTCTGCGTTCCAAGGAGATGCTCGCGGCATACGCGGACAGTTCCCAGGGCTCCATCAACCGTCGGCGAAGCCTTTCGTGGAAAGCTTTCAGTACTATCTCCATAGTTCTCCCTTCACTCAACGAGCAGCAGCGAATCGTGGACCTGATCGCGGCCGTGCACCATGCGATCGAAGCGGCTGAGATGGAAGCAGTAGCGTCGTTTGCAGCGCTTGAGCGGACTCGAGACCTCTTCATCTGGCACGGCACTGCCGACAGGATCCACCTCGGCGAGGTTGCGACCATTGCCGGACATCTGGTTGACCCCTCCTCGGCCTCTCACAGTTGTCTCCCGCATATCGGTACGGAGCGGATCGAGTCATGCACAGGGGACCTTCTGGGGGTGGTCAGTGCTGCAGAAGACGGGGTCACGAGCGGTAAGTTTCTGCATGAAGCTGGGACTATTGTGTACTCGAAGATCCGGCCAAATCTAAGGAAGGTGACGATCCCCTCCTGGAGGGGGCTTTGCAGCGCGGACGCATATCCCGTCCTTCCGAAATCCGAAGGCGACGTGAGTTTCCTGCGCCATTTGCTGGTATCGCGACCATTTACCAGGGAGGCAGTCGCACGGTCGGGGAGAACGAAAATGCCCAAAATCAACAAGACAGAGTTGATGTCAATCCAGGTGCCCGCAGTCCGAGTCGAAGACCAGACGCGGATCGCCAGTGTCCTCGATTCGATGGATCAGGCGCGGGTCTCGGCCCGCACTACGGCCGACGCCCTTGGCTCCCTGCGTTCGAACCTGCTGTCGGCACTGCTTTCGGGGGAACATGAGATCCCGGCATCGTATGACGAATTCTTGGAGACAGCATGAGCGGGTACACAGAGAAGGGCACAGTGCAGGCCGCGCTTGTGCAGCTACTTGTCGAGGGCGGCTGGACATACGTAGCAGGGAAGGACCTGCCGCGATCAACAAAGCAGGTTTTCATCGAAGCGGACCTGAGGGATGCGATCGAACGGCTGAATCCGGCCTTAGTTGGACGTACTGACGCAGTGCTCTCAAAGGTGCGTCAGGTTGCACTGTCGGGGGCATCCGAGGGGCTCATGGTAGCCAACGAGGAGTTCACGAAGCTGCTGCGCGGTGGGGGGACGGTCCTCATGCCGGACACCAACCACGACGAGCCGTTCCGTCTGCTCGACTTCGAGCATCCCGAGCAGAACACCCTTCTCGTTTCTGACGAAGTGTCGTACCAGGGCGGCCGGTTCGACGTCGTCCTCTGGATCAATGGCATGCCTGTCGTGGTGGGCGAGACGAAGACGCCCGTGTCTGTCGCGAAGTCGTGGAAGGACGGTGCGAAGGACATCTATACGGCGTACGAGGAGCACCAGCCCGCGTTCTTCACATCGAACCTGCTGTCGTTCGCCACCGAGGGCAAGGACTTCCGGTACGCCGGTGTTCGCACGCCTTTGGACCACTGGCAGCGTTGGGGAACACGTGCCGTGCCAGCAACCATAGAGGGCTGGGAACGGGTGAAGATGTCGGTCACCGGACTTCTGTCGCCGGCGGTCGTGCTGAACCTGATCGAGCACTACGCGATGTACGACCGGCAGTCTGACGACGGCGCCGTTCGAACAATCAAGCTGCTGCCGCGTTATTTCCAGTACGAGTCGGTGGAGAAGATCGTCGCCCGCGCGACCAGTGAGCCGCGAAGCCGTGGGCTGATCTACCATACGCAGGGGTCCGGGAAGACGCTCACGATGTCGTGGGTAGCGACGCGCCTGTACTTCGACCCGCGCATGCACAATCCGACGATTGTGGCGGTCGCTGACCGCACCCAGCTTGTCACGCAGACGTTCTCCCAATTCGCATCCGCAGGCGTTCCTGCCCCGGTGAAAGCGGCGAGCACTGCGGCGCTGCAGTCCGCACTGCGTGGCGATGAGCGGGGCATCATTGCCACCACCGTGCACAAGTTCAAGGGTGCAGGCCTCCTGTCGGAGCAGGAGAACATCGTCCTGCTCGTTGATGAGGCCCATCGCACTCAGGAAGGCGCGCTCGGCACCGACATGCGCGCGGCACTCCCGAACGCTCACCGGTACGGGTTCACCGGCACACCTGTCGCGGACCTCGACCGGAATACATACCAATTGTTCGGTGACGAACGGGATCCCGGTTGGGCGCTGGACACGTACGACTCGGACAGGTCTATCGCCGACGGCACCACCGTTCCCATGCGGGTGATTCCGCGGCCGGTGCGGTTCGACGTCGCCAAGGCCGAGTTGGACGTCGCGTTCGACATCCTCGCCGAGGAGGAGGAACTCACCGACGCACAAAAAGAGTCCTTCTCACGCCGCGTTGCAAACGCACGCGCGATTTTCCACAACCCTGAGCGAATCCGCGCCGTCGCCTCCGACATCATTGACCACTTCTATAAGGCGATCGATCCGCACGGCATGAAGGCCCAAGTGGTTGTTGCCGATCAGGAACTCTGCGTCCTGTACGACGAGGCCCTGCGGGGCGCGCTGACCGCAGCGGGACGAGACGATCAATCGGCGGTGGTGATCTCCGCGACCGGTAAGGCGGAGTTCGATGCGTTCAAGATGAGCGAGGGCGAGGAGGAGGTACTGCTGGACCGGTTCCGTGACGCGACCGACCCGCTGAAGTTCCTCATTGTCACCGCGAAGCTCGGCACCGGGTTTAACGCCCCAATCGAGGGGGTGCTCTACCTCGATAAGCCGATGAAGCTTCACACCCTCTTCCAGACGATCACCCGCACGAACCGCCCCTGGCGGAACCCGCAGACCGGCTTCACGAAGCGCTACGGCACTATCGTCGACTACGTCGGTCTCGGCGGAGCCTTCGCCCGAGCAATTGCCCCCAGCGACCCGGAACACGCGCAACGGCAGATCGACACGGACGGACTACTAGCCGGCTTGGACGCGGCGCTGAGAGAGATGCGGCGCCGATTTGTTGGCATCACCCGGGACGGCACGATGGGTTCACTGCAGGCTGCTCTTGAACGGCTGCCGGCGAACAGCGAGGACCGTGCCGAGTATCGGGCCGAGTTCCTGTATGCGCAGGGCCTGTGGGAGACGATAGCGCCCGATGAACGCCTTTCCGACTGGGAGGACGACTACCGCTGGTACGCGCAGGTATACGCGGCGATCCCCACAGAGGGGGACGAGGACGACATTCTGTGGGAGCGGCTGGGCCCGAAGACCCGTGAGTTGGTCCACCAACACATGCGGAACGTGCGCGTGGATGACCGGAACATCGCCGTGGTAATCGCAGACGCAGAGACCATCCGAAAGATGACGGAGGCCGGGCAGCTGCCACCGGTCCCGAAGGAGTACGTGGGAAAGTCGGCGCAAGAGATCGTCGACAGCCTCACTGCCCGCATCCGCAGGAAGCTGGATGGTGGTGGTCACAACGCAGTCGTCTACGCGTCGATAGCGGAGCGTCTCGACCAACTGCGCCAGCGGGTCATCGCAACCGCGGACGACTCGGTCGTGTGGCTGACGAGGCTGTTCGAAGTCGCCACCGACCTGAAGACCGCCGAGGAAACCGAGGGGGACGGAGTTCTCGCCGATCTGCCGGACCCGAACATCGGCATGCTTACCCGGATCTTCGAGGAGAACACGCCAGAGGGCATGACGGTCATGGTCGGCCAGATCGTCTCCGAGATCGACACCCTCGTGCGTCATGCGGTGCACGAGAAGTGGACGTCAAAGGCGTCGTCGATGAAGGCCGTGAAGCGTGAGCTCAACGCCTTGTTTAAGCGGTACTCACTTCCGCGCACGGGCGAGCCGATGGAGTCCGCCTGGCGGTACATCCTCAAGCATTACTGAAACGGGGATGGCTGAACGCAGCGCCGGAGTTCTGAACGACGTTTCATTCGTCGAAGACGGGCCGATCCCACACGTTTTTGGGGAGGGGCAGATTTCTCTCCAGTGGAGTGACCGTCTTGGAATGTTCGGAGCTGGCCATTCCGCCAATGGAGGAGGGCGGGTCAAATTGCTGATGTGCTCGAGGGCCCTGCCGGGTGCAGCTGAGCCTTCTCGAGCAAATGTTCCTTTCCTTGCTGCGACTCCACTCGCCAGACGACCCCCGCCAATGGCGCGATGGCTTCCGGATAGTTGATCAGCCCGATGCCGCCGTTGTGTATAGCGGAGGCAATGGTCGTGAGGAGCATTGCCGCCGAATTGACGGCGTACGAGAGCAGCCGAATAGCTTCAGCGGCGTCAGGGTCGTCAATCGCGCCAACCAGCAAGCCCGCCCTGTTGCTTAGGTCAAAGAGCCGCTGAAGTTCTGTCGCGTCGAAAACTGCAGGACTGGGCGCGTCGCCCGTCACTGCCGCGTATAGATCACTGGTTGGAACAATCTTGAGCCCACTCATGGCTTTACATTAGCGCTGCGAGCGGCCCGAACCGACCTACGTTCGATGCGCCCAGGCGCGATTCTGAGCGATCGAGCGGTCAGAGCCTGCGATCGTGAGAGAGCGGATCGCTGCGGCGCTCCGATCATTCTCCGCCTCGGCCCCGCAGCAGCAAGACGCAAGCAAGCCGCCGCTGCCATCGCAGTCTGGCTGGCCAACGCCTACGCCGACGGTCAGATCCTCGCGTTCTGGCAAGCCTTCGCTGACGCGTTCCGCTGGGATTTCCTCCCGGTCGATTTCCCGTACGTGCTCTACGCCGGATGGATGACGGAGGCGTTCCCGCCGGACGTGCCTTTCTTGAAAAAAGCCTTCATCCGGCGGATCAAGGTTGTCGCGACTGCCTCGGGCGAGTGGGGCTCTACACCCGCTCGCGCCCCGGGTCGATGATGGACGCGCCTGAGCCGCTCTACGCACGGGTGCGTGACTGGAGAACAGATCCAACGTCGCGCAGTATGGTTTGCGCCGCAGCGAGTCTGAGGCGACCACGTCCTGACCAGGCAGCTCCGCGCTCTGGGCGCGCCGGCACGCCGAGCAGCACGTGCACGACAACACCCTCCCACCCGAAGCGAACCGGAAGGACATCATGACCGAAGAGAACGCCGCCGCGGCTCCCTCAGCCCCTGCCGAGATGACGTCAACCATCGCCACCAGCGTGCTCGGAGTTTCCCGCCCGACGCTCATGAAGTTGGTCAATGACGGCCTGCTTCCCTCGCACAAGGTGGGCGCGCATCACCGTTTCAAGCACGCGGACGTCGCCAAGCTCGCAGAGGTTCGCCGCGCTGCCCGGCTGGAGGCCTTCGCCAAGCTGCGCGAGCTGGACGAGGCGCTCGAAGAGCACGAAGAGAACGCCATGACGGACTGAGCCGCTAGTTTGCGGTCATCGACTTCGGGGCAGCCGTGTTGCCCGCCGCGCCAGACCTAGCTGGCTTGGCGCGTGCGAGTAGCGACGCGACTGTTGCGAAGTAGCGTCGAGTGCGCGTCCTTGCGTGCTTCTGAGACGATCTGGTCACGAACGACCTTGCTGCTCAAGTCGCGCAGACGAGAGGAGAGCTGCGGTGAGCGCTCGATCTTCCCAGGCGTTGAAATGGTCATAGCGTTACTCTACGTCCTTGGACTGACAGTTTGATAGATCTGCGTCGCTCTGTCCGGCACCGCACCACCGGTACTCAACGGCGCCGATATTCAGCGAAGATCATCGCAAGGATTCCCGCGATGAGACGAAGGTCGTTTTCATCATCTTCGGTGAGATCGTCCTTTTCGGGAGCGTCGACCGTCAGGAGACCGTACGAGCCTGTCGGTGAGGCGATCACGCTGGTGATGAAGGTGTTGTATCCGACGCCGGAGCCAGCCCACTCGTCGGCTGAGGCGTTGGCAATGTCGTCGACGAATACAGTCTCGCCGCGCTTGAGCAACTCCAGAGCTTTGATTGCCCGTTCTGTCCCCGGCACGAACGGCTGGGGCCGTGATCGGTGTCGATTTGAGTTCCAACGGACTACTTTGAGGCCGTCCTCATTGTCATTCACCTCGTAGACCACCGCTCGCAGCCCAGGGACGTCGGCGTGGACGACCCAGACGATCGCGTTGACGGCCTGCTTGGCCAGATCACCAAAGAATGCTCTACGGTCGGCCTTACCCATGTCTGCCATATCGGCAGCTACCGCGGTGATCTCAGCAAATGTGTCGGCCAAAACGCTGTGGCGGAGCGCGAGATCGACGACGCGCTGATTCGCCGCCGCTTCGGCCTCGGCCAATCGTTGGGCCGCTGCCTCTTCATTGTCCCTGTCAAACGATCGTCGCCACCAGGATCGAACGATCTCCAGGAACACCACAGCGAGTGAGGCCAGACCCCCAGGGATGAGCCACCATGCCGCGGTGCCCACAAGGGCGAGCATGAACCCGGCCGCAACGGTAAGCGCCGGTATAAGCCAACCAGACCGTCGATCGACACGCTTACCGAACAAGAGCAGCCATTGGGCTATGCGCCTCTCAGTTGGCTGATGGTCGGTCACTCGGTCAGCCTACGGGCAAGGCTGCCAGCGCCGGCGCAGTCAGGAGCTGCATCCGCGTTTTTGAGCCGGTCCAAACGTTTGACGCTTTCCGACCCCTTTCAGCGCAGTCACTCGCTTCGAGGAGGTGGTCTGGTGCGGCGCGCCGAACTCGTTCGCAAGCGAGCCGGGACGATGCTGATAGTCGCACGTGCTGGCTGAAAAGGTCAGAGGACCGCGACTCAACTGATTTGCTGGACTGCCGATTAGCACCTTGCGCTGGTCAGCCGAATGGCCGGGTCAGCAAATCACGTGTCCGGAAGCCGATAGCCGGCGCCTGGACTACACGAACGCGGAGCGGTGTCTCACGACTGGAGGAAGCTCCCCAGGATCTCCACGAGCGCCTGTGGGTCGCCGTCGCGCAGTAACCAGTCCACCGGTTTCATCCCTATGCCGTCGACCCGCAGATCCTCTTGTGGCGTCGTCATGAACCCCTGAACGCTGGCAGGGTGCATGTCTGCCGGGAGACCCTGCACCAGCGCAGGGAGGCCAGGGAGGACCGGCTGCGCTGGATCGCCGGTGAACTGCCAGAGCGGGTACCGGCGCCGACCGCCGGCCACGAAAGCGTAGAGGTCGCCCTTTGCGTGGCGCCGTCGCACGCGTGCGGCATCGATACTCAACACCTGGGCAACCTCGGCCACACTGAGCGAATCAGTGATGGCGCCCAGGCGCGTCTTGCGCTCGAGCTCAGCCAGGTCGCCGCGTGCGAGGCGGGCCTCGGTGTCTGCGAACTCCTGCTCGGTGAACGCGTCCGACTCGATCAGGAACGCGACCTGCTCGTCGGAGAGCGCGCCGCCACGGGGCTGGCGCTTCGTGAGCATCTCGGCCACTCCTCGAAGAAGGATGACGACGAGCTCGTCGCCTTGGCCCTGGGCCTCGACGGTCTCGATCAGGTGCTGGATGCTCTGGTGGACTTCGGTGTGGGTCGTTGCGTCGGGCATTCGATACTCCTTCGCGCTGTTGCTTCGTAGGATACTGAAGTCCTATTTTCTGTGCAGCGACAGGGAGGAATGAACATGGCCAAGTCATTCATAGACGGGAACGACCGTCTCGACGCCCTCTTGGCGCAGCCTGGAATGGCCGAGCGAGTCGCCGAGATCCACGATCGAGCTGATGAGGAAGACCGTGCCTGTCGCTCGCTGTGATGGTGACCATCTTCGCTCCCTGGTTCAGGACTATTTCTATCAATCTCTATTAATCTGTTTTAACCCTATATATGTGACGCCGTGCGCGCCCAAGCAACGCCTCTATTGCGGTTGACTATAACGAAGAAAGTACGAGCGTCGGGCATGGACCGGCGTGACTACCTCAGATGCCCCTCGCTATTGAGGGGGGCTTCTTGTTTTCCCGACGCTGTCGGCCGACATCAATGAGCCTTCGACTTCTCGATGAATTCTTCGAGCGTCATGCGCCCGTCGAGGTATGAGTTGATGTCCTCGACGGTCTCGCGGTCAGGTTCCATGCCGTCCAGCGCCCAGCTCGCCATCGTGTCGATTGTCAGTTCACGCTTTTGGTCGTTTGTGAGCATGTCTGTCAGCCTCTCCTGCCGAGAAGCAATTCGCCAACGACGCGTTGGCGAATTTTGTCGCGTTGCTCAGCCTCAGCCGGTGAACGCATCGTCGATCAATGCCTGTGCAGCGCGGCCGACTTCCTCAGGCAGGCCCTCGCAGTGGTCAGCTCGCGTTCACGTACGAGCGCGCGGCCGCCATCACATCACGTACTCGACCCTCGGCGATCACCTCTGCCGGCGCTGCATCGTTCAACTGCGTGTTCATCCCAATGAACCATGCACGCACGACCTCATCCGGGTCAACCTCCGCCAGGAGCTTGACGACCCGAAAGGTGTCACACAATATTCGCTGCACATGTACAGGAGGTGTGGCCTCGCCTGTGAACCACCGAGACACCTGCCGAGGAGTCTTACCGTTGATGATTGCCACCACATCGCGCCCCAGAACCTCTTGCAGGCGTGCGACGATCGACGCTCGGGCCAACGTAACGCCCAGCTCCGCGGTGACCCCCGCCGTCGTGTACGTGCGCTCCTGGCCGGACTCGATCCGGGCGAGGATCTCGGCTGCTTCTTGGGCGTCCCCCGCGTTTTCGAGAGTTTCGAGTTCACTGACGCGTCCACCGTCGTCAGCCGATTTCACCGCCTGGTACCCAGCAATGTCCCGTGGTAACTCCGTTTGCTCGGGCAGCTTCGGTTGGTCCATGGCATCGGGAACTACCACATCGAGCGTGACCGTAATCGTTGTGGGGTCGACCTGCAACCAGGTCGCGATGATGTCACGAGCCTCAGACTCGACCTCACTGAGCCTGCTCGCCTGACCGCTCAGGTTGATCGCTGGAATCTCGAAGAACCACCACTCGCCGTCGCGGCGTACGGTCACCTGGTAACTCAACTGCGGGCTCGAGCTCGTAGCTGCACCGCACGGTCGCGGATGACAGCCTCGTCGAGGCCCAGTCGAGCGCACAGATTAGCCAACGAGACGGCGCCGCACTCGGTCACGGCCAGATTCGCGTAGGAGTCCAACACTTCGCGCGCAGCGGATCGGACCACGCGCGCCGTCTCGTCCAAGCCCTCAGCGGAGTCGACCACAGCCACGGCGTGACCCGCCCTGGTCAGGACGATGCGCTGCTCGGCGGCCTCAGCAACGACCGCTGAGAGTCCCTTACGGGCGGCGATTGATATGGGCATGCGTAGTGCCTTCATGGTCGGAACCCTAAGCGGAGCTGTGCATCGTCGCAAGATGCGGAGATAGCCGAGTTGAGCCACTCGGCCTCACTAATCAGCACAGCCACCGGCTCGCCGTGCCTGGTGATCGTTGCCCGCTCATACTTGAGGGTCACAGCGTCGACCAGTTTGCTGAGATGTGTCTTCGCCGCGGTGATCGGGATTTGCAAAGTCCTGAGCGTCTTCCGCGTTCTCGAACTCGCGCCCGATCCTGGCCCAGTGACGGATCTGCGCTGCCGCGCTGCGGTCGGCATCAGCGCCCGCTGATTTCGCGGCCTCGAAGAGGTCGGCGTCGACTCGCACCTGGATCATTGCGCTCATGCTGCGAAGGTAGCAAATTACCCGGGCAATGGCGGCTGATAACTTTATCAACCGGCTTGGACGGCAGGTGGAAAGTAGAAGCCCACGACGTGCAACGGCCGAGCTGAGCTGTCGTTGATAGGCGGGGTCTGCGACCCCAGGCCCGGAGGTCACAATGCGCGCCACAGGCGCGCCGGGGGCGAACGTGACAGCCGATCATCACAGTGAAAGAGGACGACCTTGGGTTCCAGATTCAGCAGCCAAGACGTCGACACGATCACGTTCGACGTCGCCACCATCATCCAGCGCGCCGGGATCGTTCTCACGGCCTCGCAGCTCGACGCCCTCGAACCCGAGCTTCTCCCCTACATCCACGATCTGACGCAGGCCGCCGCGCACAAAGCCTGGATCAAGGGTTACCGCACGGGCATGACGGACATCTGCGATCGCAGCACCAACCCCTATCCCCTCCCCACGACTAGGACCCTGAGCCGGCGTTGATAGCCGGCGCCTGCGGCCCCGGGCCCCGGAGGGCACGGCACGGCAAAGCCGCGCCGGGGGTGAGTGTGACAGCAGATCACCACGCGAAAGAGTTTGCCGCCCACCTACAGATCGGAACCACCTGACGCACACCTCCCGGAATCGCTGACCACGCCCACCCTCACCGACCAACCCAAGCCCCGCTTCCTCTCACGAGGTGGCGGGGCTTTTTCTTTTCCAGCACCTCGCAAGGGCCGGCAGCTATCGGCGCCGCTTCGCTCGGGCGGCGAACTCGTCGAGGACCCGGACGACGTCCTTCGCGAGCCAAATCCGGTTCCGTCGACCGTCCGTGATCTGAGTCAGAACGCCGGCGTCCACGAGACGGTCGATGGCGACCTGAGCGTTGACGGTCGAGACGCCCAGCTGGGCCGCGGCCGCCGCTGCGCCGATCACCGGTTGGCGCAGCAAAATACCCACGAGCCGGTGGGCCGATGAGTCCTGGCGCGCGCGGATGCGCCCGCGCCATTCCGCCTGCACGCGTTCCAGGTCCGCCGCGAGGATGCGACCGTTCTGCACCGCTGCGAACGATGCGTAGGCAATGGAGCGGATTATGGGGGCGACATCCCCGGCCCGGTACGCGCTCAGGGCATCGAAATATCGACCAGTGTCGTGGAGTAGCCCCGCGGAGACGGGAACAGCCACGTTTCGAGTGAGCTGGCCCCCGCGCAGCATCGCCTGGATGAGTGCGCGACCAGTCCGCCCGTTGCCGTCGGGGAACGGGTGGATTGTCTCGAATTGGGCGTGAGTGATCGCAGCCTGAGCGAGTACGGGAAGGTCGAGACGATTGGCGAAGGCCACGAGGTCGTCCATGAGCGCGGGGACCCGGTCCTGATGTGGCGGGACGAACTGTGCGGTGTGCGGCCCGAGGCTACTGACTCCGATCCAAACCTGCTGGTCACGCCAGTGACCGACGATGTCCGGATTGCTGTGCTCGAGGAGTGTGCGGTGCATCTCCAGGATGGAGGTGCCGTCGATCGACTCAGACAGGGCAAGTGCCACTTGCATGGCTCGGACGTTGCCGACGATGAGCTGCGCGTCCTCCGAGGCGTGCACGCCGAGTTCCGCCAGGGCAATCTCCCGTGCGTCGCTAGTCAGGTCTTCGATCTCTGAGCTGGCAGCGCTCTCGGCGCGAAGCAGGATGGATGCGAATGGTGCGGCGATTTGCCCCACCTCTGCATCGAATCGGGCCAGCTCGCTGGCCGCCTCTTCTGTCAGCGCGTGCAGCTCGCTGTCGAGCGGTATCTGGAGATCAGCGATGAACGCGGGCACCGACGCCATGTAGGGGCCTGATGCCAGACGCTGTGCGCCGGACTCGTGCTGGACGCTGTGCCAGGGTCGTTCTTCGTAACCGATCGACGCCCACGGTAACTTTTCCATAAACTAAGTATGCCAATGCTTAGATAAGGAAACATAGTTATGTGTGCCTCCTATTCCGACTCATGTCGCACGCTGGATCGAAAGGTTGTAGCGCAATCAACTTCCTAGTGAGCATCGCCCAGACACCCGCCACGCTGATGGCTCCCAAATAGGGCATGCCTCACGATTCAGACGATCAGACCTCGCTCAATTAGGTTTGCCAACGCCTGATCTTGAGCGAGGAAAATACCAGCGACGTTGTCCGCCAAGTTGCTTTGCTGCATGTTCGTGAGTTCTTCCCAGCTCGGCCGCTGCCCGCCAGTCGCAGCAGACTGCAGATCTGCCAGGCATCGAGCTGTCTCGTCGACGAGATTCACTCGATACACAGGCCACTCATTGCGCCAGATTGCATCACGCATTCTTACCCTCTTTTCTCCCCCGGCCATCTGTCCGCTGCCGCCGTGAGGTACCACCGCCAACCTGAGGGCTCGGCCACTTCAAGTACGTCCCTGAAGCCCGTAACGGAGCGAGTCAGCGGGTCTAGTTCCCGTCATCGTGTTCGCGGTGCCTGAATAAGGGGCGAACGGGATCGGGACCACTGCCGTTCCCCGCCATACAGCTCCCGGAGTCCCACTGGGTAACGAGCGACGTCTTGTGTTCGCGGGAGAGAACTCGGAACGCGCGCCCGACCCGTAAGCTCCGAGGCACGTTGGGATTCCAGCTCACCCATCCGCGCCTCTTCCAGTCGATCGCGACGTAAATTTGGAAGTCACTCATAAGTTTCCTGCGCTGCAGAGACTCGATGCCTTCCGGAAGCTCCGAGGGAACCCCATTGGTGTCGATCAGAATCTCTTTGAACAACTCAGAAAACGTGGGACCGGATCCGGTGCGTCGACGAGTCTGCGCGATATAGATCGCCGCACCAAGCCCCCATTAGTCTGCCGTATCTTGACCCGTGAAGTCTTCAAATGTGTCCACCCACGTGTCAGGCGGCGGAGCTTCGACAGCTCGCCACCAGATCGGTCGCGTGTCCGAGACCACCAAAACCTCAACAATCATGCCGACATGCGCGAATGCCGCGTCCCGACGGTCGACCGCTGGCATCGGGTTGCGGCAGCACACGTGCAAGACGATTGAAGCGGGGTGCCCAATTCGACTGAACAGATTGTTTCGTATGGCCTCTTAAATTATGCTACATGGATTAGGCCATATCGATTGAACATGACAGCGAACCTTGTGCAGTGGCGAAGCGGACCGAAGCAGAGGATGACGCTTGGCGGACCTACGTGACGGCATTGGCGACAAACCTTCGACGGCAGCGTTTGGCTGCGGAATTGAGCCAGGAGGATGTCGCGTATCGCTCAGGTCTCACCCGGTAGACGTATCAGAAGTACGAGAAGGGCGAGTCCGCCCCGGGACGGCCCGCGAACCCAACAATTCGGACCTTGCTCGCAATCACCCAGGTGCTTCAGGTGCCTCTCTCCGATCTCCTGCCGAGTGATACGCCGGACTTGAGACTGAGATAAAGCGATCAATTGTGGCTGTCCTCCATCAACGCGGGTGCGACGATCTACGCGATGAATCAGGATGCCATCCCCGCAACATTCAGGCCTGTTTAGGATTCCGGTCGATGAGCCCCCCACAAGTTGGTACGCGTCAGTGCGTGCCCGCACGCCCGAGGACACTGTTCGCGTCCATCCGGCCCCGTTGAGCACAGCCAACGGCCCAGGATTTGATAATCCTTGCGAGCCGGACCGATCTGCAGTCAAGATAAATCCGGCCTTCACCGCTGGAGGAGTGGACGCTTCCCAGTGCAGGCGCGGTTCGGTGGCACCTGTCATACTCGCCCAATGACGACGTTTTCGCCTTGGGTCAGGAGCCGTGGCTTCGGCAGGCTACTTGCCCAAGAGACAAATATCTCGGATTTGTTGCAGTTTCTTAGCGACCGTGACAGTGCTCCTTGGGCTGACTTGGTTGGCTTCGTTCCTAAAATAGTCGAACGGGAATCCCTTGAAGCAAATGCGGATCTTCTGTTGGTGGCCGATGATCGACGTGCTGCTGTTGAGGTGAAGGCGGGTCATGTTATGGACGCGGAACAGCAGGGACGTTATGAACTTCTCTCTGACAAGACCGGGCTATTTCTTGCGGCACTCAGTATCGACAGGCGTCGTTTGGAAGCGGACTCGACAAGCCGCTGGAGGTTCCTCAGCTTGGCGGAGGTCTTTGAGGCTTGGGTCGATGTAGACGACCAGGTCTCGCGGGTGCTCTCCCGTGAAGCCGTCCTCGTACTAAGGGAATGGGATACGCAGCTCTCCGCGGTGTTCGCGCCGCTGGAGGACGAAGGGGGCAAGCCTCTGAATGTTCTCACGAAGAAGTCGCTGGCGAAGGCGGTTAGCCGTCGCATCGAAATCGAACTTAGAGATCGGGGCCGGACTACTCGTTCCGGTGTTACAAGCGGGGGTGGATTGCCTCTAGTCCAGGCCTGGACTCCCATAAGAGGTGAGACTGAAGACCGATCTTTCATAGCCGAGGTGCGTTGGCGGGAAAAGAAACAGGGGGGCGAACTGAGGTTTGGAGTGGACTTCGGTCACCGTCCCGGTGAGGCTGAAAATGAGGAAGTTCGTCGGGCGGCTTACGACTTGTCGTGCAGCATGGATGACCGCATTGATGCGGCGGCGCTCAAGCTTCATCTAGAAGCCTCTGATCCCAGGCTCGCCAAACTGCTCAATCGGGAGAACAGTTCACGTCCCGTTGCAAGGGGCGACTGGGAGCAAGTCATGCGTCACGGCTTCGCCGGGGCTCATCTTCCAGATGGCAAGAGGAACAACAGGCAGCGGACAAGTCCCGCTTTCTTTGGCGATGGCGCCATGCGGTTCCAGGCAATTGCGGACATTGATTTTGCTTGTGCGGGCGGGCAGGACATTGCAGATCTTCTCGATGCAACGCTCTCGTACTTAGCTGACGTACAACCAGGCTAGATGCTGGGGTCGACCATTCGACTGAACTACCCGCAGGGCTGCCTTCTGCGGCGTCTCCCGCCGTCGCCGGCACTGCCCTTGGACGGACCGATGCCGACCATTCTCGTCGTGCGCTTAGAGCTGGCCCTGTCGGTGATCCGTGGTCCTTGAATTGCAGTCAATCTGGATTGGAGTGGCAGGAGTAGGAACGCGCTCGGGCGCTGGTCCTGGCTCACGAACACCGGTACGACTGGCATCACGCATACGCGAAGTGGGTGCCCGGCTTTGGGGCGCTAAAAGAACCGACACCAACCGTGTCCATGCCATGGATTTTCAGCCAAGTCCCCGATGTCCGTTTCAACTGACGATGCTTTGCCGCTAGCGCCAAGCCGAAATCAAAACTTGGGCGGGTGTTTGCCGTCCGCGTGTGGTTAGCGCGATCTGAGCTGAACGGCACACTTTCAGGACTGGCCAACCATGGTTTCGACCGCTGCCTGTTCTCGCGGTTTGTTGCGCTCACAACACTGTTATACGGGACAGAGTTCGTACGGCATTGACGGCATGGCGCACCGGGCGGCACTGGCCAGCTCGGGGCTGACCGTCGCGTTCCTCGCCGGGGGAGTGGACCGCTACTACCCGAGCGGCCACGACGCCCTGCTGAGCCGTATCGCCACGATGGGGGCGATCATTTCCGAACTGCCGTGCGGGGCCGCGCCCACCAAATGGAGGTTCCTGCAACGCAACCGGTTGATCGCCGCTGCCAGCGCGGCCACGGTCGTGCTCGAGGCCGGCTGGCGCTCGGGTTCGCTCAACACTGCCGGGCATGCCGCCGCTCTCGGCCGGCCGCTCGGGGCCGTTCCGGGCCCGGTGACCTCGCCGACGTCGGCCGGCTGCCATCGGCTGATCCGCGAGTATGACGCCGTTTGCGTCAGCACAGCCGCGGAAATGGCCGAACTGGTGGGCGAACGGATGCTGGGCCTCACCCTCGACCTGCCGCCCGCCGATGGAGACACGGCCGGGTTCGGCGGCCGCACGAGCGAGCAGGTGCGCGTGTTCGACGCTCTGAGCACGCGGGCGGCGCGCAGCGTGACCGACATCGCCCGTCGGGCCGGACTGTCGATGTCAACGGTGCAGGGGTCCCTCGGCGCCCTCGACCTGGAGGGGGTGGTTCGGGAGAAGGAGACCGGCTGGGTGCGCGGCCGGTAACGGTTCGCCGTTCACCCGACCACCCCCCTGGTCGTCCCCGTCCTTTCGGCGTACGAGCACGTCGACCGTGGCCCCGTCGTTGTCATCCATGATCACTGGAAGACTCCTGATCACTGGACTATCGTGACGATGACGGAGGCGCTCACAAGCCCCGAAGCTTCCGCCGTGAACGTGTACAGGCCCGCTTGATTGCCTTGGTAACTGACCTGGCAGCCACTGAACGTAGCAACACCGTTGAGAGAAGTCCTGGTTGTCGCCGCGCACGACGGCGTGCCGGATCTGTTGGACGGTGGACTCGCAGAGAGCGTGACGCTTACAGCGGCGTTCGCTGTGTTGCCGAAGGCATCCTGGATCGTGATTTCCGGCTGAGGCACGAAGAAGTCGTTCCTCTTATGGCTCTTCTGAGGGAATGTTCCGGTGAAAGCGAGTTTTGACGCGGCCCCGGCCGAGATCGTGGTGGTGTTGCTCGTGGCCGTGATGGGGCCTGCCACGACGGCCGTCAGTGTGTAGGCGCCGGCCTTGTCGATCCGACAACCGGTGAAGGTCGTGACGCCGGCGGTGCTGGCGGAAGCACACGCGGACAGGGTGGCCCCGACGGGTGTGTTGGTGAGGCTCATTGTCACGGCTGCGGTGCTGTTCGTGACGGTGTTGCCACCGGCATCCTGCACCGTGACAACCGGTTGGGTGGAGAAGGCACTCTGACTGATGGCGGTGCTGGTCGGGAAGGCGATGGCTAGTTTCGCTACGGAGCCGACCGATATGGTGAGGCTGCTGGACTCGGCCGTCCAGGTCCCTGAGGCCGCCGTGAGTGTGTAGCTGCCGGGTTTGTCGATCCGGCAACCGGTGAAGGCCGCGACACCGGACGCGGCCGCGAGCGGGTTGCCTGAGGTGCAGGACAGCGCGGCGCCTGCCTGGGTCGTGAGGCTGAGGCTGGTGGTGACGGTGTTTCCGAACGCATCCTGCACGGCAATGACAGGTTGGGTTGAGAACGGGGTTCCGCCGCTACTGCTATTGGCGGGCTGTGCGGTGAAGACGAGTCTCTTAGGGGGCCCGGCGGTGACGTTGATGCCGTTGCTCGTGGCGTCGGCGAGCCCGGCCGAGCTGGCGGTGAGCGTGTAGCTGCCGGCCTTGTCGATCTGGCAGCCGGCGAAGGCGGCGATGCCTGAGACGGCAGCCCGGGCGTTCGCGGCGCAGGTCAGGCTGGCCCCGGCGGGTGAGGTGAGGCCGAGGCTGATTGTTGCGGTGCTGCCGGTGATGGTGTTTCCGCCGGCGTCCTGAACGGTGACCACCGGTTGGACGGGCGCGGCGAACGTGGTCTGGCTGGTGATGGAGAAGTCAACGGCAGGTTGGGTGAAGGACAGTTTCTTCGCGGAGCCCACGGAAACGGTCAGGGCGGTGCTCGTGGCGGCGGTCAGGGCACCGGAGGCCGCGGTGAGCGTATAGGTGCCGGCCCTGTCGATGGCGCAGCCGGTGAAGACCGCGACACCGGATGCTGCCGCCAGCGGGTTGGTTGGGCACGTGAGCCTGGCGTCGGCGGGCGACCCGGTGATTGCCAGTGTGACCGGGCTGGTACTGGTGGGCACGGTGTCTCCGGCGGCATTCTGGATCGCGACGCTGGGCTGGGCAGTGAAGACGGCGCCGCTGGTCGCGTCGGACGGTTGGGCCTGGAACGCGACTTTCGTCGGATTCGAGATCGTCACGCTGCCACTGGGGGCGCTCGCCGCGGTCCAGCCGTTGTAGACGGCGGTGACCGTGTAGGTATAGTCGCCGGTCAGAACGAGCAGGTCGTCGCAAAACGCGGTGGCCACGATGATGGTCGGGCTGGTGCCGCAGGCCGGGGTCGGCGTGCCGGTGCCGGTCTTGGTGCGGGTGGCGCAGGAGCCGGTCGGCGCGGGCGTGCCGACGGATGCCGTCCAGCGCAGGCTCACGGTGCCGGCGCTCGTCGCGGGAACGAGCACGTCGGTGGGCGGAAGCAGCGTGCCGAGGGCTGCCGAGCCGGAGCCGAACCCGGGGGCGGTGTAATACGCGGAGGCGCCACCGGTTACGGACACGACCAACACGGCAAGGGTCACGGCGGCGGTGAGGCCGAAGAATGAGAGGCGGGTGTTTCCGGATGCGGAACGGTGGGCACGGAGGGAAGTCACGTCAACCTCTCACAGCTGTCGAACGAGCATGAATGTTCAGGGACTCAGATGTACCAAAATGAAAATCGCACAGGTGGGCAGGCTCGGAGAGAGCCTGCCCACCTGTGATCGAGCTAGTTGGACTTGAGCGTCAGCGTGACGGTGGCGCCCTTGCAGGCGTCCTGGTCGTCAGCGGTGTCAAGGAACATGAGCGTCGAGGCTCCCGTGATGGTCACATCGACGACGGTCTGGCTCCTGGGCATGCCCATCACGCGCGTGTCGGAGACGACGGACGGGGCGATCGTAAAGTTGTCGGCGAAGACACACCCTGGGGCGTCAGTGCTGCCGGTCTGGGAGATGGTTGCGACCTTGAGGCTGGACGTGCCCGCATTTTTTGCGGAGTACGTCACCGGCACGGAGGCGCCCGGGGTCAGACCGTCGGCCAGGTGGGCGCTCAGCACCAGCGAGCCGTTGGACTTGGCGTTGGCCGCCGCGCCGGTGCCGGAGCCGGTCGTCGACCAGTAGGCGTACGCTCCGCCTCCGCCGACCAGGAGCATCGCGGCCGCGACGAGCGCGATGCTCCTCACCCGCAGCTGCTTGGCGGTGCCGGCGGTTGCCTCGGGTGTGGTCTTCTTGGTCATGTGATGCCCTTCTATCGATTTCGGGTCTCGACAGTCCTCATCTGTGAGGACACGTGCTGAAAGCTAGGGCGGTCTCGTGTGCGCCGTTAGGCCGGATGAGCCCACAGAACGGGGCTGCGGGCCCCCCCCAATAGTGGGTTCGCGCGAATCCCACCGAAGGGTGAATTTGCGCGACGACAGGCCGACGTCGGGGGCAGGCCGTAGTCTGGGCGGCACCCACGAAAGGTGAGTCATGTCAGCCGTGCAACTGGGCCAGTACCCTCCAGCCACCCACCTCATCGCGCATATCAGCGACACCCACTTCCTCGGCGGAGGTCGAGCGCTCTACGGCGCGGTCGACACCGACACCACCGTGTACCAGGCGATGGCACAGTTGGAGCGGTCCGGTCTCCGGCCCGACGCGCTGCTCTTCACCGGTGACATCGCCGACCGCGGTGAAGCCGCTGCGTACCGCCGGGTGCGTGACATTGTCGAGGCCGCGGCCGAACGGATGGGCGCCCCCGTCATCTGGGTGATGGGGAACCACGACAAGCGCGAGGCCTTCCGCACCGAGCTGCTCCGGGAAAAGAGATCCTCGGCGCCGATCGACCGGGTATTCGACATCGGGGGAGTGCGCATCATCGCACTGGACACGAGTGTTCCGGGCTATCACCACGGCGACCTGTCCGGCGCGCAGTTGGCGTGGCTGGCCGAGGTGCTCAGCGAGCCTGCTCCGCACGGCTCCCTGCTGGCGCTTCATCATCCGCCCGTGCCCACGATGTTGCCGCTGATGTCCATCCTCGAGCTGCGGGGGCAGCCCCGACTGGCCGAGGTGGTGGCCGGCAGCGATATCCGGGCGATCCTGGGCGGACACCTGCACTACGCGACGACCGGACTCTTCGCGGGTATCCCGGTGTCGGTCGCCGCAGCGACCTGCTACACGATCGATCCGACCGCGCCGCAGGGGGCGCTCAGCGGTCTGCAGGGTGGGCAATCGATCAACCTCGTGCACGTCTACGACGACCAGATCGTGCACTCGCATGTGGCTCTCGGCGAGTTTCCGGCAGCGACCGGCTTCGACGCGGCCTTCCTCGACCGGATGGAGGCGCTCACGCCCGACGAGCGCACCGAGGCCTTCTCGCGGCAGGTCTGACCGAGGTGACTATGCCTGAGTCCGTTCGCATACCACCGCCGGTTCCCGCGCCGGTGCACCTCCTCAATGCGTCTGTCGACGACTTCGTGGTCTACCTGGCCGTTGAGCGCGGCTTCTCCGTGCACACCGTGCGCGCCTACCGCACCGACCTGGCGGGACTGATCGCCTTCGCCGAAACTCGCAGCGTCATCGACCCGGCGGCGCTGAGCCTCGATCTGCTCCGCGATTGGCTGTGGGTCGGAACCCAGTCGGGGCTGGCGCGGGCGACCATTGCCCGGCGGTCGGCCTCCGCCCGCAGCTTCACGGCCTGGCTGGCACGCACCGGCGGCAGCGCAACCGACCCCGCCGTGCGGCTGCGCTCGCCGAAACCCGGCAGACCACTGCCCCGAGTGATCAACCACACCCAAATGCAGGAGCTACTCACCCACCTGGAACTTCGTGCCGCCGGTCCCGACCCGGCGGCGCTGCGCGACCTCGCGATAGTGGAACTGCTCTATGCGTCGGGGTTGCGGGTCTCGGAGCTCGTTGGCCTCGACGTCACCGACGTCGATCTGCACCGACTCACCGTGCGGGTCACCGGCAAGGGTTCCAAGGAACGCGTCGTTCCCTTCGGCGTGCCGGCCCAGCACGCGATCCTCGCCTATCTCGAACGGGGCCGCCCCCGGCTCGTTGAGACCGCAGCGCCCGCCGAGACCGCAGCCCCCGCCGGGACCGTGGGGCCCGCTGCCGAGAACCGCGCGCACGCAGCGAAAACCGCAGCCGAGAACGCCGCGACGCCGGTGAGCGCGCTGTTCCTTGGTGCGCGCCGCCAGCGCCTCGGCGTGCGGGCGGTCTACCGGCTGGTCGCCACTCTGCTCGCCGATGTGCCCGGCAACGGGCCGGCCGGCCCGCACGCCCTCCGCCACACGGCGGCCACCCACCTGCTCGACGGCGGAGCCGACCTCCGGGCCGTGCAGGAGCTGCTTGGCCACTCCAGCCTCGGCACCACCCAGATCTACACTCATGTCTCGGCCGAACGCCTCAAACAGAGCTACCGCACCGCGCACCCGCGCGCCTGACTCCCCGGCGACGGGTTCCGGGACTGCTCCGCGACTACCTCGCGGCTGCCGGCCCCTCAGCTGTCTCCTCTCAGGAGCAGTGCCGGCAGCAGCACCGCGCGAGGAACTCCGACCAGATACAGCAGTGGTGACACATAGCCACCGTTCAACCGGGCGCCAAGATGCAGGCACTGCCCAGCGCAGTGCCCGCCGTCGGCAACCTGGCCGACGGGCTGCCCTGCCGCGACCCGGTCACCGACCGCGACACTGGCCGACACCGGCTCGATGCTGGATACCAGGCCGTCGTCATGTTCGATCGAGAGTACGGGGCGGTCGACCACGACCCCGGCGAACGAGACGATACCCTCGGCCGGTGCAACCACCTCCCGGCCGGCCTCGGCCGACAGGTCCAGACCTCGATGGCCCGGCGCATACTGGGTGGCCGGCGCCAGGAAACCCCGGAGCAACGGATGCGGCGGAGCCAGCGGCCAGTGCCAGGTGCCGGAGGTGGCCGTCTCCGTGACCGACGCCGCCCCGGGTAATGTCACACCCGCCGCGTCGCTCCGCACCATGGACAGGCGGGACAGCGGCAGCAGCGCGGCCGCGATGAGCAGACGGAAGGCATTCATGCCACCACCGTGCGGCCTCCGTCCCGCCCTAAACCGGCGAGGGCGGTATCCGTGACCGGATCCCGTACCACCCCGCCTGGGGAGGGACGCCCGCACGTGCCGGCGCGCGCACGGGGCACCCCCGTGGGTGCTAACCTTTGAGGAGCAGCGCTTGCGTGCTGACTACGCGTGCCCATTCGGCCTCCAGACCCACTCGGTCCTCGTTTCTTTCAGATGCGAGGCGGTTCTGTGCCGGGCACCAGGAGTGGTGATCATCCGATCACGACACAAACCGATTGGCGTTCGTCTGCATCGCAGCGCGCGCCGGACAAGGAGAACGGCTCATGGCCGTCGTAACCATCCGCCAGCTGCTCGACAGCGGCGTGCACTTCGGGCACCAGACCCGCCGTTGGAACCCGAAGATGAAGCGCTTCATCTTCACGGAGCGCTCCGGCATCTACATCATCGACCTGCAGCAGTCGCTCGGGTTTGTCGACAAGGCCTACGACTTCGTCAAGGAGACGGTTGCCCACGGCGGCACCATCCTCTTCGTCGGAACGAAGAAGCAGGCGCAGGAATCGATCGCCGAACAGGCCATCCGCGTGGGCCAGCCCTACGTCAACCAGCGCTGGCTCGGCGGCCTCCTCACCAACTTCCAGACCGTTTCCAAGCGTCTGGCCCGCATGAAAGAGCTTGAAGAGCTCGACTTCGAGGACACCGCCAAGAGCGGTTTCACGAAGAAGGAAATGCTCATCAAGAAGCGCGAGCTCGTCAAGCTGCACAAGAGCCTCGGCGGCATCCGCAACCTCACGAAGACGCCGTCGGCGCTGTGGGTTGTGGACACCAACAAGGAGCACCTCGCCATTGACGAAGCCCGCAAGCTCGGCATCCCCGTCATCGCGATCCTCGACACCAACTGCGACCCGGACGACGTCCAGTACCCGATCCCGGGCAACGACGACGCCATTCGTTCCGTCGGCCTGCTGACCCGCATCATCGCGGACGCTGCGGCCGAGGGCCTCATCCAGCGCCACGCCAAGCCGGAGGCTGAAATCGAGCCTCTCGCCGCGTGGGAAGCCGAACTCCTGGCCGCTCCTGCCGAGAACGCCCCGGCAGCTGACGAAGCCGTCGCCGTCTCCGACGAGACCGCAGAGGCCGTCGTGGCCGCGCCGGTTGCCGACGAGGAAGCCGCCGCAGCCCCAGCCGCAGAAGCCGAAGCCGCAGCCGTTGTTGCAGCCGACGCTCCCGCCGAAGAAACCAAGTAAGGACCAAGCATGGCAAGCATCAGCCTCGCAGACGTCAAAGCGCTGCGCGAGCGCCTCGGTACCGGCATGGTCGACACCAAGAACGCCCTCGTTGAAGCCGAAGGCGACATGGAAAAGGCCGTCGAAATCCTTCGAATGAAGGGTGCGAAGGGTAACGCCAAACGCGCCGATCGTTCCACCTCCGAGGGACTCGTCGCTGCCAAGGAAATCGGCAACACCGCCACCCTGATCGAACTCGCCTGCGAGACCGACTTCGTCGCCAAGGGCGATAAGTTCGTTGCACTAGCCGAGAAGGTCTTGGACGCGGTCGCCGCTGCCGCGGCCACCACGGTCGAGGAAGGCCTGGCCGCTCCGGTCGACGGTCAGACCGTCGGCCAGCTCATCGACGGCGAGGCCGCGATCATTGGCGAGAAGTTCGAACTTCGCCGCGTCGCATCCGTCGCGGGTGAGAAGTTCGCGATCTACCTGCACAAGACCAGCAAGGACCTGCCCCCGCAGGTCGGCGTTGTTCTGGGTTACTCCGGAGGTGACGCGGAGACCGCGCGCAGCGTGGCTCAGCACATCTCCTTCGCGAACCCCGAGTACCTCGCTCGCGAAGACGTTCCCTCCGACCTCGTTGAGGCCGAACGCCGGATCGTCACCGAGATCTCGAAGAACGAGGGCAAGCCGGAGGCTGCACTGCCCAAGATTGTCGAGGGTCGCGTCACCGCGTACTTCAAGCAGGTTGCACTCCTCGAACAGGATTATGCCAAGGACAACAAGCTGTCCGTCAGCAAGGTCCTGGCTGACGCCGGACTGACCGTCTCGGGCTTCGCCCGATTCAAGGTCGGCGCGTAACCGGTCGTTTGATCGTAGTGAAGGAGATCGGGTTGCAGTCGCAATCCGGTCTCCTTCTGTGTGTGGGCACCCACCAGCCCACCCAGTAGTTTTAGAACACCGCCGGAACACGGCACGGCGCAACACAACACAACACAACCCAACCCAACCCAAGGCAACACTGCACGGCACAGCACGGCACAGAGCATCACGAGGGAAGAAGCGCACAGAATGTCAGATACGGTCAAGAAGCGCAGGGTCCTCCTCAAACTTTCCGGCGAAGCCTTCGGGGCAGGCAGCCTGGGCGTCAATCCCGACGTCATCAGCGCCCTCGCCCGCGAGATCGCCGAGGCGGCCAAGACGGTGGAAATCGCCATCGTCGTCGGCGGCGGCAACTTCTTCCGCGGCGCCGAATTGTCGCAGCGTGGAATGGACCGCGGCCGTGCCGACTACATGGGCATGCTCGGCACCGTGATGAACGCCCTTGCCCTCCAGGACTTCCTCGAGCAGGCCGGATCCGAGACACGGGTGCAGTCCGCGATCGCGATGACCCAGGTTGCCGAGCCGTACATCCCTCGTCGCGCGGAACGCCACCTCGAAAAGGGCCGCGTGGTCATCTTCGGCGCGGGCGCCGGGCTGCCCTATTTCTCCACCGATACGGTTGCGGCCCAGCGTGCCCTGGAAATCGATGCGGACATCGTGCTCGTCGCCAAGAACGGCGTCGACGGGATTTACTCCGACGACCCGCGCACCAACCCGGACGCGCACAAGATCGACCACATCACCTACCAGGAGGCACTGCAGCGCGGCCTCAAGGTCGTCGACTCGACGGCCTTCAGCCTCTGCATGGACAACGGAATGCCCATGCAGGTGTTCGGCATGGCCCCGCACGGCAACGTGACGGCTGCCATTCTCGGCGCCGATCTGGGAACCCTTGTCTCCAACTAAGCTTGACAACGCCATCGAAGAAGGAGTCATCGTGATCACGGATGTTCTGTCCGACGCCACCGCCCGCATGCACAAGGCCGTGGAAGCTGCCAAAGACGACTTCGCGACCGTGAGAACCGGTCGTGCGAACCCGCAGATGTTCGCCAAGATCCTGGTGAACTACTACGGCACACCGACGCCACTGGAACAGCTCGCCTCGCTGCAGAACCAGGAGGCCCGCACGCTCCTGATCGGGCCGTACGACAAGGGCGCCCTGCGAGACATTGAGCAGGCCATTCGCGACACTCCGAACCTGGGCGCCAACCTCGGAAACGACGGCAACGTCATCCGGGCCACGCTGCCGGAGCTGACCGCGGACCGCCGCAAGGAATACGTCAAGATCGTGCGCACCAAGGCCGAAGATGCCAAGGTGTCGGTGCGCAACCTGCGCCGCAAGGCCAAGGACGACCTCGACGCCCTCAAGAGTGAAGTGGGAGACGACGACGTGGCCCGCGGCGAGAAAGAACTCGAACACATCACCAAGACCCACGTGGATGCCATCGACGACGCCCTCAAGCGCAAAGAAGCAGAACTCCTCGAGATCTAAGGACGATCCAGCCTCATGACGGACGAATCAGGCGATTCCGGAGAACGCGAAGGGCTGCGCGCCAAGCGCGAGCATGGTGTCAGTCGCGCCGAGTTCAGGGCCCAGATGCAGTCGAAGAAGGCCGATCTCGAACGTCAAATGCTGGCGACCCGGGCGCAGCTGGATGCGACTCAGGAACGTATCCAGGCGCGCACCGGGCGCAACCTGATCCTGGCAACCCTGATCGGGCTCGCGCTTGGCTTGTTCATGCTGTTCAGCCTCATCTTCATCAAAGACCTGTTCATGGTCTGCGCGATCGCGTTCGTGGGCTTCACGGCCTTCGAGCTCGCTCAGGCTCTCCGTCTCGCCGGACGTAACGTGCCGCGCGTACCGGTCGTCCTGGCATCCGTGGGCGTCGTGCCTGCCGCGTTCTACCTCGGCGCGGCGGGCCAGTGGCTGGGCACGCTCGCCGGCATTGGATTGATCGCCCTGTGGCGGCTGGCTTTTCTCGTCCGGCGCGCCTACCGCGCTCCCTCCCGGGAGGTGCTCGGCGACATCGGTGGTGGCTTCCTGATCCAGGCCTACGTCGTCTTCCTCGGCAGCTTTTCTGTGCTCCTGGTCGCCCAGCCCGACGGGCAGTGGTGGACCCTCGCCTTCCTGCTGCTGGTCATCTCAGCCGACACCGCGGCGTACGCCGCCGGCCTCAGCTTCGGCAAGCACCGCATGGTCCCCTCAATCAGCCCGAAGAAGACCTGGGAAGGGTTCGCTGGCGCCGGCGTCGCCTGTATCGGGATCGGCGTGCTGCTGGCAGTGTTCATGCTCGACCAGCCCTGGTGGTTCGGCCTCGTCTTCGGTGTGGTCATCTTGTTCACCGCGACCTTCGGCGACCTGGCCGAATCCCTGATCAAGCGTGACCTCGGCATCAAGGACATGAGCTCCTGGCTGCCTGGTCACGGCGGTCTCCTCGACCGGTTGGATTCGATCCTGCCGTCGGCCGCAGCCGCGTACGCCCTCTACCTGATTTTCGCTTAGCGGCCTCGGTTTAGTCAGGCGCGCGGCAGTGAGGCAGAATGTTCCGGTGACCTCCACCTTCCCTCGGACCGGCAAGAAGACGCTCGGCTACAGCGCTCCGCAGGTGGAGGAGTTCCTCGCTGTCGCCCGAAAAGCGTATGACGCCACCGACGACAGCGTCGGGTTGACCGCCGAGGACATCCGTCACACCGCGTTCAGCATGCACAAGGGCGGATATTCGCCTGCGCACGTGGATGCGGCCCTCGAGCGTCTCGAAGACGCCTTCGCGACGCGCGACCGGGACCGTGCGGCGCAGGCGCAGGGCACCGAGGCGTGGCTCGCTGAGGTGCATGACCTCGCTCAGGTGCTCGTGAACCGGCTCAGCCGGAAGGACGGACACCGCTTCCACCGGGTGAGCGTTCTCAGCGTCGGCTACAGCCGGGCGGATGTCGACCGGTTCTCCCACAAGCTCGTCCGGTACTTCGAAGACGGGCTCCCCATAACGGTGGAAGATGTGCGCTGCGCCGTGTTCCGGCCCCAGCGCGGCGGTTACCGGGAAGCCCAGGTCGACGTTGTGCTGGACAGTGTCGTCGATGTGATCCTGGCCGTCCGTTGAGTTGCGCCGCGCGCCGTGTCGAGGTCAATCGGCACCGTTATCTGGCTGTTATGTCGGATTTCCGATAGGATCGGCAAATCGTGGGTAGACATCTGAACATCATTGCATCCGAACACGCCGGTAGGCCCTTCAAGGTGAGAATGAGAAGGTCCCGCTCGCGCGGGCGCGTCCCCCTCTTCGCCTTCACCGCCGCAGCGGCGTTCGTGCTCGTCACTATCGTCGACCCGTATTCCGGCGCGACGGCGTCACCCTACTTCCAGGTTGCTGGCGACCGATTCAACGGTGAGGCAGCCCAGGAGATCCAGGTCGCTGCGGCAGCCTCGAACATCTTCACGCGTGACAGTTTCACCGTCACCGAGAAACCCAAGCCTGTTCCCGTTCCCGTCGCCGCTCCCGTCGCGTCCAAGTCCGCGTCGAGTTCGGCTCCGTCGGCGGCCGTTCCTGACCCCGGTTCGGCGCAGGCGATCGCCGCTGATGCGGTGGCCGCCCGCGGCTGGGGCGACGATCAGTTCAACTGTCTCGTGTCGCTCTGGAACAAGGAGTCCGGCTGGCGCGTCAATGCGGAGAACAGCTCCAGCGGTGCCTACGGAATCCCGCAGTCACTGCCGGGCTCCAAGATGGCCACCGCCGGCGACGACTGGGCGACCAACCCCGCGACCCAGATCCAGTGGGGCCTCGGCTACATCTCGGGCCGCTACGGCACCCCCTGCGGCGCCTGGGCGCACTCCGGCGACGTCGGCTGGTACTAGCGCTCCTTGTTCTTCCAGGCTCGCACGTAGACTGGCTCAATGGCCCGCAGCAACCGACCCCGTGGCCGCAAGCCCGGTCCGGGAGCCGCTGATGACGGCCTTGAGCGGATGCGCGCCGGCTGGCGACGCACGGAAACCCGCCGCGACGGCCTCTGGACGGTGCAACCCGTACCGGGGCCGCAAGCCGTGAAATCGTACGTGTGCCCCGGTTGCCACCGCGAGGTTGCGCCCGGCACCGCGCACGTGGTCGCCTGGCGCGGCGACGGCGTCATGGGTGAGGCATCCGACCTTGCCGCGAGGCGCCACTGGCACTCGCACTGCTGGAAGATCAAATAACCGCCCAAGCGGCACCAGGGGAGAAACCATGACTTCGAGTGTGGAAATTCGCGGCGGCGTCGAGCTACCGGCCGTGCGCGAGCAGATCGAGCTGCACACCGCGGACGGCCTGACCTTGGTCGGCGAACTGGCCACGCCCGTGAGCCGGGCACCGGTGGCGACGCTGGTGACGCTGCATCCGCTGCCCACCCACGGCGGCTTCATGGACTCGCACATCCTGCGCAAGGCGGCCGGGCGGCTGCCGGCCTTGGCCGACCTGGCGGTGCTGCGCTTCAACACTCGCGGCACGACCTCGCCGCGCGGCACGAGTGGCGGCAGCTTCGGCGGCGGCGTCGATGAGCGCCTCGACGTTGCCGCCGCGATGGCGTTCGTCGCCGAGCGCGGGCTGCCCGATCCCTGGCTGCTCGGCTGGTCGTTCGGCACGGAGCTTGCAATCAAGTACGGCCTGGAGCACCCGATCCGGGGTGCCATCCTCTTGTCTCCGCCACTGCACCGTGCCTCTGACGCCGAGCTGGCCGCCTGGACCGGCCGGGACGCGCGGCTGGTGGCCGTCATCCCCGAGTTCGACGACTATCTCCGCCCCGAGGAGGCCCGGGAACGCTTCGCGAGCGTGCCGGACACCCGGCTCATCGCCGTGGAGGGCGGGAAGCACCTGTGGGTGGGGGAGAGTGCCACCCGCCGCGTACTCGACGAGATCGTCGCCGTGGTCAACCCGGCCGCCGCGCCTCTGCCCACGGAGTGGACTGCGTCGGCCTAGTACCCGATCGGCCTAGAGTTTGTTCTGTCGGGGGATCACGACCTGCTTGATGATCATGATGGTTGCCGCGGCGACGGGGATGGCGATCAGCGCGCCGAGGATGCCGAGCAGACTGCCGCCCGCGAGAGCGGCGACCACAACGACGGCGCCAGGAACGGACACGGCCCGGTTCATGATGTTGGGGCTGAGCAGGTAGGCCTCTACCTGCATGTAGATCAGGTAGTAGATCGCGGCGACCAACGCTGTGAACGTCGAGCTGCCGATTCCGGGGATCAGGCAGGTCAGCACGATGATGATCGACCCGGAGATCGTGCCCACGAGGGGGATCAGCGAGAACAGGAACGCGATCAGCGCGAGCAGCGCCGGGAACGGCGCGCCGATGATCGACAGGAAGGTGAAGCTGAGCACGCCGTTGCAGAGCGCCAGGGCTCCCTGGCCGATCACGAATCGGCCGACGGATGTCGTGATCTGCTCGCTGAGATCGGCGAACCGAGCCCGCTTCGAGGCTGGTACCAGCTGGTATACGGCCTGCTTGATGCTGTTCAGCGATGCCGTGAAGTACAGCGTGAGGATCAGGATGATCAGGGCGCCGAAAAGTCCACTGACGATGGCGAGGCCGGACTGGATGATCGTGCTCGTGATGTTGGTGATGTTGCCGCCGACGAAATCGGTGACCGACTCTGTGATTTTCGACAGCGGGAGAGCCGGAAACTGCCTCTGTACATCGGCGAGAAAGGTGGAGGTGTTGATCGACGTGACCAGGTCCGGGATGGCCTTGGAGAGGTTGGAGACCTGGTTGACGATGATCGGCACGACGGCGAAGATCACTCCGGTCAGAACCCCGATCACGGCAACAAGCACCGTGAGCATGGCTGCCCAGCGGGGAAACCTCTTCTTCTCCAGCCAGGAGATGGCCGGGTCGAGCCCGAGCGCGAGGAACAGTGCCGCACCGATGTAGGTGATGATCGTTTGCAGAGTGATCACCGACGTGATGATGAGCAGGCCGACGCCGACGCCCAGGGTGCCGATCAGTCCGACGCGAAAAGCATTCTGGATCTTCACTGATATCCCCTCGGCTGGTGTCAGCGCTCGTCGTCGTCGCTGGCGGCGACCTTTTCCGCCTGTGTGAGCAGACCGCGCAGGCTCTCGAAGTAGCCGGCCACGGCGTCACGCTCAATCCTAATCTGGGACAGACGCTCCTCCGCGTCGGCCACAAGCACGCGCGTGCGCAGTTCGGCATCGGTCGCCAGCGCGGCGGCCCGCGTCTCGGCGTCCCGCACCAGACGTTCCGCCGACTCCTCGGCAACCTTCTTCGATGCCCTGACCTCGTCGCGGGCGGAGGCGTCCAGCTGGTCGTTCAATGCGCGCAGTTCGACCGTGCGCCGGTTGGTCTCGGCAAGCTGCTTGGTGGCATCCGCGACGAACTTCTGCGTCTGGGCCACCGCCTCCTGGTGGCGCTGCAGCTGGCCCTGCTCCGCTTCGTCCCGCCGGGCTTTCAGCTCGACGTCGAGGTCGGCCCTGGTCTGATCGATCTCGCGCTTGAGCTTGGCGGTTTCGTGCTCTCCCCGCTTGCGGGTGGCCGTTAGATGGTTCTCCAGGTCGATGCGCAGCTGCTCGCTTTCGGCGGTGAAGTCGGCGCGGGTCTGCTCATTGTCCCGACCGAGGTCGGCGTGTGACTGTTCGATCTCGGCCGCGAGGCCCACGCGCGCCTTGTCGACCTCGCGGCTGAGGTCGGCGCGCTGGCGTTCGAGGTCGCGGGCTAGGTCGGTCTGGGCCTGCTCGCTTTCAACGGACAAATCGGCGCGCTGCTGCAGCGTCTCCCGTTCGATGTCGGTTTTCGCCTGCTCGATCTCGATTGCGAGAAGGTTGCGGGCCTGCTCGGTCTCGTGGGCGAGTTCGATGCGAGCCTGTTCGGTTTCCCGGGCGAGGTCTATGCGGTGCTGTTCCGTCTCGGCGGCGAGGTCGATGCGAGCCTGTTCGGTTTCCCGGGCCAGGTCGGCGCGTTGCTGGTCGAGTTCGTGGGCGACTTCGGAGCGGGTCAACTCGGTCTCGCTCGTGAGCCCGGCCGCGACCTCGCGGGCCTCGGTCGCCTCCCGCTGGGCCACCACGCGAACCTCGGCGGCCTCGCGCTCCGCTTCCGAGCGGATCGCGGCGACTTCCCGCTTCACGGTTGCGCGCAGCTCGGCGGCCTCGGTGGCCACCGCTCCGCGGATGGCCGCCGCTTCGTGCACGGCGTCCTGGGTGAGCGTGGTGGAGTCCTCGTGGGCCCGGGCGAGTAAGTCGTCGGCTTCAGCGACGGCATCATTGAGGATGCGGCCGGCCTTGACCGCGGCATCCGACAGTGCCCGTTCGGCCTGCTCCTTGCCCTCGCGGAGCAGGGTCTGCACTTCGCTTGCTGCGGAGGCGCGCAGCCGTTCGGCGTCGATGTCCGCCTGGGCGATCACCCTCGTCGACTGCTCTTCCGCCACGCGCAGGGTGTTCTCGAGCTTGGTGCCGAGGCCGGAGAACGTGGGGCTGCCGACCTCTTCGATTTCCGCGTTCAGATCGTCGATCTGGGTGGTGAGACGTTTGATTTCCTTCTTCGCCTCGGTGCCCTGGGTATTCGCCTGAATCAGGTCGCGGCGCAGTCCCTGGATGGTCTTGTCGACTTCGTCGCGGTCGTAGCCGCGGAATACCTGGGTGAAGTCTGCTTCGTCGTTCGCCACGCTGTCTCCTCAAAATGGGCCTCTGACCCCCGTTTACGGACTGACGAAGGAAGCCTCCACAATTTTAGTCTGTTCAGTAGGCACTGGCGCGTCCCAACCCGAGGGATTATTAGGTGCCTCTCAGGGGCAACCAGTATCGTAAGACGTCCTGTCTGTTGCTGATCGGGCCCGCATCCGGGTCCAACGTGCCCGTGTGCGCGATGAGCGGCCGGCGACACAGGAGGGTTGACGTGCGTTTTGTTCTTGCCATAGTGGCATTCGTCCTTGCTGCGGCAATGATTGTGCTCGGCATCGCCCAGCGGACCATTTTTCTCGATCCGGCCTCGGTGAGCCTGAGCGCATCCGTGGAGGACGCCCGCTTCGCGGTGGTCGAGCCCAGTGCTCTCAACGCCGTGCCGGGAAGCCAGACGATCACCGTCAGCGGTTCCGACACGGTTTTCCTGGCCTACGGGCGCACCGACGACGTCAAGGCGTGGCTCGGAGACGAACCGTACGTCGACATCCGCAAGGACAAGGACACGGTCGCCCTCAGCAGCACACTCATCGATCCGGCTACGGAGGCCGAATCGGCCGCCGAGTCTGAGTCCGGCTCTGCGGCGCCGCCGGACTCCGCGGCTGAGTCGGAGACGGTCACCAACCCGGAGGGCTCCGACCTGTGGCTGCAGGAGTTCACGGCTGAGAACACGCTGACCACCACTCTCAAGGTTCCCGACGGCATCTCCCTGATCGTGGCCTCCGACGGCACGGCCTCCGCGCCCACAGATGTCAGCCTGTCCTGGCCCACCGACAACTCCACACCCTGGGCAGGCCCGCTGATCGTCGGCGGCGCGGCCGTCGGCCTAATCGGCTTGATCATCTACCTCCTGGCGCTCCTGCACCTGCGCCGCTCCCGCGGCCCCCGCCGCAATCTGCCCCGCGGGCCACGGATGCCCCGGCTCCCGCGCGTGCCCCGTCCGAAGGCCATCAAGCCGAGCCAGATCAACGGATCCGGTAAGTCGATCGCTCGGTCCATGGTCGCCATGCCCCTGATCCTGGTCAGCGGTTTGGTGCTCAGCGGTTGCTCGGCCGATTTCTGGCCGGCCACGTCCGCTCCCGACGCCGCCACCAGCGGGACGCCGACTCCGACCGACACCGCCGGCCCGGCCCAGGACGTGCCGCCGCCCGCCGTGACGGTGCCGCAGCTCGAACGCATCGTGGCCGATATCGCCTCGCTGACCGCGGATGCCGATGCGAACCTCAACGCCGACATCCTCGCCACCCGGTTCACCGGCCCGGCACTGGAGAAGCGACTGGCGAACTACAAGATCCGGGGGGCCGACCCGGCCATCGCCGCGCTGCCGGCGCTGCCCACGTCACCCCTCCGGCTCACGCTGCCGCAGCAGTCCTCCACCTGGCCGCGCGTCGTCATGACGGTCCTCCAGGACGAGGCTGACACTGCCGCCGCGCCGACGGCCCTCGTGCTGCGACAGGAGTCGCCGCGGGCCGACTACCTGGTCGAATACATGATTCAGCTTGAAGCGGCCGCCACGGTTCCCAAGGTCGCCCCGGCGACCATCGGCGCCCCGATCATTGCACCCGACTCCACGTTCCTCCTGCTCTCACCCGACCAGGTCGCCGCGGCCTACGCCGACGTGCTCCAGCTGGGGGAGGCCAGCCCCTCCTACGCCCTGTTCGAGGCGGAGGGCGACAGCTTCCGCACCCAGGTCACCGAACTGAAGACCTCACGCCAGGCCGGCCTGCCCTCGACGGCGTCGATCGAATTCGGTGCGGCCGCCGGCACCGGGCGCACCGTGGCATTGGCGACCAACGACTCCGGCAGTATCGTCGCCGTGAGCCTGACCGAGACCGAGACGGTGAAACCGGTGGATGCCGGCGCGACCGTGAGCCCCGAGGGTGCCAGCAAGGCCCTCTCCGGCATCACCGCCACGGCCAAGGGCATCACCAGCACCTACGGCGACCAGCTCCTGTTCCATGTTCCGGCCGCCGGTTCGAACGAAAAAATCGTCTTCCTTGGTTTCTCCCAGGGTCTGATCTCATCAACGGAGCTTCCATGAGTGTTGTCCCCCCGTCCCTGTCCGGCATGAACCTGCGCGGAGCCGTCGACCTGTCTACGCTGGTGAACCGTCCACCGGCGCCGGCCGCGGGCGCACCGCCGGCGCCGGGCGCACCGCCGGCGCCGGGCGTGCCCGGTACACCCGCGGCGGGTCCGGTCGCGGTACCCAGCCTCGTGCTCGAGGGCACGGATGCGAATTTCGGCGAAATACTGGAACTCTCGATGAGTGTTCCGGTCATCGTGGACCTCTGGGCCGAATGGTGTGAGCCGTGCAAGCAGCTCACGCCGATCCTGGAAAAGCTCGTCCTGGAATACGCCGGCCAGTTCGTGCTGGCCAAGGTCGACGTGGACTCGAACCCGCAGCTCACCCAGGCCTTCCAGGCGCAATCGATCCCGACCGTGGCCGCCGTGATCGGCGGTCAGCCGGTGCAGCTGTTCAGTGGCGCACTGCCTGAGGGCCAGGTGCGCGAGGTTCTGCACCGGGTCTTCGAGCTCGCGGCGCAGCACGGCGTCACCGCCATGGCCGCCGCCCCGGAGGCCTCCGGCGACGCCGAAGCGGAGGCGCCGGCCTCCGGAGAACCCGAGCTGCCGCCGCTGCACCAAGAGGCCTACGACGCCATCGACCGCGGAGACTATGACGCGGCGATCGCTCTCTACAAGACCGCGCTGGCGCGGGACCCCCGGGACCAGATGGCCGTCGCCGGCCTGGCCCAGGTGAGCCTCCTGGCCCGGTTGCACGGCAAGACCATGGCCGAGATCCGCTCAGCCGCCGCGGCCGCGCCCGACGACCTGCTAACGCAGCTCGCGGTCGCCGACCTCGACCTCTCCGGCGGTCACATCGAGGATGCCTTCGATCGGCTGCTCGCCCTCTTTCCCGCGCAGGAGCCGGCCGGCCGCAACCTGATCCGCGAGCGCATCCTGGAGATGTTCGAGGTCATCGGCCAAGACGACCCGCGGGTGCCGCCCACCCGCTCCCGCCTCACCGCGCTGCTGTACTAGACGACGGCGTCGAATTCGTTTGGAATGGAGTCGCTCAGGCCCACGCGTCCGAAGTGGCAAAAAAATGGCCCCGTCGGCGTTTTGACGGGGCCATTTCCGCGCTCTCGCGAACTGGGGCGAAGCGGGTCAGCGTTGCAGGCGCAGCCAGAGACCGGCCAGCGGGGGCAGGGTCACCACAGCGGATGCCGGGCGTCCGGCCCACGGCACGTCGAGCGCGGTCACGGCACCCAGGTTTCCGACCCCGGAGCCGCCGAAGTCCGCGGCATCCGTGTTCAGAATCTCCTCCCACACCCCGGCGAACGGCAGGCCGACCTGGTAACCGTTGTGCGGCGCCCCGGAGAAGTTGAACAGGCAGGCAATGGGGTTGCCGTCGGCGTCCCAGCGCAGGAACGAGACCACGTTCTGGGCGGCCGCGCCGCCCTCGAGCAGCTCGAAGCCGCTCGGGTCGTTGTCCTTAGCCCAAAGGCTCGGGTTCGACCGGTACACCCGGTTCAGTTGACCGACAAGCGTGAACAGGCCGCGGTGAGCCGGCTGGTCGAGGGTCCACCAGTCCAGGCCGCGCTCTTCGCTCCACTCAGAGCGCTGCCCGAATTCCTGGCCCATGAACAGAAGTTGCTTGCCGGGGTGCGCCCACATGAAGGCGAGGTAGGCGCGCACGTTGGCGAGCTGCTGCCAGGAGTCACCGGGCATCTTCGCGACCAGCGAGCCCTTGCCGTGCACGACCTCGTCGTGGCTGATCGGCAACAGGAAATTCTCGCTGAACGCGTAGACGAATGAGAACGTGATCTGGTTGTGGTGGTGCGCCCGGTACATCGGGTCGACCTGCATGTACTCAAGCGTGTCGTGCATCCAGCCCATGTTCCATTTGAAACCGAACCCGAGACCACCGGCACTGGTCTGCGCCGTGACCCCACCCCAGTTAGTGGACTCTTCGGCGATCATGACCGCTCCGGGATTGCGCTTGTAGGCGGTGGCCGTGATCTCCTGCAACAGGCTGATCGCCTCGAGGTTCTCGTTGCCGCCGTGGATGTTCGGCTCCCACTGACCGTCCTCGCGGGAGTAGTCCAGGTAGAGCATCGAGGCCACGGCGTCGACCCGCAGCCCGTCGATGTGGAACTCCTCGAGCCAGTAGAGGGCGTTCGCGACCAGAAAGTTGCGAACCTGCTTCTGGCCGAAGTCGAAGACGTAGGTGCCCCAGTCCATCTGCTCGCCGCGGCGAGGGTCGGGATGCTCGTACAGTGCTTCGCCGTCGAAGCGGGCCAGCGCAAAGTCGTCCTTCGGGAAGTGCCCGGGCACCCAGTCCATCAAGACGCCGATGCCGGCCTGGTGCAGCCGGTCGATCAGGTAGCGCAGGTCGTCGGGGTGGCCGAACCGGCTCGTCGGCGCGTAGTAGCCGGTGACCTGGTAGCCCCACGAGCCGCCGAACGGATGCTCGGTGAGCGGCATGAACTCCACGTGCGTGAACGCCAGTTCGTTCAGATAGTCGATCAGCTGGTCGGCGAGGTCGCGGTAGCTCAGCCCCGGACGCCACGACCCGACGTGCATCTCGTAGATGCTCATGGCCCGGTTGTGGGGGTCGGTGGCCGAACGGTCGGTGAGCCAGCGGGCATCCGCCCACTCGTAGCTGGTCTCACCGATGACGGAGGCCGTCTTGGGCGGGATCTCGGTGTAGCGGGCCATCGGGTCGGCCTTACGCACCCAGTCGCCCGAGCGGGTCATCAGCTCGAACTTGTAGTTGGAGCCGGCGGTCAGCCCGGGCACGAACAACTCCCAGACCCCGGTGCTGCCCATGTTGCGCATGGCGTGCAGCGTGCCGGTCCAGGCGTTGAAGTCGCCGATCACGCGGACGGCCCGGGCATGCGGGGCCCACACGGCGAAGGATGTGCCAGACGTGGTGCCGAGCGGGCCCGCGTTCGGCCGGTAGTGGGCGCCGAGAACATCCCACAGGCGTTCGTGTCGACCCTCGCCGAGAAGGTGCAGGTCGAGCTCGCCGAGGGTGGGAAGGTAGCGATAGGGGTCATCGACGATCCAGGTGGGGGCGTCGCTGTAGCGGGCCTCCAGCAGGTAGTCCTGAAGGCCGAGAGTGCTCACGCCCTGCCAGATACCGTGGCCCAGGTGAGCCAGCTCCACATGCGCGCCCGTGGGCAGCACGGCGAAGACCTCGGTCGCGAGCGGGCGGAGGGCACGGATGACGGTGAGCGGGTCCGCGATACCGGCCTGCTCGATCAGGTGCTGGCCGAGGACCTCGTGCGGGTTGTAGTAGCTGCCGGTGGAGACGGCCTGGAGGACGTGGTCGGCGATGACCGGCAGCTCGAACGGCGCGGGGGAGTGCAGCGCTCCGGCAGGCTTCGGCACGCTCGCCTTGACGGTTCCCTGAGGCTGGGCGGCGCCCGCCTTGTCCAGGGTCTTCTTGTCAGCGGTCTTCTTGTCTGCGGCCCTTTTGGCCGCCGGACCTCCCTGTGCGTGCTTCATTGAGCTGGTCCTTTCACGTGCAGGATGTGCACCGGTTCGGTGAATGCGTTGAGGCGCACGAAGTTGTCGGCCGACCAGGTCCAGATGGCACCGGTGATCAGGTCCTCGACCTCGAACACGGAGCCGTACGGCAGACCGAACCGGGCGACGTCGAGGTGCACGACGGTTTGGCGCACGGAGTGGGGGTCGACGTTGGCGACGATGATCAACGCGTCCGAGTGCCCGCTGCCTGTGAACGGCGCGTCGAGGAATTTGCTGTAGACGAGGATCCCCTCGTCTTCGCTCTCGTGGAGATCGAGGTTGCGCAGCTGTCCGAGGGCCGGGTGCTCGGCGCGGATGCGGTTGAGGAGGGTGAGGTAGGGCGCCAGGGACGCGCCGGCCGCTTCGGCGCCCGCGAAGTCACGCGGCCGGTACTGGTACTTCTCGTTATCGATGTTCTCCTCGGCGCCGGGCCGGGCCACGCACTCAAACAGGTCGAAGCCCGTGTACACGCCCCAGGTCGGCGCCGCGGTGGCCGCGAGGGCCGCCCGGATCTTGAACGCCGCCGGGCCGCCGAACTGCAGATACTCGGAGAGGATGTCGGGAGTGTTCACGAACAGGTTCGGTCGCAGGAAGTCGGCGGTCTCGTGGGCGAGGCCATCGAAGAATTCCGCAAGTTCCTGCTTCGTGTTGCGCCAGGTGAAGTAGGTGTACGACTGCTGGAACCCCACCTTGCCCAGGCCCTGCAGCAGGGCCGGCCGGGTGAAGGCCTCGGCGAGGAAGAAGACATCGGGGAATTCGGCGTTGATCTCGAAAATCAGCCACTCCCAGAAATCGAGCGGCTTCGTGTGCGGGTTGTCGACCCGGAAGATATTGACGCCCACTCCGATCCAGTACCGCACGATCCGCAGCACCTCGGCGCGGATACCCAGAGGGTCGTTGTCGAAGTTGACCGGGTAGATGTCCTGATACTTCTTCGGCGGGTTCTCGGCGTAGGCGATGGACCCGTCGGGCAGCGTGGTGAACCACTCCGGGTGCTCGGTGACCCAGGGGTGGTCGGGCGACGCCTGCAGGGCCAGGTCGAGCGCGACCTCGAGGCCGTTCTCGCGAGCGACCGCAAGAAAGAACTGGAAGTCGGCGACGGTGCCGAGGTCCGGGTGGATGGCGTCGTGGCCGCCGTCCGCCGACCCGATCGCCCAGGGCGAGCCGGGGTCGTTCGGTCCGGCGTTGAGGGTGTTGTTGGGTCCCTTGCGGAAAGCCAGGCCGATCGGGTGGATCGGCGGCAGGTAGAGCACGTTGAAGCCCATCGCGGCGACGGCCGGAAGCCGGTTAGCCGCGGTGCGGAAGGTGCCGCTCTGCCAGGAGCCGTCGGCGCGCTTCACGGCGCCCTCCGACCGAGGGAAGAACTCGTACCAGGAGCCGACGCCGGCCCGGGTGCGTTCGACCAGCACGGTCCGGGATTCCGAGACCGATTCGAGGCTAGCCATCGGGCGCACGGCGGCCGCGGCAGCCAGCTTCGGGCTGCTGAGCACATCGAAGCGGGCGGCGACGGACTTGGCCGGGTCGACGAGGGACTTCGCGGCCGCGGTGAACGTGCGCCGCTCGTTCAGAGGGCGGGTCTTGACGGCGCTCTCTCGGAGGAGCAGCTCAGAGCCGATCAGGAACATGAGTTCCACATCGACCTCGGCGGGGATCTTCAGCGAGGCGTTGTGCCGCCAGGTGGCCCAGTCGTCGGCGTAGGCGCGCACGCGGTAGGTCCAGCGGCCCTGGGTTCCGAGGGTGACGAGCGTCTCCCAGCGGTCGGTGCCGGGGGAGTTCAGGGACATCGGATGCTGCGACTCGGTTCCATCGGGAGCGGTCAGCAGCAGCATGACGCCGATGAGGTCGTGTCCCTCCCTGAACGCGGTCGCGGCGAACGGAACCGCTTCGCCCACGAACGCCTTCGCGGGCCAGAGGTCGTCGTTCAACTGAGGGGACAGATCGAGGATCGGGATACGGCCGATCCGGGGTTCTGCCGGGTCTGTCGTCTGGACTTCCTGAACCGCGCCGAGGGTTTCAGGAGCCGCGCCTGTGCGTTTTACTGTCTTAGCCACCTACTGACCGTAGCGCGGATTGGGGGTGTAATGCTGCCTCTATTCACCCGCCGGACACGCCCCACGCCTAGGCTGAGGATGTGAAAGCGATCCGCAAATTTACCGTCCGAACCGTGCTGCCCGAGTCGCTCGCCGCGCTCGACGAGCTTGCCGGCAACCTGCGCTGGTCCTGGCATGAGCCGACCCGCCAGTTGTTCGAGCACATCGCCCCTAAATTGTGGCGTGAGAGCGGTACCGACCCGGTCGCGTTGCTGGGGGCCGTCGACACGGCCCGCCTCGAAGCCCTCGCCCAGGACAACGACTACGTGGCGTGGGCGAACGCCACCCGCGACGAACTGCGCGAGTACCTCGAGAAGCCCCGCTGGTACCAGGGGCTCGAGGGCGACAAGCCGGCATCCATCGCCTATTTCTCCCCGGAGTTCGGCATCGCCGCCGCGTTGCCGCAGTACTCGGGCGGCCTCGGCATCCTCGCCGGCGATCACCTGAAGAGCGCCTCGGACCTTGGCGTGCCGCTGGTCGGTGTTGGCCTGTTCTACCGTGCCGGGTACTTCAGCCAGGCCATCTCACCCGACGGCTGGCAGCTGGAGAGCTACCCGCTGCTCGACCCCGACGGCCTGCCGCTGTCGGTGCTGCGCCGGGCCGACGGCTCGCCCGTGCAGGTCTCCCTCGCACTTCCCGACGACCGGACCCTGCACGCGCGGGTCTGGCAGGCGATGGTCGGTCGCATCCGGCTCTTGATGCTCGACACCGACATCCCCGAGAACACCGACGACCTGCGACTGGTCACCGACCGCCTGTACGGCGGCGGCGGCGAACACCGTCTGCTGCAGGAGCTGCTGCTCGGCATCGGCGGCGCGCGCGCCGTGAAGAAGTGGAGCAGCCTCAACGGCCAGGCCGACCCTGAGGTGTTCCACACCAACGAGGGTCACGCCGGTTTTCTCGGCCTCGAGCGCATCTCCAGCCTGATCGGCGAGGGGCTCAGTTTTTCGGAGGCGCTGCAGGTGGCCCGGGCCGGAACGGTGTTCACGACCCACACGCCGGTCGCCGCCGGCATCGACCGGTTCGAGCGCAGCCTGGTGCGGCGCTACTTCGAGACCGACCTGCTTCCGGGCGTCGCCGTCGACGACCTCCTCGCCCTCGGCGCGGAGAACTTCCAGGATGGCAACCCGGACGTCTTCAACATGGCGCTGATGGGCCTGCGACTGGGGCAGCGCGCCAACGGCGTCTCGAAGCTGCACGGCGAGGTCAGCCGGGTGATGTTCAAGGGTCTATGGCCAGGTTTCGACGCCGACGACGTGCCGATCGCCTCGATCACGAACGGTGTGCACGCCCCCACCTGGACCGACCCGGCCCTTCTCGCGCTCGCGCAGAGCCGTCTGGGCACCAGCGACACGTCCGACGCCGATTGGGCGTCGCCCGCCGTGTCCGACACGGACCTGTGGCAGGTGCGCGGCCAGATGCGCCTGCAGTTCGTCGAGGACGCCCGCCGACGGATCGCCGCGGCCTGGGAGGGCCAGAACCCGGGCGGCATCGTGCCGTCCTGGATCGGGCGGGTCTTCGACCCGAACGTTCTCACGATCGGGTTCGCCCGCCGCGTGCCGACCTACAAACGTCTGACCCTGATGCTGCACGACCCCGAGCGGTTGCGCGCGCTGCTGCTGCACTCCGAACACCCGATCCAAATCGTAATCGCAGGCAAATCGCATCCGGCCGACGAGGAGGGCAAGCGCCTGATCCAGAGGATCGTGCAGTTCGCGGCCGACCCGGCGCTGCGCACCAAGATCGCGTTCCTGCCCGACTACAACATCGGTATGGCCCAGCTGATGTACCCAGGCACGGATGTCTGGCTCAACAATCCGCTGCGCCCGCTCGAGGCGTGCGGCACGTCCGGCATGAAGGCGGCCCTCAACGGCGCCCTCAACCTGTCGATCCTCGACGGCTGGTGGCCGGAATACTACGACGGCAACAACGGTTGGGCGATCCCCACCGCAGACGCCGCCGGTGACGCGGCCGAACGTGACCGGCTCGAGGCGGACGCGCTGTACGAGCTGATCGAGCACCAGGTCGCACCGAAGTTCTACGACCGCAACGCCGACGGAGTGCCCGAACGCTGGGTCTCCTCGATTCGGCAGACGCTCGCGAAGCTCTCACCGGAACTCAACGCCGGTCGGATGGTGCGCCAGTACGTGCAGGAGCTGTACCGGCCTGCCGGCACGGCCGCGGCCCGCCTGTCCGAGAACAACTACCGGGCCGCCCGGGAATTGGCCGCCTGGAAGGGGCGGATCGTCTCGGCCTGGCCCGGCGTCGCCGTGACCCACGTCGAATCCGGCGGCGTCGCCCCGGTGCCGCAGGTCGGCGACGAACTGCACCTCCGCGCACACGTGCAGCTGAACGGTCTTGCGCCCGAGGACGTCACCGTCGAGGTCGTCTACGGCAAGAGCCTCACCAATGACGACCTGAGTGACGTCAACACCCTGCCGCTCAATACGGAACCGTTGGGGACCGGTGCGACGGATGCCAGTACGCCGACGCTCTTCACCGGCACGATAGAACTCGACCGTGGTGGCGCATTCGGCTACACGGTGCGGGTCGTGCCGCACAACGCGCTTCTGGTGAGCCCCGCCGAGATGGGTCTGATCGCCGTCGCCGGCTAGCGCTGACCGGCCTCACGAAAAAGCACCTTCGTTCCGACGGAGGTGTTTTTTCGTGCGGTTACGGGCGCGCGATCGCCGCGAAGACCGCGGAGGCGGCCCGGGCCAGATCGGCCGGCGTCAGCTCGATGTCGAAACCGCGGCGCCCGCCGGAGACGAAGACGGTGTCGAACGTCAGGGCGCTCTCGTCGACCACGGTCGTGAGCCGGCTCTTCTGGCCGATCGGGCTGATACCGCCCACCACGTAGCCGGTCTTGCGCTCGGCGAGCGACGGGTCTGCCATCACGGCCCTCTTTGCACCCACGGCGGTGGCCAAAGCCTTGAGGTCGAGCTGGCCGGTGACCGGCACGACGCCGACGACCAGCCGGCCGTCGACATCCGTCAGCAGAGTCTTGAACACCCGGCCGGCGGCGACGTCGAGTTTCTCCGCCGCTTCCAGGCCGAAACTCGTCGACGACGCCTCGTGCGGGTAGGCGTGCGGGGTGAACGGGATGCCGGCGCGCACCAGCGCCACCGTCGCCGGAGTACCGGCGCTTCCCTCCACCCGTTTGGCCACGGTCAGCGGCCCCCGGTCCAATTGCCCATGGTCCGGTTGCCCATGGTCCGGTTGCCCACGCTCAGTGCGCCCGGAGCAGCTGCATTGAGGCGGCCGGTACGAGGAACCGGTCGCCGGGGGCGTGCTCGATGACGGCGTCGCTCAGGTCGTCGTGGCTGGAATCCCAGAGCAGCGAGTACGAGGTGACGCCCGTGTGCAGGGGCAGCGTCACCGTCACCTCCTCCTCACGGCCCTGCACGATCAGCAGGATACGGTTGAAATCCTCGTGCTCCGGGGTGCTCGCCGCCAGGTACTGCAGAGTGCGCTCACCGGACGAGTGCCAGTCGTCCTCGGACATGGACCGGCCCTCCGCGTTGTACCAGTTCATTTCGCTGGCGCTGAGGGTCGTCTCACCGGGGCGTCCGAACCGTACCGGGCGCAGCGCCGGGTTCTCGCGGCGCAGCTGGAGCAGGCGCCGAGTCACCCGGTGCAGGTCCTCCTGCCAGTCGTCGAGGTCCCAATTCAACCAGGTGAGCTCACTGTCGTGGCAGTAGGCGTTGTTGTTGCCGCGCTGGCTGCGACCGAATTCGTCGCCCGCGGTGATCATCGGCACGCCGGCCGACAGCAGCAGGGTCGCGAGCAGGTTGCGCATGGCCTTGCGCCGGGCGGTCAGGATGTCCCGGTCCCGGGTCGGACCCTCCGCGCCGTGATTGAACGAGTTGTTGGAGTCGGTGCCGTCGCGGTTCGACTCCCCGTTGCCGACGTTGTGCTTGACGTTGTACGAGGTCAAATCGGCCATCGTGAAACCGTCGTGGGCCGTGATGAAGTTGAGCGAGGCGAGCGGGCCGCGCTCCCGGGAGAAGGTGTTCGCGGAACCTGCGAGGCGGGTCGCAAAGCGCCCGATCCCGCTCCCGGCGTGCCCGTCGCGGGCGGCCGCCAGGTCGGTCAGCCAGAACGACCGCATGCGGTCGCGGTAGCGGTCGTTCCACTCGGTCCAGCCGTCTGGGAAATTGCCGGTCTGCCAGCCGCCCATCCCGATGTCCCAGGGCTCGGCGATCAGCTTGACCGTCGAGAGTTCCGGGTCGGCCGTGATCGAGGCGAGCAGCGGGCTGTCCGCCTGGAAGTCGACGTTCTCGTCCCGGGCGAGCGTGGCGGACAGGTCGAAGCGGAAACCGTCGATCTGCACCTCGTTCGCCCAGTAGCGCAGCGAGTCGAGCACGAGTCGGCGGGGAACGTCGTGGGAGACGTTCAGGGTGTTGCCGCAACCCGTGACGTCGATGTATCCGCCGGCGCTGTTCTGCCGGTAGTAGGCGGCGTTGTCGATGCCGCGGAGGCTGCTGACGGGGCCGTTCGGGCCCTCCTCGGCGGTGTGGTTGTAGACCACGTCGAGGATGACCTCGAGGCCGGCCTCGTGCAGGAGCTTGACCATGCCCTTGAATTCCCGGAGCACCGCTTCGGGACCGGCGGCCTGGGACTTCTGGGTGGCGTAGTCGGCGTGCGGTGAAAAGAAGTTGAAGGTGTTGTAACCCCAATAATTGCTCAGACCCTGCTTTATCAGGCGCTGCTCGGACACGAACGCCTGCACCGGCAACAGTTCGACGCTGGTCACGCCGAGGTTCTTCAGGTAGCCGATGGTCGACTCGTGGGCAAGGCCCGCATAGGTGCCGCGGAGGTTCGCCGGCACCGAGGGGCTGAGGTTGGTGAGGCCGCGAACGTGGGCCTCGTAGACCACGGTGTGGTCCAGGGCGATCCTCGGTTTGACCGAACCGGCCCAGTCGAAATCGCCGTCGACTACGGAAGACTGCCACTGGTCGGGGCCGACCCGCACGAGTCCCCGGGAATAGGGTTCGATCAGTGTCTTCTCGGGGTGGAAGGAGTTGCGGGGGGCGGTGGGACCAGAGACGCGGATGCCGTAGCGGCGTCCGGGGGAGAGGGTTCGGGAGTGTCCGGACCAGACGCCGTGCTCATCCTTGACCATGGGCACGGTCTTGATGATCCAGTGGGGGTCGGTGGCGTCGAAGATGCACAGGTCGATGGCGTCGGCGGTCTCCGACCACACGCGGAGTTCGCCGCCGTGGGTCGTGACTCGCACGCCGAGGCTGCGCAGGGGATCAGGCGGGGTCATGCGTTCTAGAGTAATGAGTACAGAAGCCGTGATTTACCACCAGGAGACCCGCCGGTGGGACCTGGCGAAACTCGAGCGAGCGCGAAAGGAGCGAGATGGCGATCTATCTGGACCATGCGGCAACCACCCCCATGCTGCCCGCAGCCATTGACGCCTACGTTCGGGCGATGGGGGTGGTGGGCAATCCCGCATCCGTTCACAGCCAGGGTCAGAACGCAAAACGGATGCTCGAGGAGGCCCGCGAGCAGGTCGCTGCCAGCCTCGGCTGCGACCCGATCGAGGTAGTCTTCACCGGCGGCGGCACCGAGGCGATCAACCTCGGCATCAAGGGGCTGTTCTGGGCCAGGCAGCCGCGCACCCGCATCCTCGTTCCCGGAGGCGAGCACCACGCCACCATGGACACGGTCGAGTGGCTCGATCGGCACGAGGGAGCCGTAGTCGAGTGGCTGCCGCTGGACGCCGTCGGCCGGATCGACCTGGCAGCGGTTGCCCAATCCATCGCCGCGAACCCCGACGACATCGCCCTGATCACCTGTCTCAGCGCCAACAACGAGGTCGGAACCCTGCAGCCGGTCGCCGAGGTGGCCGCGCTCGCCGCGGCGCACGGCATCCCGGTGCACGTCGACGCGGTGGCGGCGTACGGCCACGTTCCGATCGATTTCCACGCCCTCAGCCAGGCCGGCGTGGCCGCGCTCAGCGTCTCGGCACACAAGATCGGCGGCCCGGTGGGGATCGGGGCGCTCGCCCTCTCGCGCCGGGCCACGGTCGAGCCGCTGCTGCACGGCGGCGGGCAGCAGCGTCAGGTACGCAGCGGCACCCAGGACGTCGCGGCGGCCGTGGCATTCGCGGTCGCGGCAAACGCCCTGCACGACCTTCCAGCGGAGAACGCGCGGATCTCCGCGCTGCGCGAGCGACTCGTCGTCGGCGTCTCTTCGGCCGTACCCTCCGTTGTGGTGAACGGCGACCCGGACCCGCAAAACCATCTGCCGGGCACCGCGCATTTCAGCTTCCCGGGCTGCGAGGGTGACTCGCTCCTGTTCCTGCTCGACGTGGCGGGCATCTCGGTGTCCACGGGGTCTGCCTGCCAGGCGGGCGTGGCCGAGCCCTCCCACGTGCTGCGCGCCATGGGCCGCAGCGAAGTGGAGGCGCGCGGCGCCCTGCGGATCACCCTCGGCCGCACCAACACCGAGGCCGACGTCGACGCTCTGCTCGCCGCTCTCCCGGCCGCCCACGTCCGGGCGACCCGGGCCGGCCTGGCCGACCGGATGCCGGGCCGCTGAGCCGCGCCGCGGCATCCGTGCTCTGCTGCACGTCGTCGCTCCTCACCCGCGGCGCAGCTGCCGCGCGGCTGACGTGGCGGTGCTGGACGGCTTGGGCCTACACGTGTAAGGTATTTATTGCAGGTAGATGGATGTCGAGGGGAGCGTGGGCACGATGACGCTCGACGAGGAGATCGCCCGGCTGTCCGCCCTCGCCAACCCGCACCGGTTCCGCATCATCGCCCTGCTGGCGGAGGAGTCCCTCCATGTGAGTGAGCTCGCCCGCCGGCTGGGGATGTCCCGGGCCCTGCTGTACATGCACCTGCAACGACTCGAATCGGCCGGTTACGTGACCGGGCACCTCGAACTCTCCGACGACGGCAAGGCCCTGAAATTTTTCGAGGTCGTTTCGTTCGAGGTCACCACCAACGTCGCACGCATCGTTGCGGCGGTCGCAGCCGACACAGAAAGCACACATTGATGGACAACATTCCCTGGTTCGCCTGGATCGCCATTGTCGGCATTATCGCCGGCGTCACATCGAGCATCGTGGCGGCCGTGCTGCGGTCGCGCGAGAAGCAGGCGGAGTTCGCCGAAGCGGCGGACCTGCGCGGCCTCGTCGAGCAGAGCACCGCGAGCAACCAGGCCGTGCTCGACCGGCTCGCCCTGCTGGAGCTTCGCCTCGCCTCGATTGAGCGAACCCTGACCGATATCCCCTGACACTGGCCCTGGCCCTGGCTGGTGCCGCGGGCGTCTGTCGTCGCTCGTCCCGGCCCATCGTTTCGTTGCGCGGGAGCTGCGCGAGGGCTGCGCGAGGGCTGCGCGGGGGCTGCGCGAGGGCTGCGCGGGGGCGCTCACCCGATTACACTCGTCAAGTGAAGGTTTTGGCAGCAATGAGCGGTGGGGTGGACTCCGCCGTCGCCGCAGCCCGCATGGTCGAGGCGGGACACGAGGTGGTCGGGGTGCACCTGGCCCTCAGCCGGATGCCCGGAACCCTGCGCACCGGCAGCCGCGGCTGCTGCACGGTCGAGGACTCGATGGATGCCCAGCGGGCGGCCAACATCATCGGCATCCCGTACTACGTCTGGGACTTCTCCGAGCGGTTCAAGCTCGACGTGGTCGACGACTTCATCGCCGAATACGCCGCTGGCCGCACCCCGAACCCCTGCATGCGCTGCAACGAGCGCATCAAGTTCGCCGCCCTGCTCGAAAAGGCCCTCGACCTGGGCTTCGATGCCGTCGCCACCGGTCACTACGCCACGATCGTGACGGATGCCGACGGCAACCGCGAGCTGCACCGCGCCAGCGCCTGGGCCAAGGACCAGTCCTATGTGCTCGGCGTGCTCACCCAGGACCAACTGGCGCACTCGATGTTCCCGCTCGGCGCGACGCCGTCCAAGGCCGAGGTGCGAGCGGAGGCCGCGGCGCGCGGTTTCTCGGTGGCGAACAAGCCCGACTCCTACGACATCTGCTTCATCCCCGACGGCGACACCCGAGGCTGGCTGGCCGAGCGCGTGCCGCCGGCGACCGGGGACATCCTCGACCGGGACGGCAACACCCTCGGCACGCACGACGGGGCGGCCGCGTTCACCGTCGGGCAGCGCAAGGGGCTGCAGATCGGCACCCCGGCCGCCGACGGCAAGCCCCGGTTCGTGCTCGAGGTGCGCCCGATCTCCAACACCGTCATCGTCGGGCCGAAAGAGGCGCTCGCGATCAAGAAGATCGCCGGCACGAAGTTCACCTGGTGCGGCGTGGCCCCCGCGCACCCGGAGATCGCCTTCGACTGCGACGTGCAGATCCGCGCCCACGCCGACCCGGTTCCCGCCGTGGCCCAGGTCGTTCCGCTCAAGGCCGGCTCGTCCGCCGAGACCAGCGCGAGCCGCGGGAGCGGCGCCACCACCGAGCTCGTGATCATCCCGGCCGAGCCGCTCACCGGCGTCGCGCCCGGGCAGACCGCCGTCGTCTACCTCGGCACCCGCGTGCTCGGGCAGTGCACCATCGATCGCACGGTTAGTGCCGTCAGTGTGGTCGCCGTCGATGCATAGCCCGGCGCCCGACCCGGCGGCAGACGCGCCCCTGCACGTCGCCGCGGCCGAGGTCTCCGACCTGACCCAGCGCATCCTGGAAGCCCGGGACGCGTACTACGACCGCAACGAGGCCGTCATCACCGACGCGGAATACGACGCGTTGGTGCACCGCCTCGCCGAGCTCGAGCGGGAATTCCCCGAGCTGGCCAGTCAGGACAGCCCCACCCAGACCGTGGGCGGCCGCGCCGAGACCAGCCTGTTCGATCCGGTGCAGCATGCCGAACGCATGCTCAGCCTCGACAACGTCTTCTCGCTCGACGAATTCGGCCTCTGGGCCGCGAAGGTCGAACGGGACGCCGGGCGACCCGTGCACTACCTCTGCGAGCTCAAAATCGACGGACTCGCGATCAACCTGCGCTACGAGCAGGGGGTGCTGGTCAGCGCCGCCACCCGCGGCGACGGGGTGGTCGGCGAGGACGTCAGTGAGAACGTCGCCTTGGTGCCCGGCATTCCGAGAAAACTGCGGGGCACCGGGCATCCGCCCCTGATGGAAGTGCGCGGTGAGGTGTTCTTCCCGGTCGCCGAATTCCTCGAGCTCAACGCGCAGCAGGTCGCCGCCGGCGAACGCGTCTTCGCGAATCCGCGCAACGCGGCGGCCGGCTCCCTGCGCCAGAAGGCCGAGGGTAAGGCCGCGGAACCGCTGCGCCTGATGCGGGCCAGGCTCGGCCGGCTCCGGATGCTGGTGCACGGCATCGGCGCGTGGTCCACCCCGCCGGTCGCGTCCCAATCCGGGGTCTACGAGCTGTTGCAGGGCTGGGGTCTGCCTACCAGCAGCTACTACCGGGTGGAACCCTCCGCGGCTCTCGCGGCGGACTTCGTCGCGTACTACGGCGAGCACCGCGCCAGCGTCGACCACGAGATCGACGGCATCGTGATCAAGGTCGACGAGCTGGCCCTGCACGCCGAACTCGGTGCCACCAGCCGGGCGCCGCGCTGGGCGATCGCCTACAAGTACCCGCCCGAGCAGGTCAACACCAGGCTGCTCGACATCGTCGTCAGCGTCGGCCGGACCGGCCGGGCCACGCCGTTCGCCGTCATGAAGAAGGTGCGGGTCGCCGGTTCCGAGGTGCGCCAGGCCACCCTGCACAACCAGGACGTGGTCCAAGCCAAGGGCATCCTGATCGGCGACATCGTCGTGCTGCGCAAGGCCGGCGACGTCATCCCCGAGGTGCTCGGCCCGGTGGTCGAGCTGCGCGACGGCACCGAGCGAGCCTTCGTCATGCCGGTGAACTGCCCGGAGTGCGGCACGCCGCTCGCCCCGGCCAAGGAGGGCGACATCGACCTCCGCTGCCCGAACGCGCGCAGCTGCCCGGCTCAGGTGCGCGGCCGGGTCGAGCACATCGGCTCCCGCGGCGCCCTCGACATCGAGGTGCTCGGCGAGGTGGCCGCCGCCGCTCTCACCCAGCCCACCCGTCCGGTGGAGCCGCCCCTGCCCACCGAGGCCGGCCTGTTCGACCTCACCCTCGACGACCTGCTGCCGATCGAGGTCATCGTGCGGGACGCCGAGACCGGGCTGGCCAAGGAAGAGGATGACGGCTCCGTGCGGCTGCGCACACCGTTCCGGCGCAACCCCACGGCCGCCGAGAAGAAGAAGGGCGTCGAGGGACCGCAGCCGTCGTCGAGTGCGCAGAAGCTCCTGCGCGAGATCGAGCTGGCGAAGACCAAGCCGCTGTGGCGGCTTCTGGTGGCCCTCAACATCCGTCACGTCGGGCCGGTGGCGGCGCGCGCCCTGGCCGGCCACTTCGGTTCTCTCGAGCTGATCCGGGCCGCGTCCCGCGAGGAGCTCGCCGAGGTCGACGGGGTGGGCGGCATCATCGCCGACGCCATCATCGCGTGGTTCGAGGTGGACTGGCACCAGGGCATCGTGGAGCAGTGGACGGTGGCCGGCGTTCAGTTCCGCATATCGGAACACCCCGGTCCGGGAGCCGCTGCGGCGGCCGGGGGAGTGCTGGCCGGGCTCACGGTGGTGGCCACCGGCTCGATCGAGGGCTACACCCGGGAAGAGGCGCAGGAGGCGATCATTTCCGCCGGGGGCAAATCCGCCGGGAGCGTGTCGAAGAATACCGACTTCGTGGCCGCCGGTCCGGGCGCGGGGTCGAAGCTGGCCAAGGCGGAGGCGCTCGGCCTGCGGATCCTCGACGCCGCAGAATTCCACCTGCTGGTCACGAGCGGCCCGGAGTCCCTGGCCGAGACGACGGCCGACGCCGACGCCGACGCCGACGCCGACACTGACCCGGTTTGATTCAACGGCTCTTCTCACCCGGCACCTCTGACGCGTCGACCCAACCGAGCACCATCCGGGTGAACAGGTCCACATCCTCGATGCTCCAGACATGGTGCATGCCGGGTGCGGTCCAGGCGCGAGTCTGCGGCAAATGGGCGAGCAGCGCGGGAAAGCTGTCCCGGACGAGGCGGGACTCCCGTTCGCCCGCCACCGCCAGCAGGGGGCCGCGGTAGTCCTGCAGCCTCTCCGGGACGCCGCCGCGGTTCACCTCGGCGAAGACGCGCCGGGCGTTGTCGGTTCGGAGGCTCAGACCGTGCTCCACAAACAGGTCGACCGCGTCAGCGGGCAAGCCGAAAGCCTTCGCCTGGGCCCGCCAGTACCAGGGGCGGTCCCAGAGCCGCAGTTGCATCGTGCTCAGGAACCGGGCCGTGCCGTGCACCCCGGTGAGCGGCACGCCGGACACCAGGCACGAGTGCAGCAGTCCCGGGTGCCGGGCCATGACGTGCGTGGCCACGAGGCCGCCCAGGGACAGCCCCACCAGATGGGCCCGGCCGCCGCGCGCGTGAGCGGCGATGATGCCGGCCACATCGTCGGCGGTCTGACCGAGGGAAAGCCAGTCCTCTCCGGCCCGGTCGCCGAAACCGGGCAGGTCGGGGGTGAGCAGATGCCGGTCTGGCATTCCCTCCACCTGCGGTCTCCAGGACCACGACGCGACGCTGCCGCCGTGCAGGAACATGATCGTGTCGGTCCCCGTGGTGTCAACGCCGTGCTGCAGGGGATAGCGGAATTTCAGGCGCTGGCGGGGACGGCTCATCCGAGGGCCTCCTTCGTCTCGACCAGCCACGCGAGTTCCGCCTCGGCGTGGAGGATTCCGTTCCGCAGCGTTGCGAAGCGCAGCCTGCGTCCGAGGTCGTCCGGGGCACGATCGTCGGGCTCGCGGTGGGCCTGCTCCTGCTCGGCGACGGAACGCAGTGCGGCCAGCATCGCGGTGGCCTGGCCGCGCCGCGCCCGCAGCAGTGCCCGGGTAGCCGGCACCCCCAGGGTGCCGACGAAGAACAGCCGCATCAGGAACGCGTCGTGCGAGGTTTCGGGTTCCAGCGGCGCCCGCAGCCAGTCGCCCAGGGCCGCCCGGCCGGCCGAGGTGATGTGGTGCTCGCGCCGGTCGGGGCGTCCCCCCTGCGGAATGACCTCGACGTCGGCGAGACCGTCGGCGACCAGTGCCGCCAGCGTGCGGTAGATCTGGGATTGGTCGGCGGACCAGAAATGGGCGACGGATGCCTCGATGCTTTTTTTGAGGTCGTATCCCGTCATCGGTGCGAGGTCCAGGATCCCGAGGAGGGCGATTTTCAATGACATGTTTATATGGGATCACACCTATATAGGTTTATGCAAGTATCAACTTTGGCGCGATTGACCCTCGATCGGGGGTCTCCCAGACCCACTGTGGGGGCATGGCCGCACCATCCGTTTCAGTAGTCTGGAGACGCAATGCTTGTCTGTTAGGGGCCGGGTTGTTTTGCTACTCGGTGTTCGTGAGGGGACGTGCCCAGGTTTGCTGTTAGAAGCGGCGGTTCTAACGCTCTCCCTGGCTCTCAATGGAGTCAGTGAGACCTCTGGCGCGCACGCTCTCAGCACCACAGTCCAGGGCCAGCCGGTGCCGAACCGGGGCGCCGAACCCGCCGCGGCGGAACCGTTGTGGCTGAACCTGTCGGCGCGCACCGGCACCTCGGTCGCGGGGCCCGGCGCCGGCGACCCGCGGGTGTCCGCGCAGCCGATCGCATCCGTGCCGAAGTCCGCCACGGTCGCCACCGTCGAATCCGTGCGGGGACTGACCGGAGCCAACCTGCTGGCCGGGCTGTCCACCCTCTCCGTGGCCGACATGGCCGCGTTCGTGGAGCAGTCCCCCGGCCAGGTCGACGCCCTGTTGACGGCGCCGCCCGCAGCCTCCGCGGTGGCCGGCCTCTGGACGGAACTCGGCGCCTCCGAGCGGTCGTCGCTGCTGGCTGCCGCACCCAAGCTCGTGGGCAACCTGGAGGGTGTCCCCTTCCGGGAGCGGGGCAGGGCCAACGCCCGCTACCTCACGCAGAGCCTGGCCGACGTCACCCAGCGGCTGGCCGACGCGACCGACGACAGCGAGCGCACGCTGCTCAACCGAGAACTCGCCGTCCTGACCCAGGTCAAGGCGGCACTGAGCACCCCCGACGGCGCCCCGCGCCGTTCCTTGATCCTCCTCGACCCCGCAGGCGGCGGGCGTGCCGCGATCGCCCTCGGCAACCCGGACACCGCCGCATTCGTCACCTATCTGGTACCCGGCATGAACTACACCGTCGAGCAGCAGATCGTCAACTGGGCCGACACCGCAGACGCCGTGTACACGGAACAGATCGCGGTGCTGCGCGGGGGGGCGCCGTCCGGGCACGCCCTGACCGGCGGCATCCGCGCCGCCGGCGTCGCCACGATCGCCTGGATCGGCTACGAGGCCCCCACGGTGTTCACCGTGGGCGGGACGGGCCTCGCGGAGGTCGGCGCCGACTTCCTGGAGCAGTCGGCTCTGGGCATCGCGGCCGACCGAGGCACGCGTCGGCCCTTCGTTTCGGTGCTCGCGCACTCGTACGGGTCGACCGTGGCGCTCACGGCGCTGGCCCGCGGCACGTTCGGGGTGGACGCCCTGGTGCTGGTGGGGTCCCCGGGCAGCCAGGTGCAGTCCGTCGACAGCCTGAGCGTCGCGCCGGGCAGTGTCTATGTGGGCAGCGCCGACTGGGACCCGACCGTGAACAGCGCTTTCTTCGGCAGCGATCCCGGTGCGGAGTCGTACGGCGCGAATACCCTCGGCGTGTCCGGCGGGACCGATCGGATCACCGGCTCCTGGCTGAACGGATCGGTCGGCCACAACGCCTACTTCGACGTTGGAAGCGAGTCCCTGCACAACATGGCGTTGATCGGAACCGGCAACGCGGATCTTGTCACCGACGGCTCCGAATAGAATTGGGGAATCCACCCTCGACGATCGTACGGAGCAACATGTCTGAAATCACGGCCGAGCAGGTTGCCCATTTGGCCAACCTTGCCCGGATCGACCTCAGCTCGGAGGAGATCGCCCGCCTCACGACTGAACTCGGTCAGATCGTTGACTCGGTCGCGAAGGTAGCCGAAGTGGCCACGCCGGATGTGCCGGCGACGAGCCACCCGATGCCGCTGACCAATGTCTTCCGCGCCGACACGGTGGTCCCCTCGCTCACGGTCGAACAGGCGCTCTCCGGGGCTCCCGACCGGGACGGCGACAAGTTCCGCGTGCCCGCAATCCTGGACGAGGAGTAATCCATGACCAACGTGATCAAGCTGTCCGCCGCCGACCTCTCGGGTCTGCTTGTCGAACGGTCCATCAGCTCCGTCGAGGTGACCCAGGCTCACCTGGACCAGATCGCGGCCGTCGACACCGGTGTGCACGCGTTCCTCCACGTGGCCGGCGAGGCCGCGCTCGCCGCCGCAGCCCGCGTCGACGCCCGGCGTGCCGCCGGCGAGGTGCTCGGGCCGCTCGCCGGGGTTCCGATCGCCATCAAGGACGTGCTCGCCACCATCGACATGCCCTCGACCGCCGGTTCCAAGATCCTCGAGGGCTGGATCCCCCCGTACGACGCCACCGTGGTCAGGCGCGTGCGCGACGCCGGGCTGATTTTGCTCGGCAAGACCAACATGGACGAGTTCGCGATGGGCTCGTCGACCGAATTCTCCGCCTACGGCCCGACGCACAACCCGTGGGACTACGACCGGATCCCCGGCGGCTCCGGCGGTGGCTCCGCGGCCGCGGTCAGCTCCTTCGAGGCGCCGCTGGCGCTCGGCAGCGACACCGGCGGCTCGATCCGCCAGCCGGCCGCCGTCACCGGCTCGGTCGGTGTCAAGCCCACCTACGGCGGTGTGTCCCGCTACGGCTCGATCGCTCTCGCATCCTCGCTCGATCAGGTCGGCCCGGTGACCCGCACGGTGCTCGACGCCGCCCTGCTGCACGACGTGATCGGCGGGCACGACCCGCTCGACTCGACGTCGCTCACGGACACCTGGCCCTCGATGGCGGCCGCCGCACGCGCCGGCCTCGCCGACGGGGCGCTCACGGGGGTGCGGGTCGGCGTGATCAAGGAGCTGAGCGGCGACGGATTTCAGGCCGGAGTTGCGCAGCGCTTCACCGAGACCCTCACGTTGCTTTCCGCGGCGGGCGCCGAGATCGTCGAGATTTCCGCCCCCAGCTTCGAGTATGCGATCGCTGCCTACTATCTGATCCTCCCGGCGGAAGCGTCGAGCAACCTGGCGCGCTTCGACTCGGTGCGCTTCGGCATCCGGGTCAACCCGGAAGACGGCCCGCTGACCAGCGAACGGGTCATGGCGGCCACGCGCGACGCGGGCTTCGGCCCCGAGGTCAAGCGCCGCATCATTCTCGGCACCTACGCCCTCAGTGCCGGCTACTACGACGCCTACTACGGCAGTGCGCAGAAGGTGCGCACGCTGATCCAGCGCGACTTCGACGCGGCCTTCTCGAAGGTCGACGTGCTGGTGTCGCCGAGTGCGCCGACCACCGCGTTCAAGTTCGGCGAGAAGATGGCCGACCCGATGGCCATGTACCTCAACGACGTCACCACGATCCCGGCCAACCTTGCCGGGGTCCCCGGCATGAGCCTGCCGATGGGACTCGCGCCCGAGGACGGCCTGCCGGTCGGCCTTCAGATCATGGCGCCCGCGAAAATGGATGCTCGTCTCTACAACTTCGGAGCCGCCGTCGAGGCGCTGCTCGAAGCATCCTGGGGGCACACCCTCCTCAGCCGGGCGCCGGAGCTGGCGCGGAGAGAAATGTTCGCCGGCACAGCCACAAGCACAGCGTTCACGAGCACAGAGGGAGCCGTCTGATGAAGAAGGCCGAACTGATGGACTACGACAAGGCCCTGGAGCTGTTCGAGCCGGTGCTCGGCTTTGAGGTGCACGTCGAGCTCAACACCAAAACAAAGATGTTCTGCGGCTGCGCGAACGAATTCGGCCAGGGTGCCAACACCAACACCTGCCCCACCTGCCTGGGTCTGCCCGGAGGGCTGCCGCAGGTGAACGCGAAGGCCATCGAATCGAGCATCCGTTTAGGGCTCGCCCTCGGCTGTGAGATCGCGGAATACTCGCGGTTCGCCCGCAAGAACTACTTCTATCCGGACACCGCGAAGAACTTCCAGACTTCGCAGTACGACGAGCCGATCGCGTTCAACGGTCAGCTCACGATCGAACTCGAAAGCGGACGCCTGGTCACGGTCGACATCGAGCGCGCCCACATGGAGGACGACGCCGGCAAGCTCACCCACGTGGGTGGGGCGACCGGTCGCATCCAGGGTGCCGACTACTCGCTGGTCGACTACAACCGCGGCGGAGTGCCGCTGGTCGAGATCGTCACCCAGATGATCGAGGGCGGTGAGGCGGACTCACCCGAGATCGGCCGCACCTACGTTGCCGTCATCCGCGAGATCGTGAAAGCGCTCGGCGTCTCCAACGCCCGGATGGAAGAGGGCAACGTGCGTTGCGACGCGAACGTGTCCCTGCGCCCGCGCGGCTCGAATGTGCTCGGTACGCGCACCGAGACCAAGAACGTGAACTCGCTGCGTTCGGTCGAGCGGGCCGTGCGGTACGAGATCCAGCGTCAGGCGGCCCTGCTGCACGCCGGTGGAACCATCACTCAGGAGACCCGGCACTGGCATGAGGACACCGGCATCACTTCGGCCGGCCGGCCCAAGTCCGACGCCGACGACTACCGGTACTTCCCGGAGCCCGACCTCGTTCCCGTGGCCCCGTCGCGGGAATGGGTGGAAGAACTCCGCGTCACCCTGCCGGAGCCTCCGGCCGCCCGCCGCAAGCGGCTTCAGGCCGAATGGGGCTTCGCCAACCTCGAATTTCAGGATGTCGTCAACTCCGACCTCCTCGACGTCGTCGAGGCAACCATCGCAGCCGGCGCCGCAGCCCAGGCCGCCCGCAAGTGGTGGACCGGCGAGGTTGCCCGCCTTGCGAACGCCTCCGGTGTGTCCGCCGACTCGCTTGTGCAGCCGGCGCAGGTCGCCGCACTGATCGAACTCGTCGTGGCCGGAACGCTCACCGACCGCCTGGCCCGGCAGGTGCTCGAGGGCGTCATCGGCGGCGAGGGCACTCCGCTCGAGGTCGTCGAGTCCCGCGGTCTCGCGGTCGTCTCGGACGATGGCGCGCTGATCGCGGCGATCGATGAGGCTCTGGTCGCCCAGCCCGATGTTCTGGCCAAGATCCGCGACGGCAAGGTTCAGGCGGCCGGAGCCGTGATCGGCGCCGTTATGAAGGCCATGCGCGGACAAGCGGATGCCGCGCGCGTGCGCGAGCTCGTGCTCGAGCGTGCCGGAGCGGCCGAGTAATGGGCCTCGGGAACACGCGCAAACCTGCCGCCGACGGGTACCCCGGTTCCCAGCCGGGTGCCCTCGGTGTGGGAGCGCAGGTCGTGGTGCGCTTGGACCGTGGTCGGTATCCGGACGCCGACGCCGAAGACCCGAGCGGCGTGATTGTGGCGGCCGGAGAACTCCAGGGCGCGGCCCTGTACGCCCCCGTTTCCGGACGGGAAACCGTATGGATCGTGGAATTCGACGAACCCTTCTACGGTCTCGACGGTTCTGGCCCGCACGCGTCGGCTCGGGTGGCGCAGAGCTCGCTCGAAGCCGCCCCCGAGGCGTAACCATCGTGGAGCAGAAGCGCCCGGCCACCGCGCGGGACATCCGTCGCTGGCGCCGCTACCTGGCAGACGAACGGGCCGAAGCGACGGTGTACCGCGACCTCGCCGGACGCCGTAGCGGCGAGGAGCGCGAGATCCTGCTGGCTCTGGCCGACGCCGAGGGGCGCCACGAACAGCACTGGCGGCACCTTCTCGGTGACCAGGTCGGAGCCCCACACCGGGGCGCGATCCGCACCCGTTTCCTGGGGTTCCTGGCCCGCAGGTTCGGATCGGTTTTCGTGCTTGCCCTCGCCCAACGTGCCGAGGCCCGCTCCCCGTATGACGCCGATGCCGACGCCACAGACACCATGGCCGCCGACGAGCGCATCCACGAGGAGGTCGTGCGTGGGCTGGCCGCTCGCGGCCGGCAGCGGCTGGCTGGCACGTTCAGAGCCGCGGTCTTCGGGATCAACGACGGCCTCGTCAGCAACCTGGCCCTGGTGCTGGGCATCGGCGCCACCGGAGTGCCCGCCGCCACGATCCTCTTCACCGGTATCGCCGGTCTTCTCGCCGGGGCACTCTCGATGGGTGCCGGCGAATATGTCTCGGTACGGTCCCAGCGTGAGCTGCTCGAAGCCTCAACGCCGAATCCGGCCTCCCGGAACGTGCTGGCCCATCTCGATTTGGCTGCGAACGAACTGACCCTGGTCTATCGCGCGCAGGGGATGCCCCCGGAGAAAGCGGAGATCCATGCACGCGAGGTTCTGCGCACGGTGGCCATCGCGACCGGCCCGGTCGACGTCAAGAAGACCGGCGGCCTGGCTCCGGCGGTCGACGAGCACGAAGCCATCGGCACGGGAATCGGAGCGGCCACGTCGAGCTTCTGCTTCTTCGCCTCCGGGGCGATCCTGCCGGTGCTGCCGTATCTGTTCGGCCTCGACGGGATCACCGCGGTCATCGCGGCAGCCGTGCTCGTGGGGCTCGCCCTGCTGGCCACTGGCGCCATCGTCGGGCTGCTCTCGGGCGGGCCGCCCTGGCGGCGCGCCATCCGTCAGCTCATCATCGGTTTCGGTGCCGCCGGCGTCACCTATCTGCTGGGTCTTCTCTTCGGAACCTCGATCGCCTAACGCTGCTCCCGAGCCGCCGTGCTTGAGGTGGCCGCAATTCCGCTCAGAACGGCGCCGGTTGCTTCGTGTGCGCCTGCCGCACGGCCGGCTCCGATTCGGCCCTTTTTCCGGTGCACGGATGTTCGTGGCCGGTTCGCTGAGGAGGGTGCGCCCGGTCGGTGAGGTCCACTGCAGGGTTCTGCCGGGCAGGGGCACGAAGCTCCACCGGGTCTCGGACTGCTCGCTATATATGGGCTTCATGAGGGAGACGTTACGGGTACCCACTGACATTCAATGCCCCAGGTCGGCGACCGTCAGCGCCCTGTGGATAACCCGATCAAACTCATATTGCGGAGGAGGAGTGGTGCTCGCTGCGGGGCCTGCTTCGGGCATCCGTGATGGGGCGCGCCACCCGCATCCGTCCTCACGGTATTACGGAGATTTTTGGGGAAACGCCGGTCTGGGCGGCGTGTTGCGACAATCTCCGAAGTAAGTGACTACGGCCGCGACGGGTGCTCCGGGCTGGGCGGCAACCAGAGCCCCTGCGACTTCACGGTGAGCCCCGACCAGTGCGAGATCTCCCACGCCGGCGACGAGGAGTACGCGGCGCAGATCTGGTACTGGTCCACTCCCATTGAGGACTGCCTCGACGGCCGCACCGATGTGAAGTGCACCGACTACTCCGACTGGACGACCGCCTGGCAGGAGATCAAGGGTTAGCGCGGCATCCCCATCCGGCCGAGCCGAATCGGAGGAATCATGACGGGTGACACGGCGTCGCCGGGGCAACGGATGCCGGTGCCGCCGCACCGGGACACGCTCGCCCGGCGGGGTTCGATCACGCTGAGCCGGCATCCGCGGCTTCGCCTGACGCTGATGCTGTCCACCCCTCTGCTCTGGCTCGGCCTGATCTACATCGTTGCCCTCGTTGCCCTCGTTGCCCTCGCCACCCCGCTGATCACCTCTCTGTGGACGGTCGACAGCTTCACGGGCACCACCACACGGTCCTGGACGCTCGATAACATCATCACCGTGCTCCGGTTCGCTCTACCAGACGGTGACGACCTTCACCGCGGGGGCGGGCATCAAGACCCTGCCGATCTGGATTCTGGACAACCTGTTTCGCCCCAGCCAGGTACCGATCGTCAACGTCATCGCCGTGGTGCTGGTGCTGGTGCTGGTGTCGATCGTTTCGATCTACATCGCCCAACGCATTACCGGCTCGGAAAAGGAGAGCCGCTAGCCCCACGCCTGGCAGGTGCAGCCCGCGGGCTACGGCCGGCGCGGATCCCGGCCGGTCAGGGCGAGCAGCCGCGTCTGCAGGGGCGCGTTCTCGTCGGATGGTATCGGGGAGGCGAAGAGGCCGCTGGCCTCGAGGGTGTCCCGCTGGGGCTCGAACACCGTCCAGACCGCCTCGATCAGGGCCGGGTCGAGGGACTCGTCGGCGGCCGTTGCCCGCGCCAGGTCCCAGGAATGGATCGTGACGTCGGAGACCTGCTCGCGCAGGTAGTCGGATGCCGCTACCGTGTCATACGACAGGGTCACCGGTGCGTCGGCCGGGGTCGTTGCCCAGGCTGCGGCCGCCAGCGCCGAGTAGATGGCCCATTCCTTCGCGAGGTCCGGGCCCAGCGGGGTGAGTGAGCGCCGGGCGTCGAGCACCGAGAGGCCGCGCAGCAGCGCGGGGACCCACTGCTGTTCCAGCACCACGTGGCGCACCAACTCGGTCACGGTCCACTCGGTGTCCGGTGTGGCGGCGGCCCAGTCGGTGATCATGTCGACGCGGGCCCCGAACTCTTCGGCGGCCTGTTTCTGCAGCGCAAGCCAGTCATGCGTCATGGGACTCCCTCGGTAGAACGGGTGGAACGGATGCCCCTGCAACGCTACAACCGGCATCAGTCACCGTGCATTCCGTCACCGTGCATTCCGCCCCGGCGCTGTTTACGTTCTCCCGTCGCGGAATCGGTCGCGGCCTGTCGCCGGTCCGGGTTAGGGTCTCTCCATGAGCAGGCAGGACGCATGAGCAGGCAGGACGCATGAGCAGGCAGGACGGCAGCGATCGCACGGTCTCGACAGGCGCGGTCGACGACAGCACCGCGACCCTGCTCCACATCGACCTGGACGCGTTCTTCGCGTCAGTCGAACTTCTCGATCACCCCGAACTGGTGCACCGCCCGGTGATCGTGGGGCACCGGTCCGGGCGCTCGGTGGTCACGGCGGCGAACTACGTGGCCCGGCGCTACGGCGTCAATTCGGCCATGCCCATGGCGCTCGCCCTGCGGCGCTGCCCGGAGGCGGTGGTGCTCGAACCGCACATGGGGCGGTACAAGGAATACTCCGACCGGGTGATGCGCATCTTCGAAGAGTTCACGCCGCTGGTCGAGCAGCTGGGCATCGACGAGGCCTTCCTCGACGTGGCGGGTGCCCGGCGCCTGCATGGCACCCCGGCCGAGATCGGCGCGAAGATCCGGGCCCGGGTCAAGGCCGAAACCGGGCTCACCTGCTCGGTCGGCGCGGCGAGCACGAAGTTCGTCGCCAAGATGGCGTCGGGCCGGGCGAAACCCGACGGCCTGCTCGTGATCCCCGCCGACGAGACCCTCGCATTCCTGCATCCGTTGCCCGTCGGCACCCTGTGGGGGGTCGGCGCCACGACCGAGCAGGCGCTTCTCGGGCAGGGCCTGCGTCAGATCGGTGACCTCGCCCGCACCCCGCTCGCGGTGTTGCAGAAGTGCGTGGGCGACGCGTCGGGCCGCAAGCTGCACGAGCTTGCCTGGGGGAGGGACCCTCGGGTGGTCACGGTGGAGCACGAGGAGAAAAGTGTCGGCCACGAGGTCACCTTCGAATACGACGTGACGGATGTCGCCCGGCTCCGTAGCGAACTGCTGCGGCAGTCCGTTGCGGTGGCTGCCCGGCTGCGCCGCGCAGGCCTCGTCGGCCGCTGCGTGGTGCTCAAGGTGCGCTACACCGACTTCAGCACCGTCACCCGCTCCCGCACCCTGTCGGAACCGACCAGCGTCGGACGCCGGATCTACGAGGAGGTGGCTGCCAGCTTCGAGGCTTTGGCGGCCTCCGGCATCCGGGTGCGCCTCATCGGCGTGCGCGTTGAGCAGCTCAGCGGTGGCGACGGCACTGGCACCGGTCTCTGGGACCCCGACGATGACTGGCGGGGAGCCGAACGGGCCGTGGACTCGGTCACCGCAAGGTTCGGGCGCGGCACGGTGCGCCCGGCGTCGCTGCTGGATCCGGACACACCCTGATCAGGCCCACTCTGATCAGGCAACCGCAAACCAGACAGGGGGTAGCCTGAATCCATGACTAGCCTTCCAGAGAAGCTCGCAGATATCTCTCGTACCGCCGGCGTCAGGTCGGCCTACGGTGATCCGGTCCAGGTGGACGGCGTCACCCTGATTCCCGTTGCTCTCGTCTACTACGGCTTCGGCGGTGGCGAGGGTGACTCCGCCGCCACCGGCAGCGGGTCCGGCGGCGGGGGCGGCGGGGCATCCCTGCCGATCGGCGCCTACGTCAAATCGGGCACGACGGTGCGCTTCGAGCCCAACGTCATCTCGTTGCTCGCGGTCGGCATCCCGTTCCTCTGGGTGGCCGGCAAGGCGATCTCCCGCGTCGTCCGCGCCCTCAAACGCTAGCAGCGAAGGCTCCCAGCCGCCCGGTCGCCCAGCCACTCCGACTGAGGATGTCGGGCTGCTGACTGCGCTCCGGCGCTATCAGTGCCCGCCGGCCAGCTCGATGAATGAGTCTCCATGGCCGAGGTTGAGGGGGGTTCGCGGATCGCGGGCTCCGTTGCGCTTGTTCCCGATTCCGACGCGCGTTTTCCCGCGGACAGCGACGCGGTGGATGAACGTAGGCTCTAACCGCCGCGTCTTTCGAGTCCGCGGACCTGCGGCACATCCGTCCCGAACGAATTCGACGGAGATTGTGCCCTGAACAGCGCGTTTGGGCTCAAAAACGGGTGTTGATCGATGAATCTCCGTCGAATTGGTTCGGTGCCGGGCACGGCGTTCCGCCCGTGACGACCAGCAGACACTCCGGCTGAGGGAGTTGGGCCTGGGTGCGCTCCGGCCCTGTCAGTGCCCGCCGAACCGCTCGTCGCGAGCCGGATCGGCCCCGAACACGTCTGGGACGCCGTCGTTGTCGGCGTCGAGCGCCTCTTTGGCGGCGATGCGCCCGTAGTGCCGGTTGCGGCTCCGCAGCACCACGGTCGCGAGTAGTGCCGCCAGCAGCGAACCGGTCAGGATAGCCACCTTGGCGTGTTCGTCGTGCGGACTACCCTGCCCGAAAGCCAGCTCGCTGATCAGCAGCGACACCGTGAAGCCGACACCGGCGAGCATGGCGACGCCGATCACATCCACCCAGGCCAGGTCCGGGTCAAGGGCGCCCCGGGTGGTCTTGGTGACCAGCCAGGTGGCGAGCATGATGCCAACCGGCTTGCCCACCACCAGGGCTACGACGATTCCGATCGCGACCGGGTCGGTGAGGGCCGTTGTCAGGCCTGACACGCCGCCGATCGTGACCCCGGCGGAGAAGAACGCGAACACCGGCACGGCGAAACCGGCCGAGAGCGGGCGGATGCGGTGCTCGAGGTTCTGCGCCAGGCCCGGGCCGGCGTCGGGTCCGCCGCCACGTCGGCTGCGCAGCACGGGCACGGCGAAGCCGAGCAGCACTCCGGCCACCGTGGCGTGGATGCCGGAGCCGTGCACGAGAACCCAGGTGGCGAGGCCGAGCGGCAGCAGAACGGCGCCCGCGGCCCACCTGGTGGTGCCGAACAGATAGGAGTGCGTATGCGCCAGAAAGGCGAAGAGGCTCAGCGGCACGATGGCGAGCAGCAGCAGAACAGGCTGGAGGTCGCCGGAATAGAAGAAGGCGATGATGGCGATGGCGAGCAGGTCGTCGACCACGGCCAGGGTCAGCAGGAAGATGCGCAGAGCGCTGGGCAGTTTGGAGCCGATCACGGCGAGCACGGCCACGGCGAAGGCGATGTCGGTGGCGGTGGGGATGGCCCAGCCTCGTAACATTTCCGGCCCCGAGCTGAACACGATCGCGGTGAAGATCACAGCCGGAACGATGACGCCGCCGACGGCCGCGGCGACCGGGACGACCGCGCGGCTGAAGGTGCGCAGATCGCCGGCGACGAACTCACGCTTGAGTTCGAGCCCGGCAATGAAGAAGAAGATCGCCAGGAGTCCGTCGGCGGCCCACGCGCCGAGGCTCAGATTGAGGTGCCACGGCTCGTAGCCGATCTGAAAGTCCCGCACCGCATAGTAGAAATCGGAGGCCCCGGTGTTGGCCAGGGTCAGCGCGAGAACCGTCGCCACCAGCAGGAGAGCGCCGCCCACGGTCTCTTTGCGCAGGATCGTCGAGACGTGCAGGTACTCGGGATAGCTGCTACGGCGAAAGACGTTAAGTTTCGGGGTGGGAGGAAGAGGTGATGGTTTCGGCATGGACGAGCCTCAGTCAATCAGGATTTTGTGGCACACGGACATTGCTGTCGACCAGACTTCCCGACACACCACGTCGAGCGTACCGCGTTCGGGCGGTCAACGCCGCCCGCGCCAGCTACACCGCCAGCGTCCCAGCCGCTGGCGGGAGCCCGGCCCTTCCCGCCAGCTGCGGGGGATGTGCCAGGGTCCGCGCACGGGTAGCCCGCGTCGCATCCGTCGTCGCCGCAAAATGAAGTGGCGCAGCAACAGAAGCAACAGCCCGGCGAGGATCAGGGGAACGGTGAACGTCATTCGCGCCCGACAGTGATGCGGGGGCGAGGCGAGGACTCCATCCCGCGAGTCTAGGCCGAGGTCTATACTTGAATCGAACACGGGAGTCCGGTCAACCGGGCTGAGAGGAAGCTTCTGAAGCTTCGACCGTCGAACCTGATCTGGATCATGCCAGCGCAGGGAGGCAAATTTTCTCGTTCCCGTGCCCTGGAACCATCTACGGAAAGGGCACGACCAGTGCACGCTACAACAACTCTTCTCACCTCCACCACGTCCCGCCAGCCGCGTAACTTCCGGTGGCGGGTCGTCGACATCGTCATCGCCAGTGTCATCGGCGTGGCCAGCGGGCTCATCTTCGTCGTCTGGAACCAGGCGTACAACCCGCTCAGCGGCCTGCTCACCCCGCTGCTGCCGGGCCTGCAGGCTCTCCTGGGCGGCGGATGGCTGTTCGCCGGCGTGCTCGGCGGCCTCATCATCCGCAAACCCGGCGCCGCGCTCTACACCGAGCTGCTGGCGGCGGTCGTGTCGACTCTGGTCGGCGGCACCGCCTGGGGAGCCACCATCCTGGTCTCCGGCCTGGTGCAGGGTCTCGGCGCGGAGCTGGTCTTCGCGCTGTTCTTCTACGCCAACTACCGCCTCGTCGTGGCCCTGCTCGCCGGCGCGGGTGCCGGCCTTGCCCTCGCCGTCAACGACCTGTTGCTCTGGTACCCCGGATCGGCCGTTCCCTTCATCACCATCTACACCGCCTCCTCGATCGTCTCCGGCATTGTCGTGGCCGGACTGCTGTCCTGGCTGGCCATGCGTGGCCTCGCCCGCACCGGGGCACTGTCGCGGTTCGCCGCCGGGCGATCGAACCGCACCCAGGTCTAGGGGGACGGCGATGACACCGGCAGCAGCGGCATCCGTCTCGGGAGCGTCCGTCGTGGCCCGCGGCTGGGGATGGCGGCATGCCGGGCGGCGGGGCTGGGCCGTCAACGGCCTCGACCTGAGAATCGAGCCGGGCGAGCGCGTGCTGCTGCTCGGCGCCTCCGGGGCCGGCAAATCCACTCTGCTGCACGCCCTCGCCGGGGTTCTCGGCGGCGACGAGGAGGGCGAGCAGCGCGGTCAGCTGCTTGTAAACGGCGCCGAGCCGACCGCAGCGCGCGGCCAGGCCGGGCTGCTGCTGCAGGACCCTGACTCCCAGGTGATCCTGGCGCGGGTGGGCGACGACGTCGCCTTCGGCTGCGAGAACCTGGGGGTGCCCCGCGAAGAGATCTGGCGCCGGGTGAGCGACGCCCTGGACATGGTCGGCCTGAACCTGCCGCTCAGCCATCCGACGTCGTCGCTGTCGGGTGGACAGAAGCAGCGCCTCGCCCTCGCTGGGGTGCTGGCGATGCGGCCGGGGCTGCTGCTGCTCGACGAACCCACAGCGAATCTCGACCCTGGAGGCGTGCTGGATGTGCGCGATTCCGTTGCCCGCGTGCTCGAGAACTCCGCGGCGACGTTCATCGTGATCGAACATCGGGTCGCCGTCTGGCAGAACCTTGTGAACCGGGTGATCGTGCTCGACGCGGCCGGGGGAGTGCTGGCCGACGGCCATCCCGACGACGTGCTGACCAGGCAGGGGGAACGGCTCGCGGCCGCGGGTGTCTGGGTGCCCGGGCGGGGCAACGGCCTGACTGCATCGCGGCGCGAGACCAGCTCGGCGTCGGCGCCCGGCTCGGTCCCTCTGCTCCGCACGCCCGGCCTCGCGGTCGCGCGCACGCGCGCCGACGTGCTCGCCCGGGACATCGACCTCACGGTGCACGCCGGCACCGCTCTGGCAGTCACCGGACCGAACGGCGCCGGCAAATCGACCCTGATGCTCACCCTCGCCGGCCTGCTGAAACCGGCCGGGGGAGCGGTTCTCGCGAGCCCGGAGTTCGCCGGCGGGGCCGACGAGGAACCGATCCGCTGGAAGTCCCGCCAGCTGCTCACCCGCATCGGCACCGTGTTCCAGAGCCCGGAGCACCAGTTCGTGGCCGCCACCGTGCGGGCCGAACTCGCCGTAGGGCCGCGCGCCCTCAAACGGCCGGAGGCGAACATCAATGCCCGGGTCGACGAGGTGCTGCAGCGCCTGCGCCTGGACCACCTGGCCGAGGCGAACCCGTTCACCCTCTCCGGCGGAGAGAAACGTCGGCTGTCGGTGGGCACCGTGCTGGCCACCCAGCCACGACTGCTCATGCTCGACGAGCCCACCTTCGGCCAGGACCTGCGCACCTGGCGGGAGATCGTGGCCCTGCTCGACGAACTCCTGCGGGAGGGCACCGCGGTGGTCGCCGTCTCGCACGACACCGACTTCGTGGTCGCCCTGGCTGACCGGGAGTACCATCTGGCCGGGCGGGCCGGCCGCAGCGTCACGCCGCGGGCGGCGGTGTCCCGGTGAGCGTGCTGACGCCTGCCCGGGGAACCCAGGCCATCTTCCGGATCAACCCGGTCGCGAAGCTGGCCGCCGCGCTGCTGCTGGCGGGCGTGCTCATCCTCACCATCGACTGGGTCTCCGCAGTCGTCGCCCTCGCCTGCGAGTTCGTGCTCTTCTTCTGGGCCGGGCTGTCCCTGAAGGCCTTCGCGGTGCGCACCCTGCCGGTCTGGATCGCCGCACCCACCGCCGGCGTCACCACCCTGCTCTACGGGCAGGCGGCCGGGGCGGTCTATTGGTCTTTCGGGCTGGTGAACGTGACCGAGGGATCACTCGAGCTGGCCATCGCCACGACCCTGCGCATCCTCGCCATCGGACTGCCGTCGGTCGTGCTCTTCGTGACCGTCGACCCCACCGACCTGGCCGACGGCCTCGGCCAAGTCGTGAAACTGCCGGCCCGCTTCGTGCTTGGCGGTCTGGCCGGGCTGCGCCTGGTCGGCCTGTTCCTCGAGGACTGGCGCGCCCTCGAACTGGCTCGGCGGGCCCGCGGCATCGCGGACCGCGGCGTCCTGCGCCGGCTGCTCAGCCAGGCCTTCGCCCTGCTGGTGCTGTCGATCCGGCGCGGCAGCAAACTCGCGACGGCGATGGAGGCCCGCGGGTTCGGCGCCTCGGTGCGGCGCACCTGGGCCCGCCCCTCCAGCTTCCGGGGGCGCGAGGTGGCCCTGGTCGGCATCGGTCTGGCCGTGGCCCTGCTCTCGGTGAGCGTCTCCGTGGCGACGGGAAGCTGGAACTTTGTCCTCACCTGATCTGCCCACGGCCGCCCTCGAACCGGCCGCCCCCGATCCGGTCGGTGACCGACGGATGCTGCTGGCCCCCGTGCTCCGCGACCTTGCCGCCGCCGGGGTGGCGCCCGTCGTTCTCATCGACGGGCCGAGCGGCGCCGGCAAGAGCACCCTCGCCGACGCGCTCGTCGTCGCCTGGCCGGGACCGCTCCGGCCCACCCTGGTGCGGCTGGACGACATCTACCCCGGCTGGCAGGGGCTGGACGCCGCCGTCACGCACCTGCGCGAACAGGTGCTCGCCCCGAGAAGACTGGGCCGGCCCGCCGCCTGGCGGCGCTATGACTGGGAGCGGCGCGAGTCGGCAGAATGGCACCCGGTCGACCCGGCCCGCCCGCTGATCGTGGAGGGCTGCGGAACCCTGGCGGCCGCCCACGCGCCACTCAGCGACATCCGGGTCTGGCTGGCCGCCGACGACCGCATCCGCAAGCAGCGGGCCCTCGCCCGGGACGGCGAACTGTTCCGGTCGCACTGGGACCAGTGGGAAGCGGGCTGGGACGCTTACCGAGAGCGGGAGGCGCCCGAGCGGCAGGCGACGATCCGGCTGGCCGGGACCCCGGACATCCGTCGCCCGTAAGTCGGTGCCCGGGACTAGGTTGGAGGTATGGCTGATCAAGGTGCTGAAAATGTCGTTTACACCGCGGAATTCATTGACGGTCCCCTCGCGGGCCAGGTCGACACCCGGGTGCTGATCCAGGGCAAACATGACGCCCGGGTCAGCATGATGGCCGCCGTCGAGGGGGTCGAAACGCTGTTCTGGTACGACGAGGAGGACGTGCGCGATGTGCAGGGCCGCGTGCACGTGCGCTACCGGTTCGACGCGGGCGAGAGCGACCCGTTCCTGCCGACCGGCGAGCGCGAGTAGCCGCAGACCAGTAGCCGGCGGGCGGTCGCGGCAGCCTTTCGCCGCTAGCGGTCCGCGGCGATCAGCGCCGAGATCATCGGCACGGGGTGCAGGAGCCGCCAACCGAGGCCCGGCGCGCTGATCGTGCGGTCGAGCACCAGCGTCGACGTCACCTCGGTGCCCCCGGTCTCCACCGTGACCCGGCCGACGGTCTTGCCCGCCCGGCCGGTCGACACCGTCTCCAGGATCACCTCCGCGTCGCCCGGCGCCTGGGCCAGCCAGCCGTACGTCGTCGTGGCCGTGCGCACGGTTCCGGAGGCCTCGGCCCCCCACGGTGTGCTGAACTCCACGTAGGCGTCACCCTGGGCGAGGGTTGGCAGCTCGCGTACCCCGGCGCGGGCGCTCTCCATCAGGACGGTGACGTCACTGGTCAGGGTGTCGTAATCGGGTTCGCCGAGCAGGGCACCGGCAAAGGTGTAGGTCGAGTCCGGGCCCTGCACCTGACCGGTGAAGAGAAAACAGACGCCCGCCCCGTCCGTGTAGCTGCGGGTGATGCCGGTGACGCCCTCCTCGGCCAGGAACGCCGTGGTGTTGTCCACGCCGCGCTGGCCCACCAGGGCGGAGGCCGGCTGGGAGAGGATGGCACCGATCACCGGGTCGGCGGCGGCCAGGCCGGCCAGCCGGGCAAGGTCGGTGGCCGTTCCGACGCTTTCGTCGTTGAGCCCGGTGGCGTCGGCGACACGAGTGCCGTCGAGGCCCTGCTTGCCCAGCCAGGCGTTGGCGGCGGCGCTGTAGGCGTCGAGGGAGCCGAAGGCCCAACGCGCCAGCGTGTCGGCGTGATTGTTGCTGGAGCCGAGGATCATCGCCTGGAGCAGCTCGGTCTCGGTCCACAGTTCGCCCGGGAAGACCACGACGGTGCGGGCACCGGAATTGCCGTAGTCGATGTAGTCCTGGTAATCCGCGGCCGTGATCGGGATCTGAGGCCCCGTCTCACCAAGGGTCAGCGGTTTCGCGTCGAGCACGACCAGGGCGGTCACGATCTTCGTCGCCGCGGCCATCGGCAGCGGTTCGGCCGTGCCGGCCACGGCGAGAGGCAGGGTGGTGGCGAGAGCGTCGGCGTCCAGCGCCGTCGTCTCCGGGAAGGCCGGATCGGGTGTGACCGTGGCCAGGCCGATGACGGCGCTGCCGCCGGTGGCCGGCAGCGCGGGCGGGAACGGAACCGACTCGCCGGCCGCCGGCGTGACCAGCGTGGCGGTGGCCTCAGGCAACGGCCCCAGTAGGGTGGCCGGCCCGTAGACGCCGACGGACAGGATGACGAGGGCGCCGACCGTGGCGCCGATGACGCGGGCAGGCCGGGATCTACTCATGACGCAAGGCTAACGGTGGTTGGTCATCCCCAGCCGAGGTCGTGCAGCCTGTCGTCGTCGATGCCGTAGAAATGGGCGATCTCATGCACCAGAGTGATGTGCACCTGGTCGCGCAACTCCTCGAGATCCGCGCAGAGGTCCAGCAGCGGCTCCCGGTAGAGCACGATCCGGTCCGGCATCTCACCGAAGCCGTACTGCCCGCGCTCCGTCAGGGCAACCCCGTCATAGAGCCCGAGGGTGTCCATCGTGCCGTCTTCGGATCGGTCCTCGACCACGAAGATCACGTTGTCCAGGCCGTCGACCATGTCGTCGGGCAGGAGGTCGAGCTCGTCGACGACGAGACGCTCGAACTCCTCGTGAGTCAGCTGCGGCATCCGTTCAGCATCTCACATTCGTTCAGCCTCTCAGGGAGCCGGTCAGCCGTTGATCGTGATGGTGCTCAGGCCGCCGTCGGTGACGCCCCAGGTCTTGAGGATCTCGCCGTAGGAGCCGTCGTCGACCATGGACTGCAGGGCAGCCTGCACGGCCGCTGCCATCCCGGAGTCCTTCGCCACGGCCATGCCGTACGGTGCCTCGTCGAAGGAGGTGCCGGCCTTCTGCAGCTTGCCCGCGGTCTGCTGGATCGCGTAGAGGGTGACCGGGGAGTCTGCGCTGAAGGCGTCGGCCTGGCCGAGCACAGTGGCGTTCGTGGCCAGGTCCTGGGTGTCGAACTTGAGCTTGTCGATCGGGGGCTTTCCGGCGGCGACGCAGGCGGCGCTCTTGGCCGGGATTTCGTCGGTGTCCTCGTAGGTGGTGGACTGCACGGCGATCTTCAGGCCGCAGGCGTCGTCGGGGTCGACGGTGGTGCCGGTGGCGGAGGCCCACTGGATGCCGGCCGTGTAGTAGTTGACAAAGTCGACCTGCTCCTGGCGCTTCAGGTTGACGGTGAAGGACGAGTTTCCCAGGTCCATCTCGCCGCCGATGATGCTCGGGATGATGGTGTCGAAATTCGCGACCTTGTAGTCGGCGGTCAGACCCAACTTCGCGGCAACCGCGGCGCCGAGTTCGACTCCCCAGCCGATCGGGTTGCCGGAATCGTCCTTGAACTCGTTGGGGGAGTAATTCGGGCTCGTTCCGATCACGAGCGTGTCGGAGGCGCGGACCTTCTCCGGGAGCAGCGCCGAGGCGGCGGCATCTTCGGTCACGGTCTTGGCGGGCGCGGTGGCGTCGGCTCCGGGAACCGGCACAGTGTTGTCGACGCAGCCGGTGAGCAGGAGGGCGGCCACCGCAGCGACGGCGGGGAGGGCGAAACGAGCACGCATGGAGAGATCCCTTTCAGCTGTCCCGGACGCCGTTGGACCGCGGGGAGGCCGAGGCGAGGACACCATTTCGGTGCGGCGTTTCGATGCCGGAAATGCGAACGCGCGGCCGAATCCGAGGGCCCGGTCGCGCGTTCGATGGACTGTTTCTGCGTGTTTCAATTGGGGTGAGTAACGGGGCTTGAACCCGCGGCCTTCCGGACCACAACCGGATGCTCTACCAGCTGAGCTATACCCACCATGCGCTGCTTTCTCACAGAGAAGGCAACTTGACAAGTGTATTACATGTTCGCAGCGAAAATGTTCACGGCTTCGGCCGCGCTGTTCTTCGCCTGTTGGCTGGACGGCCCGGGGTCGGCCACGAACACGGTTTGGCGGTAGTACGCCAGTTCGCGGATGGATTCGAGGATGTCAGCCAGGGCGCGGTGTCCGCCGTCTTTCGCGGGGGCGTTAAAGTAAACCCGCGGGTACCAGCGGCGTGCGAGTTCCTTGATCGAGGACACGTCGACGTTGCGGTAGTGCAGCTGGGCGTCGAGGCGAGGCATGAATTTCATCAGGAAGGCCCGGTCGGTGCCGATGGAATTTCCCGCCAGCGGAGCCCTCTGCTCGGCCGGGATGAACTGCAGTACGTATTCCAGCACCAGGGTCTCGGCCTCGGCGGCGCTGATTCCGTTCGGGATCTCGTTGATCAGCCCGCTGGTCTCGTGCATGTTGCGCACGAAGTCGTTCATGTTCTCCAGCGACGCCTGATTCGGCTTGATGATGAGGTCGAGTCCCGGGTCGATGATGTTCAGGTCGTAATCGGTGATCACTACAGCGATCTCCACCAACTCGTCGGAATCAATGTCCAAACCGGTCATCTCGCAGTCAATCCACACCAACCGGTCACTACTTTTTTTCATGTGCCGAGTCTAACGGCGGACGCCGACCGGCCCTGTTGCGCTGATCCCGGCAGCGGTGCGACTGAGACGTTCGCTCCGTAGACTACCTCGCATGGAATTGACGTACTTCTCCTCCGCCTTCTGTGAGCCCTGCATGCAGACCCGGGCAGTCCTGGCCGAGGTCGAACGCCTCGTGCCCCAGGCGACCGTGCGTGAGCTCGACGTGGTGCGGGACGTCGCGGAAGCCGAGGCCGACGGCATCCGGATCACCCCCACGGTGATCATCCGGGACGCGGCCGGGATCGAGGTCTTCCGGGCCACGGGTGTGCCGACACTCGCCCAGGTGCTCGTGGCGGCCGCGAAGGCCGTTTGAGCGCCGGCGGGCCGGGTCTGCGGTATTGTTGATCGTTCTTCGCCCCCGTAGCTCAGTGGATAGAGCAGCGGCCTTCTAATCCGCTTGTCGTAGGTTCGATTCCTACCGGGGGCACCGCACAACACCCGTGAATCCTGTTGCTCTACCCTCGGTTTGGTAGATTCGGGAAATGCGAGAACTACAGGCGCGAATCATCGCGGAGCTGAACGTGTCCCCCCATATCGATGCATCCTCCGAGGTTCGCCGCAGAGTGCAGTTCCTCGCGGACTACCTGGTCCGAACGGGGGCACAGGGCCTCGTGCTCGGCATCAGCGGGGGTCAGGATTCCAGCCTGGCCGGCCGTCTGTGTCAGCTGGCCGTGGAGCAGCTCGCCGAGGCGGGACATTCGGCCATCTTCCAGGCCGTGCGCCTGCCGTACCGGGTGCAGCGGGACGAGGAGGACGCGCAGCTCGCCCTGGAATTCATTCGTCCTGCGTCGACCGTCACCTTCGACATCAAGCGGGCCGTCGACGGTATCGAAGCGGAATTCGCCGATGCGACGGGCCGCCCGCTGCCGGACTTCGACAAGGGAAACGTCAAGGCCCGGGTGCGCATGGTCGCCCAGTATGCCCTCGCCGGCTCGGCCGGCCTGCTGGTCGTGGGCACCGACCACGCCGCCGAGGCGGTCACGGGATTCTTCACCAAGTACGGCGACGGCGGCACGGACATCCTGCCGCTGACCGGACTGACCAAGCGTCAGGGGCGAGCGCTTCTGGTCGAGCTGGGGGCGCCGGACCGGTTATACCTCAAGGCGCCGACTGCCGACCTTCTCGACGACAACCCCGGCCAGACCGACGAGGCCAACCTGGGGTTGCGGTACGAGCAGATCGACGACTTCCTGGAAGGGCTGCCCGTCGACGATCTCGTCGCCGAGACGATCGAGAACCGCTACCTCGGCACCGAGCACAAGCGCCAGGTCCCGGCATCGATGTTCGACGAGTGGTGGCGCTGACTCGTGAGAGCTGTGAGCCGCCGCCGCCGCCTCGCTCGGGAGCGCGGCGGCGGCTCACGGACGTCTAGCTCTGGAGCGGGGTGGGGCGCACTTCCAGTGCCTGCACGTCGTCGAGGAGGCGCTGGGTCTCCGTCGACGCCGAGGCCGTTCCAGACGCATATTGTAGCGGGGCAGGCACGGGCGCGGCCGGCGCGGCGGTGAACTGGTCGTGGTGCTGCTGGGCGGTCCAGGCATCCTGCTCGGCGAGGAGGTTCTTCTCGGTGCTGTTCTTGGAGACCTTCCACCGGTCGAGGTCGCTCTGGAAGATCTTGCGGGTGCGGCCCGGCTTGTCCTGCCATTCGACCAGGCGGTCGCGGAACTCGAGCAGCGCGGGCTCGAGCTGGTACCCGAACGTGGCCGAGGTGCGCTTGAGCTCAGCGAGTTGATGCGCGGCCCAGTTCGCGGCGACGCCCGAACCCTTGATCGGCAGGAGGCGCAGCTGCACGTCGGCCTGGCCCACCGCGCGGTCCGCCATGACCTGCTCCTGCGGCGTGAGCGAGTTCCAGACGGATGCCTCGGTCGCGGCATCCACGAGGGTGCCGATCACGGCCGCCTTGAGAGCCCGGTCGTTCTGCGCCAAGAGGCGTTTGATCGCCCCGCGGGAGATCACCGCCGCCAGAAGGCTGGCGACGACGATCGAGACGATGAGCACCACGGCGCTGAAAACCATGGACTGATTGCTGGCTGCCGTGAGCCAGGATACGAAACTATTCCACCACTGCATGAGCGCACTTTACCGGCGTCTCGTCCCGATCTCCGGGAGCGGCGCGGCGTGCCCTGCGGGGAGGTGCGCGCAGTCAGCGGAAGCAGTCGGCCGCGTCGTCAATGCGCCAGAACGAACCGACGTTCATTGTGCGGGTGGCGGCGAGCAGGCGCCGCGCAGCGAAGTGGTCGCCGTCGACCTCGGTGCGCCGCTCGATGTGCCCGAGCACCATGCCGGACCGGTTCGAGACCCGCCAGAGGCCGTCTTTCACGGGAACAAACTGCAGACCGCGGATGACCGGCAGTCGGGGAAGTGGGGACGCTGGTGTGGACATGGAATTCTCCGAGATCGACCGTACGCGGGTGAGGGTCCCCTCAGGCTACGGAGAGCCACCGACAGTGGTTTCGGCGCTACCGCAGAGGTCCGTTCAGCAAAACCATGTCCTGGCTGGCCAGGTCGAGGTCCACAACCCGGTTCGGACGTGCGGTCTGGGCGACGACGATGCCCGCGAGCACAAGGACCACCCCCGCCGTCTGCAGCCCGTCGAGGGACTCGCCGAGCCAGAGGAACGCGAACGCGAAGGCGAAGATCACCTCCGAGGCAGACACGATGCCGGCCGCCGTGGCAGTCAGTCGGCCGAGCGCCATGTACGAGAACAGATACGGGGCGAAGGAGCCGAACACGCCGTTCCACAGCGTCAGCAGCCACAGCGGGAGAGACACCGCCCCGAGGTTGCCGTTCAACGCGACATCCTGAACCAGGGTCTGCGGCTCGACCTGCCACCAGGCGCTGAACACGAGCCAGAACGCGCTGGCGAAAAGCATGGACCAGAACGACACGGCCAGTGGCGAGGTCGCGGCGACCTGCCGCTCCCCGACCAGGAAATACACTGCCAGGCAGATTGCGGCGAGGATTCCCGCCAGCACACCCAGTTCAGAGAGGGTGCTGGCCCAGATCTGGGCGACGACGGCCATGCCGATCAGAACGCAGCCGATGGCCAGCCAGATGCGGGATTTGACCCGCTCCTTGAAGACGAACCGGGCGACCAGGGCGACGATCAGCACCCCGGTGTACTCGAGCATGAGCGCGATGCCCACCGGCAGCAGACTGATCGCCACTGCGTAGAACCACTGGATCAGGGCGACCCCGGCCACCCCCAGGATGGCCATTACCGCGAGCTGGCGCAGGCTGATGCGGAACGCCCGCCGGTTGGTCACGAGCAACAGACCGCCGGCCAGGAGGGCGACGACCGTGACCCGGAAGAAGGTCAGCTGAGCCGGGGACAGGCCCGCATCCACGATCACCTTGGTGGTGCTGCCGTTGAGGCCGAAAAGCAGCGACGCGAGGAGAGCGTAGAGATAGCCCACTTCGCTCAGCCCAGACCGGTGCCGTGCACGGCGTACGGTTCGATCTCGTCGATTTCGATCTGGGTGAGAGGCGGGGCATCCAGGGCCGCCACGGTCTGCTCGAGCTGGTTCAGGCTGCTCGCGCCGACCAGCACGCTGGTCACCGACGGCTGGCGCAGGATCCAGGTGACCGCCAGCTGGGCCAGCGTCTGGCCGCGCGCGGCGGCAATCTCGTTAAGGGCGCGGGCACGGCCCTGGTAGGTGTCGGTGAGAACGTCCTCCGACAGGAAATCGCTCGTCGCGACCCGCGAGCCTGCCGGAACGGTGCCGTCCAGGTAACGGTCGGTGAGAAGTCCCTGTGCGAGCGGCGAGAAGACGATGCTGCCCATGCCGAGCTCGTCGAGCACGGGGAAGAGCCCGTCTTCGATGTGGCGATCGAACATCGAGTAACGCGGCTGGTGGATCAGGAGGGGGATCTTGTGCTCGGCCAGCGCCGCCGCCGCGGCCCGCGTCTGCTCGGGGGTGTAGCTGGAGATGCCGACATAGAGGGCCTTTCCCTGCTGCACCGCCGACGCCAGCGCGCCCATGGTCTCCTCGATGGGAGTCTCCGGGTCCGGCCGGTGGGAGTAGAAGATGTCGACGTAGTCGACGCCGAGCCGGCCCAGGCTCGCGTCGAGGGAGGAGAGCAGGTACTTGCGAGAACCGAAATCGCCGTAGGGGCCCGGCCACATGTCGTAGCCGGCCTTGCTGGAAATGATCATCTCGTCGCGGTAGGCCCGGAAATCTTCGGCGCAGATGCGGCCGAAGTTGGTCTCGGCGGCTCCGGGAGGAGGACCATAGTTGTTGGCCAGGTCGAAGTGGGTGACCCCCAGGTCGAAGGCACGGCGCAGGATGGCGCGTTGGGTCTCGATCGGGCGCTCGTGGCCGAAGTTGTGCCAGAGGCCGAGAGACAGCGCCGGCAGTTTGAGGCCGCTCCGTCCGACGCGTCGGTAGGTCATGTCGGCATAGCGGTTCGGAGCTGGCACGAAGGTCATGCCGTTACTCTAAGGGTGTGCAAACTTTTGTGGTCGCAGGTGGATGTTTCTGGTGTCTCGATGCCGTGTATCGGGTGTTGCGTGGCGTGAGCGAGGTGGTTTCCGGGTATACCGGGGGAGGGGCTCAACGGCCAACGTATGAGTCGGTGTGCACGGGCCGTACCGGCCACGCCGAGGCCATCGCCGTGACGTTCGACCCGGAGGTCATCCCGGCCAGCGTCATCCTCGACGTGTTCTTCTCGCTGCACGACCCGACCCAGCTGAACCGCCAGGGCGCCGACGTGGGCACCCAGTACCGGTCGGCGATGTTCTATGCCGACGACGCGCAGAAGCGGCTCTTCGAAACCGCTCGCACTCGCGCCGCCGAATGGTGGGGCGGCGGCGTCGTCACCACGATCGATCCGCTCGGCGAATACTTCGTGGCCGAGGACCACCACCAGGACTTCTTCGCCAAAAACCCTGGTCAGGGCTACTGCATGGCCGTCGCGCTGCCCAAGGTGAACAAGATCCGCAAGTCCTACGCCGAATACCTCCTCTAGCAGCGCGAGTTCGTGTACTCGTAGGCGGCGAGTATCGCCGAGCGCGGCGAAATGAACGGGTTTTCTAGCTGCCGTGCCAGCGCCGCCGAGACCGCCGTGCGGAAACCCGGAGCCAAACGAATTCGACGGAGATTTTGCCCAAAGCGGCACTAGAAACTGGGAAAGAGCGCTTTCACAGAAGAATCTCCGTCGAATTGGTTCGACACCGACCGCGGCGCGCACCCGGACCCTCTCCGTCAGAAGCGAGCCCAGCCCTCCCCAGCTGCGGGGGGCGGTCATTCGGCACAGGTTCCGGATGCCGCGGCCGCGCGTCGTCCTGCCGCCGCACACTCGGAGTACGCGATCTGGGGCGGCGGAGACGGGCACGAGCCGTCGCTCCAGGTCGCGTGTTCCGGGCATTCGTCCGGGGCTCACAGGATGAGGGAGACCGTAATGAGCGACAGCATCACCGTGACCGGAATCGTGGCCACCACGCCCCGTCACCTTGTGACCAGTGCGGGGCTGGCCATCACGTCGTTTCGGCTGGCATCAAGCCAGCGTCGCTTCGACCGTGTGAAACAGACCTGGGTTGACGCCGAGACCAACTGGTACACGGTGTCCTCCTTCCGGCAGCTCGCCCACAACGTGGAGCGCTCGGTGCAGAAGGGTGAGCACGTAGTCGTGGCGGGGCGGTTGCGCATCCGGCCGTGGGAAAATGCCGACCGCAACGGTACCTCGGTCGAGGTCGAGGCAGAGACCGTCGGGCACGACCTGGCCTGGTGCAGCACCGTCTACACGCGCTCGCCGCCGCCCGGCGCAGCGTCGGCGCCACATCCGACCGAGCCCACGGACGGCTTCCTACCTGCCGATACTGACGACGCACCCCCGATGCGCGACGAGGCAGAGTCCGCGGCGCTAGTCGGGGTCGATTCCTGATGGCGGCAACTCGGCACAGTGTCCGGCACAGTCACCGGGACAGTCACCGGAATAGACTCTCGGGGACACGGGGCATCTGGCAGACTCAGAGGTCTGACCGCACCGCGGTCGCGGAAGGACCACGTGCCGGCACCATCAGATCGGGAAACCCGGAGACGTCGAACCGGCATCCGTTCCCCACGCACCGGTAGCGCGTTGCTGCTCGGGCTGGCCGTCACGGTCAGCCTCGCGGCCTGCTCGGCGGCACCGGCCGCGACTCCCTCGAGCACGGCCACGGCGTCGGCGTCGGCTCGTCCGACCGCGAACGCGGCGCCGATACCCGCGCCGCAGCTACAGCCGGAGAAGGATGCCGCGGCGAACCTGGCCTACTTCGACAGCGTCGCCACGGCAGTCGTCACCGCTGACGAGAATGCCGGCGGGCGGGCATTCGTGGACGCGCTGGGGGCCTCCGGCTTCGACCGGGCCCAAATGGAGGTTACCTTCGACGAGACCAACATCGACCTCCCAGCGGACTCTATCCAGTTCTCCGTTCGGTTCAACGGCGAATGCCTGATCGGGCAGAACGGACCGGCCACGGGCGGGTACCACAGCGCGGTCACGGCGATCCTCGCATCCGGAACGTGTCTGGTCGGGGCCACGCGGCAAATAGACTGGTAAGCACTATGGCTGAATTTATCTACACGATGGTCCGCGCTCGCAAGGCGGTCGGCGACAAACTGATCCTCGACGACGTCACCATGTCGTTCTTCCCCGGCGCCAAAATCGGTATCGTGGGGCCGAACGGCGCCGGAAAATCCACGATCCTGAAGATCATGGCCGGGCTGGACACCCCCAGCAACGGCGAGGCGAAGCTCTCGCCCGGCTACTCGGTCGGCATCCTGATGCAGGAGCCCGAACTCGACGAGACCAAGACGGTCCTCGAGAATGTGCAGGAGGGCGTCGGCCCGATCAAGGCCAAGGTCGACCGGTTCAACGAGATCAGCCTCGCGCTCGGCGAACCCGACGCGGACTTCGACGCACTGCTGGCCGAAATGGGCACGCTGCAGGAGGCCATCGACGCCGCCGACGCCTGGGACCTCGATTCCCAGCTGGAGCAGGCCATGGACGCCCTCCGCACCCCGCCGGGCGATTACTCCGTCGCCGACCTCTCCGGCGGTGAGAAGCGCCGCGTGGCGCTGACCAAGCTGCTGCTGCAGAAGCCCGACCTGCTCCTCCTTGACGAGCCCACCAACCACCTCGACGCCGAAAGCGTGCTCTGGCTCGAGCAGCACCTGGCCCAGTACCCCGGCGCCGTTCTCGCCGTCACCCACGACCGGTACTTCCTCGACCACGTGGCCGAGTGGATCGCCGAAGTCGACCGCGGCCACCTGTACCCCTACGAGGGCAACTACTCGACCTACCTCGAGAAGAAGCAGGAACGGTTGCTCATCGCGGGCAAGAAGGACGCGAAGATGGCCAAGCGCCTCGCGGACGAGCTCGAATGGGTGCGCTCGAATGCGAAGGGCCGCCAGGCAAAGTCGAAGGCGCGTCTCGCCCGCTACGAAGAGATGGCGGCAGCGGCCGAGAGCACCCGCAAGCTTGACTTCGAAGAGATCCAGATTCCCGTCGGCCCGCGCCTCGGTGCCCAGGTCATCGACGCCAAGAAGGTCAAGAAGGGCTTCGGCGACCGGGTCCTCATCGAGGATCTCTCCTTCACCCTCCCGCGCAACGGCATCGTCGGCATCATCGGCCCCAACGGCGTGGGCAAGACCACGCTGTTCAAGACGATTGTCGGACTCGAGCCACTGGACCTGGGTGAACTGAAGATCGGCGAGACGGTCGACATCTCCTACGTCGACCAGAGCCGCGCGGGCATCGACCCGAACAAGTCGCTTTGGGAGGTCGTCTCCGACGGCCAAGACTATATCCAGGTCGGCAAGACCGAGATCCCGTCGCGGGCCTACGTGTCCACATTCGGCTTCAAGGGTCCCGACCAGCAGAAGAAGGCCGGCGTGCTCTCCGGTGGTGAGCGCAACCGCCTCAACCTGGCGCTCACCCTCAAGCAGGGCGGCAACCTGCTGCTGCTCGACGAGCCCACCAACGACCTGGACGTCGAAACCCTCGGCTCGCTCGAGAACGCGCTCCTTGAATTCCCCGGCTGCGCCGTGGTCATCACCCACGACCGGTGGTTCCTTGACCGAATCGCCACGCACATCCTCTCCTATGAGGGCACCGACGAAGACCCGGCGAACTGGTACTGGTTCGAGGGCAACTTCGAGTCGTACGAGCAGAACAAGATCGAACGCCTTGGCCCGGATGCCGCGAAACCGCACCGGTCCGCGTACCGCAAGCTGACCCGCGACTAGGACCCGCGGTGAAGCTGCGCGTGCCGGTGAAGTTGCGCTGGTCGGATCTGGACGCCTACGGCCACGTCAACAACGCCGAGTTGTTGCGTGTGCTCGAGGATGCGCGCATCCAGGCGTTCTGGCCGGATGAAGACGGCGACGGCCCCGGGGCGTTCGCCGGCACCGCCGTGCTGGACGGGCGCCCGGGCGCGGCGACGCTGGCCCTGATCGCGCGGATGGAGGCCGAGTATCTGGCTCCGATTCCGTATCTGAGGCAGCCTCTGGACATCCGTCTCTGGCTCGGCAAGCTCGGCGGCGCCAGCCTCGAGGTCTGCTACGAGGTCTGGACTCCGATCGGCCTGGAGCCAGCGGTTCTCTTCGCGCAGGCGAGCACCACAATCGTGTTGGTGGACGCCGCGACCGAGCGGCCGCGCAAGATCAACGAGGTCGAGCGCGCCGCTTGGGCTCCATACGTAGACGAACCCATCCGATTCACCCGGCGCGCGTCCCTGCCGGCTGAGTAGGCCGGCCCGGACGCAGTCCGCCTCAGCCGGCGGTGACGGCGTCGCCGGTGACGGTGACCTTCACCGACGCCAGCGGTTCGGTCGCCGGTCCGGCGAGGGCCTCGCCGGTGGCACGGTCGAACTTCGAGCCGTGGCAGGGGCAGTCGAACTCGTCCTTTACCGCTTTGACCACGCAGCCCTGGTGGGTGCAGATCGCGCTGAACGCCACCACGGTGCCGGCCTTGGGCTGGCTGATCAGGATGGGCTTGCCATCGAGGGAGGCCTCGATCGAACCGCCCACGGGGATGTCGGCGAGCTTGGCTAACTCCACCGGGCCAATGTTGCCGGTGCCGGTGCCGGAGTCTGCGGCGCCGTCGGTGCTGCAGCCGACCAGCGCGACGGCGGTGCCAGCGGTGCCGAGCAGGAGCGCGGTGCGGCGGGAGATGTCGGTGGCGTTCGTCATGGTTCTCCTCGATCGGGCGGGCGTTCAGAGATGCTCAGAGACGCTCAGAGCATGTGAGAGAGGCTACTCTGCGTTCGTGGGCACGCGCAGCATGCCCTCCTGCGCGACCGTGGCGAGAAGCAGGCCCGCCCGGCTGTAGATGCTGCCGGTGGAGAGCCCGCGTCCACCCTGGGCGGTCGGGGAATCCTGTACGTAGAGCATCCACTCGTCGACCCGGCCGAAGCGGTGGAACCACATGGCGTGGTCCAGGCTCGCAACCTTGAGCCCGGGTGTGGCCCAGGCCACGCCGTGGCGACGCATGACAGGCTCCATGATCGAGTAGTCGCTGGCGTATGCCAGCGCGGCGCGGTGCAGGTCAGGGTCGTCGGGCAACGGGCCCATGGTCTTCATCCACACGGCCTGGCGAGAGGTGTGCTCGCCGTCCACCTTGAGGTAGATCGGCGACGGCAGGTGCCGCATGTCGAACGGACGCTCGTTCGCCCAGTAGCGGGCGATGGAGTGGTCGACCTGGGCCAAAGCATCCGCCGCCGTCGGCAAGGACTCCGGGTCGGGCATATCGGTTGGCATCTCGATCTGGTGCTCGAGGCCTTCATCACCGTCCTGGAACGAGGCGATCATCGACAGGATCGGATGCCCGTCCTGATAGGCCTGCGTGCGGCGGGTGGAGAAGGAGCGGCCGTCGTGGATGCGATCGACGGAGAAGGTGATCGGCTGGCCCACGTCGCCGGGGCGCAGGAAATAGCCGTGCATCGAGTGCACATGGCGGTCGTCGGGAACCGTGCGCATCGCGGCGACCAGTGACTGGGCGAGCACCTGCCCGCCGAAAACGCGGCCGAGCGGCATCCACTGCGACGGCCCGGTGAAGATGTCCTCGCTGGTGCGGGCGCCCGTGTCGGTGAGGTCCAGGGCGGTTAGAAGGCCCTCCATCGGCAAGTCCATGTGGCCTCCTCAGGCGCGTGGCGGAGCAGACGCGCGCACCGGTGTGACGCGCGCCGTACCTTGGTAGTTTAGGAGCAGATGAGTAAGTCATTTTCTCTCCCAGAGTCCCTGTCCCTTCGCGACCTCCAGGTCTACCTCTCCCGCGCTAGCCGGGTGGAGGACGGTTCCGTGCGCCTCATTCAGGCCGCGGGGGTGCTCGCTGTCTACACCGCGATCCTCTACCCGCGCGGTCTCCTCGACTCCAGCCCGACCGTGCTGGGCCTGCGCACCTTCGCGCTCACCGCACCGGTCGAGCTCGACGCGGTCGTTCCCGTGCGCTCCCTGCTGGACCGCCTCGCCCGCCTCACCGCGGCCGTGCTGGAGGACGAGGCGACAGTGACCGTAACCGTGCCGCTGGAAGTGACCACCGTGACCTGGGCCGGTATCTCGCCGCCCCAAGGCGGCTGGACCCTGCTCGGTGAAACGGATGCCGCCCTGCTCGACGGTGCGGCGCAGGCCGGCATTGAGGAAGTCGCCGCCGTCATCCCGGCGGGAACCGGCGGGCAGATCGTGCAGCGGGTGCGCTCCGAAGTCTGGAGCCGCCCGATCCCCGGCCTGGAAATCGTGCCGGCCGGCGCCGCCTTCGCGGCCGTCAGCCTCGGTTTCCTGCCGAAAAACGAGCCCGTGCGCCTGTTCGAGACGGGCCTGTGGACCCGGCTGAGCACGAGCCGCGGCCACATCCTCGTGCGTCGCAAGCCCTGGTCGCTGAGCCGCTGACTATTCACTGGGTGTTCGCACCGTGCCCCGAACGAATTCGACGGAGATTTTGGCTCTCCTGCTTCATCTGTGGGTGTTTCGGAGCGCCTTAACGGCCGCACGCCGCTTCCTGTCTAGGTTTCTGACTGTCTAGGAAC
>NZ_SOGC01000040.1:0-128537 GCF_004402765.1 Cryobacterium sp. TMT2-17-1
CCGACAGGTCAGCACCCCAAGTCGGCATCGGCTTGCGCTCAAACAACTCAAGGGCCTTGAGGCGACGCTGCAGCATCCACTCAGGCTCGCCCTTGAGATTGGAGATATCAGTCACCACCTCCGGCGAAATCCCGCGGCGAGCGGAGGCACCAGCAGCATCGGAGTCGGACCACCCGAACTCGTAGACACCGAGCCCCGCAAGTTCGGGGCGGTCAAGAAGGACGTCAGACATATTTACCTCTTCTGCCACCCCGGCAACCCGGATATTAGTCCGGTCGTTCCCAGAATGGCCTCCAGCGGAGACCCAGTCAGGGATCGGTTGTGTGGGCGGCTACGTTGCGTACCTAAGATGTTTAAGGACGACGCGCGCCGCGGTTGTGGCAACCGCAACGTTCCCGCCCATGAAAAACTTAATTCTACAGGCTGGCGACGGGTTCAGCAGTGCGATCCGGCGTTTTCACATGTGGTCATCGAAGAGGGAGCAGAACCGGTGAATCGAATTACGGCGTGGTTGCCGACCAGGATTGACAGGCGTGTGCGTGTGATCGCGTGGATCTACCTCGCCGCCCAGATTCTGCTGGTCGGGACGGGAGGCCTGGTGCGCCTGACCAGCTCGGGCCTCGGTTGCCCCACCTGGCCCAAGTGCACCGCGGACTCAGTGGTCAACACGCCCGAGATGGGCATCCACGGCTACATCGAATTCGGCAATCGCCTGCTCGGAGTTGCCCTCGGCCTGGTCGCGATCGCGGCCTTCCTCGCCGTGGTGCGCCTCCGCAAGGAACGCCCCGACCTGTTCTGGGTCGCCCTGCTCGCGGGGTTGGGCATCCCCGCGCAGGCCGTTATCGGCGGCATCAGCGTTCTTGCCCAGCTGAACCCCTATGTGGTCGGCATCCACTTCGTGATCTCCGTGATCCTGGTCCTGCTGTGCACCGTCTTCGTGCACCGGGTCTACACCGGCCGGGTGCGGCGCACCCTCGCGGTTCCGGTCTGGTATCGGACGCTGGCGTATGCCACGAGCGCCGTCGTGTTCGTCACGATCCTCGTCGGCATTCTCACCACCGGCTCGGGCCCGCACGCCGGGGACGCGGATGCTCCCCGCACGGGCCTTGACCCCGAAATCCTGCAGCACGTGCACAGCTGGCCGGCCTACGTCACCGTTGCCCTCACCGTGGTTCTCCTCGTCGTGGCCTTCTCGCGCGCTCTGCCGACGCAGGGCTGGGCCCTTCTCCTTCTGCTCGTCGAGGCCATGCAGGTCGGCGTCGGCCTGATCCAGTCCAACACGGGGCTCCCTGCCGGGTTGGTCGGCATCCACATGGTGCTCTCCTGCGTGCTCGTGGCCATCCTGACCGCGCTCGTCCTGAACCTCAGCAAACCGGTGGACGTGCGGGTGTCCCCCAGAGCGACCACCCCCGACTTGGTCGGTCGCCGGTAGCGACGTAAGTCCTCGTCGTTTAGTTGTGATCATCACGGCCCGAACGCCGTGCCCGGTGTCGAACGGGAGCTGCGGGCTAGAACGGGAGCAGCGGATCAACTCCGACGGCCAGGAACAACAGGGTGAGATAGGCGATCGAACCGTGGAAGAGGCGCATCGGCGACACCTCCACGTGACGGATCGCCAGGCCGTACAGCCGGTGCGTCTCGGAGATGAACCAGGCGCCGGTCACCAGGGCCACAAAAAGGTACAGCAGGCCCATGTCCGCGATCGGTACGAGCAGGAGCGAGCAGGCGACGGTCGCCCAGGCGTACAGGATGACCTGTAGGCCCACCTGGCTGCGGCCGCGCACGACGGCGAGCATCGGCACCCCGGCGGCCTGATAGTCGTCACGGTATTTCATGGAAAGCGGCCAGTAGTGCGGCGGCGTCCACAGGAAGATGATCAGGAACAGGACGAAGGGCGGCCATGACAGGTCGCCGGTCACTGCGGCCCAGCCGATGAGCACGGGCATGCAGCCCGCGATGCCGCCCCAGACTATGTTCTGGGCCGTGCGGCGTTTCAGAACCATCGTGTAGAAGACGACATAGAGCAGGATGGCGCCCAGCGACAGGGCCGCGGCGAGCCAGTTCGTGAAGGCCAGCAGCCAGAGAATCGATGCCAGGCCGACCAGCCAGGCGAACACCAGGGCCTGCCGGTCGGTGAGTTCCCCCGTGACGAGCGGGCGATTCTGGGTACGCTTCATCAGCCGGTCGATGTCCCGGTCGACGTAGCAGTTGAACGCCCCGGCAGAGCCGGCGCTAAGCGCACCGCCGATCAGAGTTGCCACGACCAGCCACAGGCTCGGGATGCCCTGTTCGGCCAGGATCATCGTGGGAGCGGTAACCACCAGGAGCAGTTCCACGACCCGCGGCTTGGTCAGCGAGAGGTAGGCCCTTGCCGTGCGCCGGAGCGTGCGTGGGGCGCTCAGGATGTGGGTTTCGGCGGCTCCGGGCAAAGCTCCTCCAACGCTGGTGACAGTGACTGTGATTCTAGGCGAACTGTCGGAACCGAAACCGTCGACGGGCCGCCCGGGGTGCGTCACGAGACGACACATCACGGGTCCGAACCGGCGTTGCCTATACTGGGGGTGCTCGCCAATCTCGGTGCATGCATGCTGATCCACCGGAACCGGGCATCTGCTGCGACACCGTGATGACGCTGATGTCCTCGGGCGCGCACAATAGCGGGTGCGGGTTCTCAGCAACCTTCTCCCCTGTCTTCAGAAGGGTCAATACCAAGTGGCAGCACTGCAGTGGGATTCAATTGACAGCAAGGCGGTCGACACCGCGCGCCTCCTCGCGGCCGATGCCGTGGAGAAGGTCGGGAACGGGCATCCCGGTACCGCCATGAGCCTCGCTCCCGCGGCCTACCTCCTGTTCCAGAAGGTGATGCGGCGTGACCCGTCCGACAACGAGTGGATCGGTCGGGACCGTTTCATTCTCTCGGTCGGCCACAGCTCGCTCACCCAGTACGTGCAGTTGTACCTCGGTGGCTACGGACTCGAGCTCGAAGATCTGAAGGCTCTGCGCACCTGGGGTTCCAAGACGCCCGGGCACCCGGAGTACGGCCACACCGACGGGGTCGAGATCACGACCGGTCCTCTGGGCCAGGGTCTGGCCTCCGCCGTCGGCTTCGCCTACGCCTCCCGCTTCGAGCGCGGACTGTTCGACCCGGAGGCGTCGGTCGGCACGAGCCCGTTCGATCACTTCGTGTACGTGATCGCCGGCGACGGCGACCTGCAGGAAGGCATCACGAGCGAGGCCTCCTCCCTCGCCGGCCACCAGCAGCTCGGCAACCTGATCGCGATCTACGACAGCAACCAGATCTCCATCGAGGACGACACCAACATCGCCTTCACCGAGGATGTCGCGGCCCGCTATTCGGCCTACGACTGGCACGTGCAGACAGTCGACTGGAAGCAGACCGGCGCCTACGTCGAGGACATCGCCGCACTCCACGACGCGATCGAGGCGGCCCAGGCAGTCACCGACAAGCCGTCGCTGATCATCCTGAAGACCATCATCGGCTGGCCCAGCCCGAAGAAGCAGAACACGGGCAAGATCCACGGCTCGGCGCTCGGCGCCGAGGAGCTGGCCGCCGTCAAAACGGTCCTCGGTTTCGACCCCGCGCAGGCCTTCGAGGTCGCCGACGAGGTCATCGCGCACACCCGACAGGCCGTGGACCGCGGGGCCGTCGCCCACTCCGCCTGGAACGTCGAGTTCGAGGCCTGGGCGACCGCCAACCCTGAGCGCAAGAACCTACTCGATCGGGTGCTCTCCGGCGACCTGCCCGACGGCGTCGAGGCGGCCCTGCCCGTCTTCCCCGCCGGCACGGAGGTATCGACCCGTGCCGCGTCCGGCAAGGTCCTCACCGCGCTCGGCACGGTCATCCCCGAGCTGTGGGGTGGCTCCGCCGACCTCGCAGAATCGAACAACACCACCATCGGCGGTGCTGCCTCCTTCATTCCGAGCGAGCACTCCACCAATGAATGGACCGGCAACCCCTACGGCCGCGTGCTGCACTTCGGCATTCGCGAACACGCCATGGCCGCCATCCTGAACGGCATCGTGCTGCATGGGAACACCCGCCCCTTCGGCGGCACCTTCCTGATCTTCAGCGACTACATGCGACCGGCCATCCGCCTGGCCGCGCTGATGCAGGCCCCCTCGATCTTCGTCTGGACCCACGACTCCGTCGCCCTCGGCGAGGACGGCCCCACCCACCAGCCGATCGAGCAGCTCGCGACCCTGCGCGCCATCCCCGGACTCGATGTGGTGCGCCCCGGCGACGCCAACGAGGTGTCCTGGGCGTGGAAGACGATCCTCGAGCGCCGCCAGGGACCGGCCGGCATCGTGCTGACCCGCCAGAACATTCCCGTGTTTGAGCGCGGCGAGGGCGACGCCACCGGCGACGTGCTCGCATCCGCCCGAAACGTGGCCCGGGGCGCCTACGTGCTCGCTGAGGCTGCGGGCGGCACACCTGATGTGATCCTGATCGGCACCGGCTCCGAGGTGCAGCTGGCCCTGGCGGCCCGCGAGCAGCTCCAGGCCGAAGGCATCAGCGCGCGCGTCGTGTCGGCCCCCAGCCTCGAATGGTTCCGGGAGCAGAGCGCCGAGTACCGCGAGGCTGTCCTGCCCGCATCGATCACCGCCCGGGTATCCGTCGAGGCGGGCATAGCGTTGACCTGGGACAAGTACGTCGGCGACCGTGGCCGCAGCGTCTCGATCGAGCACTTCGGTGCGTCGGCCGATTACAAGACCCTGTTCCGTGAATTCGGCATCACGACGGATGCCGTCGTCGCCGCCGCCAAGGAATCTCTCGCCGCGAACTGAACCCGCTGCGCCGCGACACCACACACCTGAATACCCTGCATTCCAAGGAGATACGAAATATGACTGAGAACACTCCCCTAGCCGAGCTGTCATTGGCCGGCGTCAGCATTTGGCTGGACGACCTGTCCCGGGAACGCATCGCTTCCGGCGGCTTGGCGAACCTGATCGACACGAAGAACATCGTCGGCGTGACCACCAACCCGACGATCTTCGCCGGCGCCCTCAGCAAGGGCGAGGCGTACGCGGAGCAGGTGGCCGCTCTTGCCGCCGCCGGCACCAGCGTGCACGACGCCGTGTTCGAGATCACCACCGACGATGTGACCGCGGCCAGCGATATCTTCCGCCCGGTTTACGATCGCACCCGCGGCGTCGACGGGCGCGTGTCGATCGAGGTCGAGCCCGGGCTGGCCCACGACGCGGCCGGCACGGTCACGCAGGCCCAGGAACTGTGGGCGAAGGTCAATCGACCCAACGCCATGATTAAGATCCCCGCAACGGTGGAAGGTCTCGAGGCGATCACCGCGACGATCGCCCTCGGCATCAGCGTCAACGTCACCCTGATCTTCAGCCTCGAACGTCACCGCCAGGTCATCAACGCGTACCTGTCCGGCCTGGAGAAGGCCAAGGCGGCCGGCCTCGACCTCAGCGTGATCCACTCCGTTGCGTCGTTCTTCGTCTCGCGGGTCGACACCGAGATCAACACCCGCCTTGAGGTCATCGGGACGACAGCCGCGCTTGCGCTCAAGAGCAAGGCCGGCGTCGCGAACGCCCAGCTCGCCTATCAGGTCTACGAGGAAGCCTTCTCCACCGAACGCGCCCTCGGCCTGATCAGCGCCGGAGCCAACAAGCAACGCCCCCTCTGGGCCTCCACCGGCGTCAAGGACCCCAGCCTCCCCGACACCCTGTATGTGACCAACCTGGTCGCGCCCGAGGTCGTCAACACCATGCCGGAGAAGACCCTCGAGGCCACACTCGACCACGGCGTCATCCCCGCGAACTCCATCACCGGCGCGTACGACGAAGCCAACCTGGTTCTCGACGCACTCGCGAACGAGGGTGTCTCGTACAACGACGTCACCCAGGTACTCGAGGCCGAAGGCGTGGCCAAGTTCATCGTCTCGTGGAATGAACTCCTCGAGACCGTGACCGCTGCCCTCGAGACCGCCACGACGACCAAGAACGGGGCCGCACTGTGAGCTTCCACATCTCCGTGAGCGGCGCGGCGGCCGAGGCCGTTCGCACCACCGTCCCGACCCTGGTGGCCGACCTCGTCGCATCCGGGATCACCGCCCTTGACCCGGCCCTCTGGGGCCCCGAAGCCGAAGCCGAAGCCGCGAAGCGACTCGGCTGGACCGAGTCCGTTACGGATTCCCGTCCGCTGGTCGCGGAGATCCTTGCCCTGCGCGACTCCCTGCGGGCCGGCGGAGTCACCCGTATCGCCCTCACCGGCATGGGTGGCTCGTCGTTGGCCCCCGAGGTCATCACCCGCACCGCCGGCGTGAACCTCACCGTGCTCGACTCCACCGACCCCGGTCAGGTCCTCGCGGCCCTCGGCGAGAACCTGGCCGCCACCGCGCTCGTGGTGTCGTCGAAGTCCGGCTCCACGGTCGAGACCGACAGTCAGCGCCGTGTCTTCGAGCGCGCCTTCCGCGAGGCCGGCATTGACCCGGTCGAGCGCATCATCATCGTGACCGACCCTGGCTCCCCCCTCGACGCGGATGCCCGTTCCGTGGGCTACCGCGTCTTCAACGCGGACCCCACGGTCGGTGGACGTTTCTCGGTGTTGACTGCGTTCGGACTCGTTCCGTCCGGCCTTGCCGGCGTGGACATCGCCGAGCTGCTCGACGAGGCCGAGGCCGTTTCGCTTTCCCTTGCCGTGGACACCGCCGAGAACCCGGGGCTCATCCTGGGTGCGGCCATCGCCGCGACCACCCCGCGCCGCGACAAGCTCGCAATCGTCGAGGATGGCACCCACATCGTCGGTTTCGCCGACTGGGCCGAACAGCTGATCGCCGAATCCACCGGCAAACAGGGCATCGGCATCCTTCCCGTCGTGCTCGACCTGGATGCCCCCGAGCTGACCCTGGACCTGCCTGACCTGCAGGTTGTTCGCCTGGTCTCCGACGCCGGCCGCGACGTGTTCTCCGATAACGGCGGACACGACGAGATCCGGATCAGCGGCACCCTCGGCGCGCAGTTCCTCGTCTGGGAGTATGCCACCGCCGTCGCCGGCCGCTTGCTGGGCATCAACCCGTTCGACCAGCCGGATGTCGAGGCCGCCAAAAACGCGACCCGCGGTCTCCTCGACGCCCGTCCCGAACCGGTCCCCGCCGCGTTCATCACGGACGGAATCGAGATCCGCGGCACCGCGCACGTGATCGGCGCCGCCAGCGACCTGCCCTCCGCTATCGATGCCCTGATCGAGGAGCTGGGCACGGACGGCTACATCTCCGTGCAGGCCTACGTCAACCGGCTGGAACTGCCCCAGCTCGCCGAAATCCGTGATCTGCTGGCCGCACTGGCCAAGCGCCCGGTCACGTTCGGCTGGGGACCGCGGTTCCTGCACTCCACCGGCCAGCTGCACAAGGGCGGACCGGCCACCGGAGTGTTCCTGCAGATCCTCACCACCCCGGACGTCGACCTCGACATCCCGGAGCGCCCCTTCACGTTCGGGGAACTAATCCTGGCCCAAGCCAGCGGTGACGCCAGCGTGCTGGCGGACCACGGTCGCCCCGTACTGACGCTGACGCTGACCGACCCGGCCATGAACATCGCCACCCTGTTCGACGCACTGCGCTAACCCGTTCGGCGCCGGCCCGCGGGCCGGCGCCGAACAACGTGCTCGAACGCCACACCTCGAAGGAGCTGCATGTCCCCGGTGGAAATCACCCCGGAGTTCAATCCACTGCGTTCACCAAACGACTACCGTCTGAATCGCATCGCCGGGCCCAGCAGCTTGGTGATCTTCGGCGTCACCGGTGACCTGTCGCGGAAGAAACTCATGCCGGCCGTCTATGACCTCGCCAACCGCGGCCTGCTTCCGCCGGGTTTCGCGCTCGTCGGATTCGCACGCCGCGACTGGACCAACGAGGACTTCATGAAAGTCGTGCACGACTCGGTCAAGGAGTACGCGCGCACCGAGTTCAACGAGGACGTCTGGACTCAGCTGGCCGAGGGCATCCGTTTCGTGCCGGGGTCGTTCGACGACGCCGCGTCGTTCCAACTGCTCAAGGACACCATCGCGCAACTCGATCGGGAGCGCGGGACGATGGGCAACCATGCGTTCTACCTGTCGATCCCGCCGAAAGCATTCCCGCAGGTCACGGAGCAGCTGCGCCGCTCGGGCCTGGCCGATCAGACGGACGGGCAGTGGCGGCGGGTCGTGATCGAGAAGCCGTTCGGCAGTGACCTGCAGACCGCGCGCGAACTCAACGCCGTGGTCGAGTCGGTCTTCCCGCCCGACTCGGTCTTCCGCATCGACCATTACCTGGGCAAGGAGACGGTGCAAAACATTCTGGCCCTCCGCTTCGCGAACCAGTTGTACGAACCGATCTGGAACGCCAACTACGTCGACCACGTGCAGATCACCATGGCCGAGGACATCGGCGTGGGCGGTCGGGCCGGCTACTACGACGGCATCGGCGCAGCCCGGGACGTCATCCAGAACCACCTGCTGCAGCTTCTAGCGCTAACCGCCATGGAGGAACCAATCTCCTTCGACGCTGCCGACCTGCGCACGGAGAAAGAGAAGGTTCTCGCCTCCGTCCGGCTTCCCGACGACCTCGCCCGTGGCACGGCCCGCGGCCAGTATGCCGGCGGTTGGCAGGGCGGCGAGAAGGTCGTGGGGTTTCTGGACGAGGACGGGATGGACCCCGAATCCCTCACCGAAACGTATGCCGCGCTGCGGCTGACCATTGAGAACCGCCGGTGGTCAGGGGTGCCCTTCTACCTGCGTGCGGGCAAGCGTCTGGGCCGCCGGGTCACCGAGATCGCCGTGGTGTTCAAACGAGCCCCCCAGCACCTCTTCGGCAAGGGAAACTCCGCACCGTTGGGCGAGAACGCCCTGGTCATCCGGGTGCAGCCCGACGAAGGCGTCACCATCCGTTTCGGTTCCAAGGTGCCCGGTGCCGGCATGCAGGTGCGCGACGTGACGATGGACTTCGGCTACGGCCACGCCTTCACCGAGGCCAGCCCCGAGGCCTATGAGCGGCTCATCCTCGACGTGCTCCTGGGCGACCCGCCGCTCTTTCCCCGGCACGAGGAGGTCGAGCTGTCGTGGAAGATCCTCGACCCGATCGAGGAGTTCTGGGCGAAGCAGGGCCAGCCCGAGCAATACCGGCCGGGAACCTGGGGTCCGGTCTCGGCCGACGAACTGCTGTCCCGCGACGGCCGACATTGGAGACGCCCATGATCGTCGATCTGCCCAACACGACCACCTCCAAGATCTCCAAGGCCCTGGTGCGCATCCGCGAAGAAGGCGGCGCGGTGGCCCTCGGCCGCGTGCTTACGCTCATCATCGCGTCCACCATGGGCCGCGAGGAGGAGGCCATCGAGGCCGCGAACGACGCGTCCAGGGAACACCCTATGCGCGTGATCGTGCTGTCGACGATGGACCAGGATGACACGGCCTCCCCACTCGCCCCCCGCGTCGACGCGGAAATCCGTGTCGGCGGGGACGCGGGCGCCAGCGAGGTCATCGTGCTGCGCGCCTACGGTGAGGCCGCCAGCGACCCGGAAAGCCTGGTCACCGGTCTGCTCCTGCCCGACGCCCCCGTCGTGGCCTGGTGGCCCGGTGTGGCGCCCACTGTGCCAGCGGATTCGCCCCTCGGGCGCATCGCCCACCGGCGCATCACGGATGCTTCCGCGCAGCCCGACCCGCAGGCCGCGCTTCATCACCTCTGCGGTTCATACCGTCCCGGCGACACGGACTTCGCCTGGACCCGCCTCACCCTCTGGCGCGCCCAGCTGGCGGCGGTCCTCGACCAGCCGCCCTACCTGCCTGTGACCGCCGTGCAGGTGACCGGTGCCGCGGACTCGCCCTCCACGACACTCCTCGCCGCCTGGCTCGCTCTGCAGCTGCAGGTCTCGGTGGACTACGAGTTCACTACGGGGCCGCTGTCCCACGGCATCCGGAGTGTGCACCTGACGCGCTCCGCCGGGCTCATCTCGCTCGAACGAGAAGTGCCCGACATCGCCAGACTCACCCAGCCCGGCCAGCCCGTTCAGGACCTCACCCTCAAGCGGCGGAGCCTGCGGGACTGCCTCAGCGACGAGCTGCGCCGCCTCGACCCCGATGAGCTGTATGGTGAGGTCATCACGCGCGGCCTACCGCACCTTGACGATGTGGTCGCAGAACACAACGAAGGACGACCGTGACCAACGAACGACGCGTACTTGTGCACACCGATCGCGCGGCCCTGGCCGCCTCGGTGGCCGCCCGATTTATCACAACGACCGTGGACCTCCTGCACGAACAGGGAGAAGTCAACGTGGTCCTGGCCGGCGGCAGCGTCGCGATCGAGGTCTTGGAAGCTGTCAACGCCTCCGCGGCCCGCGACACCATCGACTGGGCCCTGGTCACGTTCTGGTGGGGTGACGAGCGCTGGGTGCCCAAGGAGCACCCCGACCGCAACGAGCGCCAGGCTCGCACCGCCCTACTCGACCACATCCAGATCCCGGAGGCGAACATCCACCCCTTCGCCGCCTCGGACGAAGGAGTCGACCTCGACACCGCAGTCGAGAGCTACGCCGCGTTGCTCGAGTCCGCCTCGATCGAGGGAACCGACCTGCCGCGCTTCGACATCACCTTCCTCGGCGTCGGGCCGGACGGCCACGTCGCCTCCCTATTCCCGCACCAGGCCGGCATCCGCGAACATAGCAAGAGCGTGCTCGCCGTGCGCAACTCTCCCAAGCCCCCGGCGGAGCGGCTCAGCCTCAGCCGACCGGCCCTGAACTCCTCACGGTGCGTGTGGATGGTGCTGGCCGGGCCGGACAAGGCATCGGCGCTCGGTCTCGCCCTAGCCGGCGCCAGCCGCGACGAAGTGCCCGTGGCGGGCATCAAGGGCCGCCGGTACACGAACTTCTTCGTCGACCGGGAGGCCGCTGCGGAGGTCCCCGAGAACCTCACCGCGTCGACGTTCTAGAACAGTCACCCGCTCGGGCAGACCCGCACACCGAGAAAGGCCCCGACCGGAGTCGGGGCCTTTCTCAGTGAACGACAGGCGTGCGCGTCCAAACGTCAGTTCGTCGCGGACAGCTTGCCCCGGCGCACGCGCAACTGCTCCAACGCTTCTTCGAGGAGCGATTCTGCCTCTTCCTCGGTGCGGCGTTCCTTCACGTAGGCAAGGTGCGTCTTGTACGGTTCAAGCTTGACCACCGACGGCGGGTTCTCTTTGTCCCGCCCGGCCGGGAGCCCCGACGACGGGCAGTCGATGGTCACCGGAATCTCCTCATCGGGGAGGTTTGCCGCGAAGTAACGCACGGTCTCGTTGCCGAGGGCGTCCCAGTAGGACACCTTGATGCGGTCCGCGTGAAAACCGCGGTCCTGCTCGCCCATGGGGCCGGCACCGACCCGGGATCCTCTGATTGCGCTGCCACCAGATGCCATTATGTTCCTCCGCTTGAAAAGGGCGTTGTAGCCGATTGACCGGTTGAGCTAGAGCTCGTCGAAACTGTGAAACGGGAGGCTAAAGCCCCGTGTCGAACTTGGTGAGGAGTCCCAGGATTACGATGCAGGTAATCCAGAGCAACCCCAGGATGACGGTGATGCGGTTGAGGTTGCGTTCCGCCACACCGGACGCACCGAGGTTGGAAGTGACACCTCCGCCGAACATGTCGGACAGACCGCCACCACGCCCCTTGTGAAGCAAAATGAGCATGGTCAACAGGAGACTCGTAATTCCGAGCAACACCTGCAGCACAACCTGGAGAATCTCCACGCAAAAACCTTTCACAGTGCGATGGGCCCAAAAAACCCATCAAGATCAGTGATAATCATAGCCTGACTCACGAACCAGCCCACCGACCCCCTGTTGGGGGCCGATGGGCTGCTTCGAGGCCTGCTGCCGAGTTGAGACAGCAGATGTGGTGCAGTTGTCTTGTTACAGACCGACGTGCTGCTGGAACCGGACGATGCTCGAGAATTCGTCGATATCCAGGCTGGCACCGCCCACCAGGGCGCCGTCCACGTTCGGCTCGCGCATGAAGCCCGCGATATTCGAACCCTTCACGGAACCGCCGTACAGGATACGGGTCTTGTCGGCCACATCCTGGCCCAGCGTCTCCGTGAGCACGAGACGCAGTTGCGCCGCCACCTGCTCGGCCTGCTCCGGCGTTGCCGCCTTGCCGGAACCGATCGCCCAGACGGGCTCGTAGGCGACGACGAAGTCGGCCGCGTTGGTCACGCCGGCCAGGGCCGCGCGCAGCTGGGCGACCGGTACGGCGCTCGGGCCGTGCAGTTCCAGGTCCGCGGCAGACTCGCCGACGCAGATGATCGGAACCAGGTTGTGCTTGAGCGCTGCCGTGACCTTCGCCGAGACGATCTCGTCAGTCTCGGCGTGCAGTGTGCGGCGCTCGGAGTGACCGATCAACACATACTTGCACTCGAGCTGCGCGAGGAACGCGCCGGAGATTTCACCGGTGTACGCGCCCGAATCCTGGGCCGACAGGTCCTGGCCGCCGAAGACGATCGGGAGCTTGTCAGCGGAGACGAGCGTCTGCACGGAGCGGAGGTCGGTAAACGGTGGGAACACCGCGACCTCGACCGCTGCGACATCGTGCTTCGCATCCTTGAGATTCCAGGCGAGCTTCTGGACGAACGCGATGGCCTGGAGGTGGTCCAGGTTCATCTTCCAGTTTCCGGCAATCAGCGGAGTGCGTCGTGGGTGTTCGTTTACTGCCATCCGAGGACCTCCAGTCCTGGCAGGCGCTTACCCTCGAGGAACTCGAGGCTCGCGCCGCCGCCGGTAGAAATGTGACCGAACTGGTCATCGGTGAAACCGAGGATGCGCACGGCCGCGGCCGAATCTCCACCACCGACGACACTCAGGCCGTCGACCTCGGTCAGCGCGCCGGCCACCGCACGGGTGCCCTCCGCGAACGGCGCCAACTCGAACACGCCCATCGGGCCGTTCCAGAAGACCGTCTTCGACGACCGGATGATGTCGGCGAACGCCGCACCGGTCTCCGGTCCGATGTCCAGACCGAGACCGGAGGCACCGAACGTGGTGCTCTCGATCGCGTCGGCCGGGGTGACCGCCACTTCGGCGTCTGCCCCAAACTTGGAGGCAACGACGATATCCGTCGGCAGCACGATCCGCACGCCCAGGCGCTCCGCTTCCTGAAGGTAACCGCGAACGGTTTCGATCTGGTCGGCCTCCAGCAGGCTTGCGCCCACCTTGTGGCCCTGAGCGGCGAGGAACGTGTATGCCATGCCGCCGCCGATGAGCAGCGAGTTGACGCGGGGCAGCAGGTGCCCGATGACGCCGAGCTTGTCGGACACCTTCGAGCCGCCCAGAACGACCGCGTACGGCGCTTCGGGCTTCTCGGTGAGGCGGTCCAGGACTTCGAGCTCAGCGGCGATCAGGAGGCCGGCCGCGCTGGGAAGGATCCCGGCGAGGTCGTACACACTGGCCTGCTTGCGGTGCACGACGCCAAAGCCATCCGAGACGAGCACATCGCCCAGAGCGGAAAGCTCCGTGGCGAAGGCGCCGCGCGCGGCGTCGTCCTTGGCGGTCTCCCCCGCGTTGAAGCGGAGGTTCTCGAGAACAACCACGTCACCGTCGGTGAGGGCGGCAACGGCAGCCTGAGCCGACGCCCCGACCGTGTCCGTGGCGAATGCCACGTCCGCGCCCAGGAGCTCGCCGAGACGGTCGGCAACGGGAGCCAGGCTGTACTTGGCTTCCGGTGCGCCCTTCGGTCGACCGAGGTGCGACACGATCACAACTCGCGCGCCCTGCTCGATGAGGGCCTTGATGGTGGGCAAGGATGCCCGGACACGCCCATCGTCGGTGATCTGACCGTCTTGCAACGGCACATTCAGGTCACAACGGACGATGACGCGCTTTCCGCCGAGCTGCCCCAGTGAATCAATAGTACGCAGCGTCACTGCGGACTCCGTTAGAGGCTCTTGGCGACGAGCGCAGTGAGGTCAACCATGCGGTTGGAGTAGCCCCATTCGTTGTCGTACCATGCGGACAGTTTGACCTGGTCGCCGATGACGCGAAGCAGGCCGGCATCGAAGATCGAGGAGTGCGGGTCGGTGACGATGTCACTGGAGACGATCTCGTCTTCCGTGTACATGAGGATGCCCTTGAGGGGACCCTCGGCGGCAGCCTTGTACGCGGCCTTGATGGCCTCGACGGTGACGGGACGCTCGGCAACGACGGTGAGGTCGGTGATGGAGCCGGTGGGAACCGGAACGCGCAGCGCGAAGCCGTCAAGCTTGCCCTTGAGCTCCGGCAGAACCAGGCCGAGGGCCTTGGCGGCACCGGTCGTGGTCGGAATGATGTTCAGAGCGGCCGCGCGGGCACGACGCAGGTCAGAGTGCGGGCCGTCCTGCAGGTTCTGGTCGGCCGTGTACGCGTGGATCGTGGTCATCAGGCCGTGCTTGATGCCGAAGTTGTCGTTGAACACCTTCGCGAGGGGCGCGAGGCAGTTCGTGGTGCACGACGCGTTGGAGATGATGTCGAACTTGGCCGGGTCGTAGTCTGCCTCATTGACGCCCATGACGATGGTTGCCGCCTCGCCGGAGGCAGGAGCGGAAACGATGACCTTCTTGGCACCGGCGGTGATGTGCTTGCGCGCATCCTCAGCCTTGGTGAAGCGTCCGGTGGATTCGATCACAATGTCGACGCCCAGGGCTGCCCAGGGCAGGTTGGCGGGGTCGCGCTCGGCAAGAACCTTAATCGGCTTGCCGTTGACGAGGATGGTGTCTCCATCGACCTCGACGGTGGCGGGAAGGCGACCGGTGATGGAGTCATATTTAAGAAGGTGAGCCAGCGTCTTCGCCTCGGTGAGGTCGTTCACGGCGACGATCTCGATGTCGCTGCCCTGGGCCAGGACGGCGCGAAGATAATTACGGCCAATGCGGCCAAATCCGTTAATACCAATCTTTACAGACACGAATGTCTCCTATTCTTGTGCGCCGAGGCGCGTTGTGGTGGGTGAATCGGACGGGCTGCGGGCCCCCGTGGGGGCCCCTCCTCTCAGGAAAGGAGCAGCAGTCCGGTGGTCTTTTCGCGTGCGATGGTGAAGCGTTCCTGTACGTTGGCCCAGTTGATGATGTTCCAGAACGCCTTCACATAGTCCGCACGAACGTTGCGGTAGTCGAGGTAGTACGCGTGCTCCCAGACGTCGAGCATCAGCACCGGAATCGTGCCGGCCGCAAAGTTGGCCTGCTGGTCGAAGAACTGCTGAATGATCAGGCGCTGGCCGATCGAGTCCCAGGCGAGAACCGCCCAGCCGGAGCCCTGAACGCCAAGGGCCACGGCCGCGAAGTGGGCCTGGAACTTGTCGAAGGAACCGAAGTTGTCCTCGATTGCGCTAGCCAGGTCACCAGTGGGCTTGTCTCCGCCATCGGGCGACAGGTTGGTCCAGAAGATCGAGTGGTTGACGTGGCCGCCCAGGTTGAACGCGAGGTCCTTCTCGAGCTTGTTCACAAAGGTGAGGTTGCCGCTGTCGCGAGCCTCGGCCAGCTGGGCCAGGGCTGTGTTGGCCCCGGTGACGTAGGCCTGGTGGTGCTTTCCGTGATGGAGTTCCATGATGGTGCCGCTGATACTCGGCGCAAGAGCCGAGTAGTCGTAGGCCAGAGCCGGAAGTGTGTATTCAGCCAAGGTGCATCTCCTCTGTAGTTGTCGGCGCGAAACGCTCCGCCACCCGTTCGTGAGCAACCATTCCAGTCTACTCAGGATGCGCTGTGGCTGTGACGAACGTGGATGAACGCTGAACGCCGGGCAGGTCAGACGTCATCGAGGTCGGCCGGGAGGTTCGCGTCCGTGCCCGGGATGCCCAGGTCGGCGGCCTTCTTGTCGGCCATGGCCAGCAGGCGACGGATGCGGCCGGCGACGGCATCCTTCGTCATGGGCGGGTCCGCGTGGTGACCGAGCTCGTCGAGGCTGGAGTCGCGGAAGGAGAGGCGCAGCTCGCCCGCATACCGGAGGTGCTCCGGGATCTCCTCGTCAAGGATTTCCATGGCGCGCTGCACGCGCGCGCACGCGGCCACCGCGGCCTGAGCGGAGCGGCGCAGGTTCGCGTCGTCGAAGTTGACCAGTCGGTTCGCAGTCGCGCGCACTTCCCGACGCTGGCGGAGGGCCTCCCAGTTGAGCACGGTCTCCTGCGCCCCCATCTGCACGAGCATGGCGCCGATGGCGTCGCCGTCGCGGATGACGACCCGGTGCACGCCCCGTACCTCACGCGCCTTGGCGACGACTCCGAGGCGGCCGGCGGCTCCCACGAGGGCCATGGCAGATTCGTTCCCGGGGCAGGTGACCTCCAGCGCCGCCGAACGACCCGGGTCGGTCAACGAGCCGTGGGCGAGGAAGGCTCCACGCCAGACAGCGGCGATCTCTTCCTTCGAGCCCGTGGTGAGCCGGTTCGGCAGACCGCGAATCGGGCGCCGTCTCGCGTCGAGCAGCCCGGTCTGGCGCGCGAGGGTTTCGCCGCCGTCAAGCACTCGCACCAGGTAGTGGCTGGCGCGCCTCAGGCCGGCGGCGGGGATCACGGTCACGTCGCTGCGCACGCCGTAGAGCTCGGCGAGATCTTTGCGCACCCTCCTGGCGAGGAGAGGGGTGTCGAGCTCTGACTCGATGGCGATCCGGCCGGAAATCATGTGCAGTCCGCCGGAGAAGCGGAGAATGGTGGCCAGTTCCGCTGCACGCACCGTGGTCTTTGAAATTTCGACGCGAGCAAGCTCGTCTTTGACGTCGGCGGTGAGTGCCAATCGCTTGTCCATTCTGTCGTCCTGGCCTGATGTGGGGCCGAGTTGTAGTCGTTCTGGCCGGAGTGGGCGTCTGCTGGATGCAGTCGCCCGTGACCGGGTTATTCCCGTCCGAGGTCGCGGTTCTTGACGCTGACCGCGACACCGGGGAAGTCCTTGACCAGGGCCGCGATTTCCGCGGCCATGGCGACCGAGCGGTGCTTGCCGCCCGTGCACCCGACCGCGATGGTCGCGTGGCGTTTGTTCTCCCGCTGGTACCCCGCGAGGACCGGTTCCAGGGCCGCCGCGTAGTGCGAGATGAACTCCCGCGCCCCGGTCTGGGCGAGAACAAAATCCCGTACCTCGGAGTCTTGGCCGTTGTGGCTGCGCAGTTCGGGAACCCAGAACGGGTTGGGAAGGAAACGCACATCGGCGACCATGTCGACGTCGGTGGGAAGGCCGTACTTGAAGCCGAAACTCATCAGCGTGACGTGCACCCCGGCGGCGTCCTCGGCGGCGAAGCGGTCCGAGATCGACGTGGCCAGCTGGTGGATGTTGAGATCGGAGGTGTCGATGACGAGGTCGCAGGACTCGCGCACGGCGCTGAGCTTGACGCGCTCGGCCGCGATGCCGTCAAGGATCGTGCCGTCGCCCTGCAGCGGATGCGGTCGTCGCACGGATTCGAACCGTCGCACGAGCACGTCGTCGCGGGCTTCGAGGAAAATGACCCGTACCTGGGACGTCTTGCGCAGCGAGTGCAGGATCTCCTGGAAATCGGTGAAGAAGTCTCGGCCGCGGATATCGACCACGGCAGCGATCTTCGGCAGGCTGGTGCCGGCCCGGCCGACGAGTTCGGCCAGCGGGCGCAGCATCTGCGGCGGAAGGTTGTCGACGACGTACCAGCCCAGGTCTTCCAGCGCGTTGGCCACGGTGGAGCGGCCTGCGCCGGACATCCCCGTCACGATAAGCATTTCCTGCCTGTCGTTCTCCGTTGTCATTCTGGACTGCGCCTTCGATCGGGTGGAACCTAAGTGTCCAGCCTACCGATCAGCCGGACCGTTCAGGCGCGCAAGTGGCGATGAATCGCCTCGGCCAGCACCGGACCGATGCCGCGAACGTCGGCAATCGCCTCCGCCGGCGCCTCCTTGAGCCGGGTGACGGAGCCGAAATGCTGCAGGAGCACCTTGACTCTGGCCGGGCCGAGACCGGGGACCTCGTTCAGCACCGACGTGATGTCCCGCTTCCTTCTCGAGCGCTGGTGCATGATCGCGAACCGGTGCGCCTCGTCGCGGATGCGCTGGATCAGGAACAGGGCGTCACTGTTGCGCGGCAGGATCACCGGGTAGTCGGAGTCCGGCAACCAGATTTCCTCGAGCCGCTTCGCGATTCCGCACAGCTGGATACCGGTGACGCCGGATTCGCGCAGCGCCCGCGCCGCCGCGGCCACCTGAGGCTGGCCGCCGTCGACGATGAGCAGGTTCGGCTGGTACCGGAACTTCTTGCGCGTCACCGTGGCATCGGCCTCGCTCTCCGGCGCCGCTTCCTCGTCGGGGATCAGGTAGGCCAGGCGGCGGGTAAGCGTGCGGTAGATGGAGTCCGTGTCATCCGTGGACTCGGGGATGCTGAACCGGCGGTACTCGTCGGTTCGCGGCAACCCGTCTTCGAACACCACCATGGAGGCGACGATGTTGGTGCCGCTCAGGTGCGAGACGTCGTAGCATTCCATCCTGAGCGGCGCGGAGGGCATCTCCAACGCCTCCTGGATGTCTTCGAGGGCCTTGGACCGGGCGACGAAGTCGGAGCTCCGCCGGGTCTTGTAGAGCATCAAGGCATGCTTGGCGTTCTGGGTCGCCGTGGCGAGCAGGGCGGCCTTCTCGCCCCGCTGGGCAGCGACAAGCCGGACCTTGCGTTTGCCGACGCCGGCCAGCCAGGTTTCCAGCGCCGCGGCGTCGTCGGGCAACTCCGGCACAACGATCTCCCGCGGAGGCACGGCTCCGGAGCCGTAGGCCGTCAGCATGATCGAGTCGATCAGGTCGCTCGTCGTGAGGTCCAGTTCCTTGTCGACCATCCAGCCGCGCACACCGCGGATGCGGCCGCCCCGCACGATGAACAACTGCACCGCCGCGGCGAGTTCATCCTGGTCGATGGCGAACAGGTCGATGTCGACGCTGTCGCGGAGCACGACGGCGCTCTTCTCCAGAACGGCGTTCAGCGCCCGCACCTGGTCGCGCCGTTTGGCGGCGACCTCGTAGTTCTGGCCCACCGCGGCATCCTTCATCTCCGCGGTCAGCTGGTTGATCAGCTTGCGATCCTGGCTGCCCATGAAGCTGACGAACTCATTTACGATCACCCGGTGCTCCTCGATGGAGACCAGGCCGGAGCAGGGGCCGAAGCACCGCCCGATCTGCCCGCCGAAGCAGGGCTTGCCGGACTGAATGGCCCGTTTGTAGTTGGCGTTGTTGCAGGTGCGGATGGGGAAGGCTTTGAGCATCAGCTCGATTGTCTCGTGCACGGCCCAGACCTTCGGGTACGGTCCGAAATACCGGGCGCCGCGGATGCCGGTGGTGCGGGTGACGAGAGCCCGCGGCGCCTCGTCGGCGAGGGTCACCGCGAGGTACGGGTAGGACTTGTCGTCCTTGAACCGCACGTTGAAGGGCGGGTCGAACTCGTTGATCCAGGTCCACTCCAGCTGGAGGGCCTCGACCTCGGTGCCGACGACCGTCCACTCAACCGAGCTGGCCGTGGTGACCATGCGCCGGGTGCGCTCATGCAGGCTGCTCAGCGGGGCGAAGTAGTTCGCGAGCCGCGCCCGCAGGTTCTTGGCCTTGCCGACATAGAGTACCCGCCCGGTTTCGTCACGAAATCGGTACACCCCGGGACTCGTGGGGATCTCGCCCGTCTTGGGGCGGTAGCTCAGCGCATCGGACATGATGGTTCCTGAGGCGGTCAGTGTGCCGCCAGGATCTCCTTCAGGAACACGCCCGTGTGGCTCTTCTTCACGGTGGCGACGTGCTCCGGGGTTCCGGTGGCAAGCACGCGGCCCCCGCCGGAGCCGCCCTCGGGACCAAGGTCGATCACCCAGTCCGCGGATTTTATCACGTCGAGGTTGTGCTCGATCACGATTACGGTGTTGCCCTTGTCGACCAGGCTGTTCAGCACAAGCAGCAGTTTGCGCACGTCTTCGAAGTGCAGGCCGGTCGTGGGCTCGTCGAGCACGTACACGCTGCGGCCATTGGACCGGCGCTGCAGCTCGGTGGCCAGCTTGACGCGCTGGGCCTCGCCGCCGGACAGCGTCGTGGCGCTCTGGCCGAGGCGCACGTAGCCGAGGCCGACCTCGACGAGGGTGTTCAGGAACCGGTGGATGGACGAGATCGCCTCGAAGAAATCGGCGGCCTCGCTGATCGGCATGTCCAGCACCTCGGCGATGCTTTTGCCCTTGTAGTGCACGGTGAGGGTGTCGCGGTTGTAGCGCGCTCCCCCGCAGACCTCGCAGGCAACGTAGACGTCGGGCAAGAAGTTCATCTCGATTTTGATCGTGCCGTCGCCGGAGCAGGCTTCGCAGCGGCCGCCCTTGACGTTGAAGCTGAACCGGCCGGGCAGGTAGCCGCGCGCCTTAGCCTCGATCGTCTCGGAGAAGAGGGTGCGGATCTTGTCGAAGACGCCGGTGTAGGTGGCAGGGTTGGAGCGCGGCGTGCGCCCGATCGGGGCCTGGTCGACGTGGATGACCTTGTCGAGCTGCTCGAGCCCGGTGACGCGAGTGTGCCGGCCGGGGAGTTTGCGGGCGCCGTTGAGCCGGTTGGCCAGTACCCGGTACAGGATGTCGTTGACGAGAGACGACTTGCCCGATCCGCTGACGCCGGTCACGGCCGTGAACGTGCCGAGCGGGAAGCTGACCGACACCTTCTTGAGATTGTTGGCCTCCGCGCCGATAACCGAGATTTCGCGCGCCGGGTCGATCTCGCGCCTGGTGGCCGGGGTCGGGATGGATCTGCGGCCGGCAAGGTAGTCCCCGGTCAGCGACTCCGTGTTGGTGAGCAGGTCGGCGTAGGAACCGGAATGCACGACATGGCCGCCGTTGACGCCGGCGCCCGGACCGATGTCGACGACCCAGTCGGCCGTCTTGATGGTGTCTTCGTCGTGCTCAACCACGATCAGGGTGTTCCCGAGGTCGCGCAGGGTAACCAGGGTCTCGATCAGCCGTCGGTTGTCGCGCTGGTGCAGGCCGATGCTCGGTTCGTCGAGCACGTACAGCACCCCGGTCAGGCCGGACCCGATCTGGGTGGCCAGACGGATGCGCTGCGCCTCGCCGCCGGACAGGGTCGCCGCGGCCCGGGCCAGATTGAGGTAGTTCAGGCCGACGCGGATCAGGAAGTCCAGGCGCGCCTTGATCTCTCGCAGCACCTGCGCGGCGATGACGGCCTCCCGGTCGGTCAGCTCGAGCTTGTTCATGAAATCGCGGGCGTCGGTGAGACTGAGGTTGCAGACATCAGCGATGCTGGCCCCGTGCACGAGCACGGCGAGGACCTCGGGCTTGAGCCGGGTTCCGGAGCAGACGGGGCAGTCGACTTCGCGCAGGTATTCTCCCCAGCGGGCGCGCTGGGTGTCGGACTCCGCCTGCAGGTACTGACGTTCAATGTAGGGCACGACGCCCTCGAAGCCGGAGGTGTAGCTCATCTCCCGGCCGTAGCGGTTCTTCCACTTCACCTTGACCTCGAAGTTGTCGCCGCGCAGAACGGCGTCCTGCACCTCGGCGGGCAGTTCGCCCCACGGGGTGTCGAGGGAGAAGTCCAGGTCTCGGGCGAGCCCGTCGAGGAGCTTCTCGTAGTACTGGAACAGTCCCTTGCCCTGCGTGGTCCAGGGCAGCACGACGCCGTCCGCGATGCTGAGCTCGGGGTCGCCGAGAAGCAGGTCTGCGTCGACCGACATGCGCGTGCCGAGCCCGGAGCACTCAGGGCAGGAGCCGAAGGGCGCGTTGAAGGAGAATGTGCGCGGCTCGATCTCGGTGAGCTGCACGGGGTGGTTGTTGGGACAGGAGAGCTTCTCCGAGTAGCTTTGCCAGGCCTCGTCGCCCTCCCGGTCGACGTAGTTGATCTGCACGATGCCATCGGTCAGCTTGAGCGCCGTCTCAAGGGAGTCTGTGAGCCGGCTCAACAGGTCGGGGCCGGCGACCAGACGGTCGATGACCACGAAGATGTCGTGTTTGAGCTGCTTCTTCAGAACGGGCGGCTCGTTGAGCTGGATCGGGGTGCCGTCGACGATGGCGCGGGAATAACCGCCCGCTGCCAGTTCCTTGAACAGGTCGACGAACTCGCCCTTTTTTTGGGATACGACCGGGCTGAGCACCTGGTAACGGACGCCCTCATCGAGTCCCATCAGCTGGTCGGCGATCTGCTGCACGGTCTGTGCCTGGATGACCTCGCCGCAGACGGCGCAGTGCGGCACACCGATGCGCGCCCAGAGCAGCCGCATGTAGTCGTAGACCTCGGTGATGGTGCCCACGGTCGACCGAGGGTTGCGGTTGGTCGATCTCTGGTCGATGGAGACGGCAGGGCTCAGGCCCTCGATGAAGTCGACGTCGGGTCGGTCGACCTGGCCCAGGAACTGCCTGGCGTACGCGGACAGCGATTCGACGTAGCGCCGCTGGCCCTCCGCGAAGATGGTGTCGAACGCGAGCGAAGACTTGCCCGAGCCGGACAGCCCCGTGAAGACGACGAGCGAATCGCGCGGAATCTCGAGGTCCACGTTGTGCAGGTTGTGCACACGGGCGCCACGAACGTTGAGTTTTGATCCGGTCTCTACCTTGGAAATTGACACCATTCGATTCTATGCAGCGTCACGCGTCCAACCCTGCGAATCAGCACGCCCTGAGCGAACAAATGTTCGAAGTCTAGCCAGCCAGTCCAATCATCCGATCAGATGTGGCCGGCCTTCTCCATCTGGCGCAGCTCGCGCTTCAGCTCGGATACCTCGTCGCGGAGCCGGGCCGCGAGCTCGAACTTGAGCTCCCCCGCCGCCTCGAGCATCTGGCCGTTCAGGTCGGCGATAATCGACTCGAGGTCGTTCGCGCCGTTCGCGGCCAGTCCCTGCCGGCGCGGTGTCGCCGCGACGCCCTTGCGGCGGGTGTCGCGGCCGGCCAAAAGCTCGGCGGTGTCCGCCTCTTCCCGAGCGAGAACCTCAGTGATGTCAGCGATCCGTTTGCGCAGCGGGGTGGGATCGATGCCGTGAAGGGTGTTGTAGGCCACCTGCTTCTCGCGGCGGCGGTCGGTCTCGTCGATCGCGCGCTCCATCGAGGCTGTGAGCCGGTCGGCGTACATATGCACCTCGCCGGAGACGTTGCGGGCCGCGCGGCCGATGGTCTGGATCAGCGAGGTCGCCGAACGGAGGAAGCCCTCCTTGTCGGCGTCGAGGATGGCGACAAGCGACACCTCGGGCAGGTCGAGCCCCTCGCGGAGCAGGTTGATGCCCACGAGGACGTCGTAGACGCCGGCCCGCAGCTCAGTGAGGAGTTCGACGCGACGGAGCGTGTCGACATCCGAGTGCAGGTACCGCACCCGCACGCCGGCCTCGGTGAGGAAGTCAGTGAGTTCCTCGGACATCTTCTTGGTGAGCGTGGTGACCAAGACGCGTTCGTTGCGGTCGACGCGCTTGTGGATTTCCTCGAGAAGGTCGTCGATCTGGCCCTTACTGGGCTTGACGATGATCTGCGGGTCGATCAGCCCGGTGGGACGGATGATCTGTTCAACGATGCCGTCGGCGATGCCCAACTCGTACTTGCCGGGGGTGGCGGAGAGGTAGACGGTCTGGCCGACGCGCCCCTTGAACTCCCCGAATTTGAGCGGTCGGTTGTCGAGGGCGCTCGGGAGCCGGAACCCGTGATCGACGAGTGTGCGCTTGCGCGAGGAGTCGCCCTCGTACATGGCGCCGATCTGCGGCACCGTGACGTGGGACTCGTCGATGACCATCAGGAAGTCGTCAGGAAAATAGTCGAGCAGGCAATGCGGCGCCTCCCCCGGTTGCCGCTGGTCGATGTGCCGGGAATAGTTCTCGATGCCGGAGCAGAAACCGATCTGCTCCATCATCTCCAGATCAAACTGCGTGCGCATGCGCAGGCGCTGGGCCTCGAGCAGTTTGCCCTCGCGCTCCAGCTGTTCAAGCCGTTCGGCGAGCTCCTCCTGAATGGTGCCGATGGCGCGCTCCATCACGTCCGTGCTGGCCACGTAGTGCGAGCCGGGGAAGACGGCAACGGAGTCGAGCTTCCTCACGATGTCGCCGGTGAGCGGATGCAGGCTGTAGAGCGCCTCGATCTCGTCGCCGAACATCTCGATGCGGATGGCGAGTTCTTCGTACATCGGGATGATCTCGATGGTGTCGCCGCGCACCCGAAAGTGGCCGCGAGAGAAGTCGATGTCGTTGCGCTGGTACTGCATGGCAACGAACTTGCGGATCAGCCAGTCCCGGTTGACCTGTTGACCGACCTGGAGAGCGACCATGGCCTCGAGGTAGCCTTCGGGCGTGCCGAGGCCGTAAATGCAGGAGACCGTGGAGACCACGATGACGTCGCGCCGGCTGAGCAGGGAGTTCGTGGTGGAGTGCCGTAGGCGCTCGACCTCCGCGTTGATCGAGGAGTCCTTCTCGATAAAGGTGTCGGTCTGGGGCACATAGGCCTCGGGCTGGTAGTAGTCGTAATACGACACGAAATACTCGACGGCATTGTTGGGCATCAGCTCACGGAATTCGTTCACGAGCTGCGCGGCGAGGGTCTTGTTATGGGCGAGCACCAGGGTCGGCCGCTGCACCTGTTCGATCAGCCAGGCCGTGGTCGCCGATTTGCCCGTTCCGGTGGCGCCGAGCAGCACGATGTCGGTCTCTCCGGCGTTGATGCGGCCGGCCAGCTCGGCGATCGCTGTGGGCTGGTCGCCGCTCGGCGTGTACTCGCTCACCACCTCGAACGGATTAACAGAGCGCGTGGGTTCCATGCTCGTCAGTCTACGGAGCGCCTCTGACAATGCGCTGCTGACCCTGACCCCGCACCTGGTCCCACAGCACGTCGACCTGCTCCAGGGTCTGCTCAAGAGTGCCGCCCGTGTCGATGACGACGTCGGCGATCCTGTGACGGTCGGCGTCACTGGCCTGGGCGCGGATCCGGCGCTCCGCTTCGCCGACATCCATCGCCCGCAGCTCCACCATGCGGCGCACCCGGGTCGGCTCGTCGGCCTGGGTGACGACGACGAGGTCGAAAGGATGGTCGACGCCTGCCTCCACCAGCAGGGGCACGTCGTACACGACGATCGCGTTGCGGTCGGCATCTTCCGCCTCGCGGATCAGTGCGTTCGAGCGCGCGCGCACCTCGGGGTGCACGATCGCGTTGAGGCGGTCCAACGCCTCCGGGTCGCGGAACACGACCGCGCCGAGCGCCACCCGGTTCAGGCTGCCGTCGGGCAGCAGCACCGCGTCACCGAAAGCATCCGCGATCTTGACGAGCCCCGGGGTGGCGGGCCCGACCACGACCCGCGCGAGTTGGTCGGCGTCGATGTGCACGGCCCCGTGCTGCACTAGCCGCCGCGCGACGGTGCTTTTTCCGGATGCGATCCCGCCGGTCAGTCCAATCAAGTACACACTTGCCATGCTAACGGCCCTCGATGGACGAACCGGCATCCGCCGGCGAAGCGAAAAAAGGCCGCACCCCGGAGGGTGCGGCCTTCAGTCAGCTCGGTGCTAGTTGGAGCTGGAGAGCTTCTCGCGCAGTGCTGCGAGGGCCTCGTCGTCCGCGAGCGTGCCGGCGCCGGCCGTCTCGTTCGAGAAGGTGTTGCCTGCGGCGGACGGGACATCGCTGACGGCGGTGATCTCGTCGTTCGCGGAGGCAACCTGCTTCTTGTGGGCTTCCCAGCGAGCCTGGGCTGCAGCGTAGTCCTGCTCCCACTTCTCGCGCTGGGTCTCGAAGCCTTCGCGCCACTCGTTGGTCTCCGGGTCGAAGCCCTCGGGGTACTTGTAGTTGCCCTGGTCGTCGTACTCGGTGAGCATTCCGTAGAGCGCCGGGTCGAACTCGGTGCCCTCGGGGTCGACACCGTCGTTGGCCTGCTTGAGGCTCAGCGAGATGCGGCGACGCTCGAGGTCGATGTCGATGACCTTGACGAAGACCTCGTCGCCGACCGACACGACCTGCTCGGCGAGCTCGACGTGCTTGCCGGAGAGCTCGGAGATGTGAACGAGTCCCTCGATGCCCTCGGCAACGCGAACGAACGCGCCGAACGGAACGAGCTTGGTGACCTTACCCGGTGCAACCTGGCCGATGGCGTGGGTGCGAGCAAAGACCTGCCACGGGTCTTCCTGCGTGGCCTTGAGGGAGAGCGACACGCGCTCGCGCTCGAGGTCGACCTCAAGGATCTCGACGGTGACTTCCTGGCCAACCTCGACGACCTCGCTGGCGTGCTCGATGTGCTTCCAGCTGAGCTCGGAGACGTGAACCAGACCGTCAACGCCACCCAGGTCGACGAACGCACCGAAGTTGACGATCGACGAGACAACACCCTTGCGGACCTGTCCCTTCTGAAGGTTGTTGAGGAACGTGGTGCGGCTCTCGGACTGAGTCTGCTCGAGCAGCGCACGACGGGACAGCACGACGTTGTTGCGGTTCTTGTCGAGTTCGAGGATCTTGGCCTCGATCTCCTGGCCCAGGTACGGGGTCAGGTCGCGAACACGGCGCAACTCGATGAGCGAAGCCGGGAGGAACCCGCGGAGTCCGATGTCCACGATGAGGCCACCCTTGACAACCTCGATGACCGAACCGGTGACAACGCCATCCGACTCCTTGATCTTCTCAACGTCGCCCCATGCACGCTCGTACTGAGCACGCTTCTTGGACAGGATGAGACGGCCTTCTTTGTCTTCCTTCTGAAGAACGAGGGCCTCAACCAGGTCGCCGACCTTGACGACCTCAGAGGGGTCGACGTCGTGCTTGATGGAAAGTTCGCGGGAGGGAATGACGCCCTCGGTCTTGTAGCCCACGTCGAGGAGAACCTCGTCGCGGTCGATCTTCACCACGGTGCCCTCGATGAGGTCTCCGTCGTTGAAGAATTTCAGAGTCTTTTCGACCGCGGCAAGAAAGTCTTCAGCAGATCCAATGTCGTTGATGGCGACCTGCTTGGGTGCCCGTTCGGTCGTTGCGTTTGTCATGTAGTAGTTGCTCCAGGATGGACATAGTTCGGGCCACACACGGGAAAAACTCGTGCTCGTGCACCATGCATGGCGGTGGACAGTTCGTCACAAGCGTGACAATCAAGCTTAGCTGTTTGCGGGAGAGGCCGGCAACTTGCCCGTCCCCCACGGAAGCTACGCCGATCGACCCCGAACGTTAACCGAGCATCGCCGCCTGGAGGGTGTCCAGGCCGACCCCGCCGAGATCGAGGGCCTTGCGGTGGAACTCCTTGATCGAGAAGGCGTCACCCTCGCGCTCCCTGTACCTGTCCCGCAGCTGCTCCCAGATGCGCTGGCCGACCTTGTAGGACGGGGCCTGCCCCGGCCAGCCGAGGTACCGGTTCACCTCGAACTTGACAAAGCTCGCGTTCATGTTCACGTTCCGGCCCAAGAACTCCAAGGCGTAGTCGGCGGTCCAGGGGCCCGAACCGTCGGGCAGCTGCTTCTCGAGGTGCACGCCGATGTCGAGGACGACGCGGGCGGCGCGCATCCGCTGCCCGTCCAGCATGCCGAGACGGTCGGCCGGGTCATCGAGGTAGCCCAGCTGCTCCATCAGACGTTCCGCGTAGAGCGCCCAGCCCTCGGCGTGACCCGAGGTGCCGGCCAGCTGGCGGCGCCAGGTGTTCAGCTTGGCCCGGTTGTAGACGGCCTGGCCGATCTGCAGATGGTGGCCGGGCACGCCCTCGTGGTAAACGGTGGTCAATTCGCGCCAGGTGTCGAATTCGGTGATCCCGACCGGCACCGACCACCACATCCGGCCCGGGCGGGAGAAGTCGTCCGTAGGCCCGGTGTAGTAGATGCCGCCTTCCTGGGTGGGGGCGATCAGGCACTCGAGGCGTTTGATCTCGTCGGGGATGTCGAACTGGGTCTCGGAGAGCTCGGCGACGGCTCGGTCGCTGGTCTCCTGCATCCATTTCTGCAGGGCGTCGGTGCCGTGCAGCTTGCGGCTGGGTTCGGTGTCGAGGAACGCAATGGCCTCGGGCACGCTCGCGCCCGGCTTGATCAGGTCGGCGATGCTCTCCTGCTCGGCGACCATCCGCGCCAGCTCCTCCACGCCCCACTCATAGGTTTCGTCGAGGTCGATGGTCGCGCCGAGGAAACGGCGGGACTGCAGCAGGTAGAGGTCGCGACCGATGGCGTCACGGGTGGGGGCCCTGCCCTCGAGCTCGGTGCCGAGGAAGTCCGCCAGCGTTCCATAGGCCGCGGCAGCGGCACGCGCCCGGGTGTCGAGATCCTTGGCCAGCGAGGCCGGGAGCGCTCCCGTGTCGTGGCCGGCGTTGGCGGCGAGCTCGGCGAAGAAGCCGTCGTTCGCCGCGTGGCGCCGGGCCTGCAGGATGACTTCCTGCACTTGACGCCGGGCAGGCATACTGCCGCGCTCGATGCCGAGACGCAGGGTCTGGATGTAGCCGTCGATGGCCCCGGGCAGTGCGCGCAGACGGGCGCAAACGGTGTCCCAGTCGGCGACGGTGGCGGTGGGCATCAGGTCGAAGACCTCCCGGATGCCCTGGGCCGGCGACGCGATCACGTTCAGGTCGCGCAGCGGCAATCCGGCTTCGGCGCTCTCGACGTCGAGGGCGAGCGAGCTGCGCAGGTCGGTGCGGGTGACGACGTCGACGTCGTCGACGGCCGTGGCCGCGTCGAGGCGGGTGATGAAGGATCGGGCCGCGTCGACCCTGCGGTCCAGGCCGTCCGGGGAGTAGTCGCCGAAGCGGCCGTCAACCTCGGTGCGGCCGATGTACGTGCCCACGGTCGGGTCGATACCGACGAGGGTGTCCACCCAGTCCTCGGCGATCCGGTCGATCGGCGTGGGGGTGCGCTGCTTGTCGGTTGTCATGACCCGAGCCTAGAACACGCGCTCGACCGCGGGCGGAGCGCCGGACCTTGCATTCGGGCGGCTGGTAGTCGCTGCCTAGTGGGCGGCGGCATCCCAGTTGTCGCCGCGGCCGACCTGCACGTCGAGCGGCACCAACAGGTCCGCTGCGGTCTCCATCCGGTGCGTCACGACCTGGCGGAGCGCATCCCACTCCCCCGGGGCAACCTCAAAGATCAGTTCGTCGTGTACCTGAAGCAGCATGCGCGACCCCAAATTGCCGTCGATCAGGTCCACGGCGATCCCGTTCATCGCGATCTTCATGATATCGGCGGCCGACCCCTGGATCGGCGCGTTGAGGGCCGCGCGCTCCGCGTTCTCGCGTACGACCCGGTTGGCGCTGTGCAGCTCGGGGAACGGGCGGCGGCGGCCGAATATGGTGGCCGTGTAACCATCTATTTTGGCCTGCTCGACGACATTGCGCAGGTAGTCGCGTACCGCGCCGAACCGGGCGAAGTAGTCTGTGATGAGCTGCTTGGCCTCCTTCGTCTCGATGCGCAGCTGCCGGGACAGCCCGAAGGCGCTCAATCCGTAGGCCAGGCCGTAGGACATGGCCTTGACCTTGGAGCGCATCTCGTTCGTGACGTCTTCCGGCGCCACGCCGAACACGCTTGCGCCGACGAACCGGTGCAGGTCTTCGCCGGCGTTGAAGGCCTCGATCAGTCCCGCGTCGCCGGAAAGGTGCGCCATGATGCGCATCTCGATCTGTGAGTAGTCGGCGGTGAGCAGGCAGTCGGCCCCGTTGGCCGCGTGGAATGCGGCCCGGATGCGGCGGCCCTCCTCGGTGCGCACCGGGATGTTCTGCAGGTTGGGGTCGGTGGAGGAGATCCGACCGGTGGCCGTGCCGATCTGCACGTACGTGGTGTGGATACGTCCCGTCTCGTCGATGGCCCTGTCCAGGGTCTCCACGATCTGGCGCAGCTTGGTGGCGTCGCGGTGCTGCAACAGCATGTCAAGGAACGGATGCGGGTTGCTGGCCTGCAGGTCGGCCAGAGCCCCGGCATCCGTGGAGAACCCGGTCTTGTTCGCACGGGTCTTGGGCATGCCGAGCTGGTCGAACAGCACCTCCTGCAACTGCTTGGGTGAACCGAGGTTCACCTCGCGGCCGATCTCGGCGTAGGCGCCGGCGGCCAACCCGGCGGCGCGCTCGCCCAGCTGGCCGGACAGTGCCGACAACTGGTCATGGGAGACGGCCACGCCGGCCAGTTCCATGTCGGAGAGTGCCAGCAGGGTGGGCATCTCGATGGTGGTGAGCACCTCGCGGGACCCGTCGTCGAGCAGCGCGTCGATGGCCGCGGCCACCCGGAACGTGTACCAGGACTCCACCGGCACGCCCCCGGCCTCGTTCTCGGCCGGGATCAGCTGGTTGGGGTCGGTCACCGGCAGGGTTTCGCCCAGGTATCGCAAGACGAGGGTGGCGAGGGTTTTGTCCGGCACCCCGGGGCGCAGTAGCCAGCCCGCGATCAGGCTGTCGAACACCAGCCCCGAAAAGTCCAGGTTGCTGCGGCGGAGCGCCTTGATCTGGCTCTTGGCGTCGTGCATGATCTTGGGCGAGTCGCTGGCCAGCCAGGCCTCGAATGCGAGGTAGTCCGTGCGTCCGGGCTGCCAGGGCAGGTTTACCGACTCGGTCGGTCCGGACACTCCGAAGCCGATGGCCTTGCCCTCGTGTACCTCGACGGAGAGAGCGAGGCCCTGCGGGGAGGCGACCGTGGCCCGGGCGATCCACGCGGCCAGCTCCTCGTCGAGCAGGTCCTGGGCGGCGGGTGCCTGAGGCGCGGCGACCAGCACTTCCTCCGGCACGACCACGGCGACGCCTCCGGTCGCGCCGGCGCCCTCAAGCTTGATCACGCGGTCAAGCAGGGTGCGAAACTCGAGCCGACCGAACACAGCGCGCACGGCCGGTTCGTCGATGGGGCGCCGCACGAGGTCGGGGAGCTCCACCGGGAGGTCGAGGTCGGTGACGAGGTGGTTGAGTCGCCGGTTGCGGATCGCGTTCTCTTTCTGCTCGCGCAGGTTGTTGCCGACGACGCCCTTGATCTCCTCGGCGTGTTCCAGGATGCCGTCGAGGCTGCCGTAGAGGCCGAGCCATTTCACGGCGGTCTTCTCCCCCACCTTGGAGATCCCGATCAGGTTGTCGCTGGTCTCGCCGACCAGGGCCGCGACATCCGGGTATTGTGCCGGCTCGATGCCGTACTTCTCGCGCACCCGGGCCGGGTCGTAGCGGGTGAGCGCCGAGACGCCCTGGCTGGCCGGGTAGAGCAGGGTGACGTTTTCGTTGACGAGTTGGATCGTGTCCCGGTCCCCCGAGACCACCAGGACATGGAAGCCTTCCTGGTTGCCGCGCACGGACAGTGTTGCGAGGATGTCGTCGGCCTCGAAGTCTTCCTTGGTCAGCGTCGTGATGTTCATCGCAGCCAGGGCCTCCTGCAGCAGCGGCACCTGCCCGATGAACTCGCTTGGCGTGCTGGCCCGCGTGCCCTTGTAATCGGCGTATTCGCGCGTTCGAAAGGAGAACCGCGAGATGTCGAACGCCACGGCGATGTGCGTGGGCTTCTCGTTGCGCAGCAGACTGAGCAGCATGGACAGGAACCCGTGGATGGCGTTGGTGTGCTGCCCGTCGTGGGTCTGGAAACTGTCCACGGGGAGGGCGTGGAACGCCCGGTAGGCCAGGGAATGGCCGTCGATGATCATCAGGGTAGGCTTTTCGGAATCTGACACAGAGATAGCCTACAAGCGTCATCCGGCGCGGGCAGGTGCAGCGACCGAAGGTGACTATGATCCAGCAGACCACGGACGCCCTCGAGTGGGTCCAGCAGCGGGGAGCCGGCTCCCTGGCCGAAAAGATGGGCATCGAGTTCGTCGAGTTCACCATCGAGCGCGCGGTGGCACGGATGCCCGTCGAGGGCAACACGCAACCGGCGATGCTCCTGCACGGTGGCGCCTATGTCGTGCTGGGCGAGTCGCTGGGCTCGATGGCCGCCAATCTGCACGCCGGTCCCGGCCGCCTGGCGGTGGGGATCGAGATCAATGCCACACATACCCGGTCGGCGACGTCGGGCTTCGTCACGGGTGTCTGCACGCCGGTGCACCTGGGCCGTACGCTCACGACGCACGAGATCGCGGTCACGGATGATCAGGGCCGGCGCTGCTCGACGATCCGGATCACCAATCTGATCAAGGAACTGACGAACCGGCCCGAGGCGCAAGACCCGAGGCTTGAAAAACGGCCAGGCATCAACCTCGAAGGGTGATCTGCCCGGCTGCCGAAGGTTACTTCTTGGCGCTGAGCTGCTCGATAATCGCCTGGGCGACGTCGTGCATGGTGAGCCGGCGGTCCATGGACGCCTTCTGGATCCACCGGAAGGCCTCGGGCTCGGTGAGCCCCATCTTCTCGTTGAGCAGGCCCTTGGCCCGGTCGACGAGCTTGCGGGTCTCGAAGCGCTCGACGAGGTCGGCCACCTCGGCCTCGAGGGTGATGATCTGGCTGTAGCGCGACAGCGCGATCTCGATGGCGGGCAGCAGGTCGTTTGGGGTGAACGGCTTGACCACGTAGGCCAGCGCGCCCGCTTCCGTGGCGCGCTCGACGAGTTCTTTCTGGCTGAACGCGGTCAGCAGCACGACGGGGGCGATGTGCGCCTTGGTGATGCGCTCGGCCGCGGAAATTCCGTCGAGGTGCGGCATCTTCACGTCCATGATGACCAGATCGGGCCGCAGCTCGGTGGCCAGGGCGACAGCGGTTTCTCCGTCGCCGGCTTCACCGACCACCTCGAATCCGGCGTCACGGAGGATTTCGACGATGTCGAGGCGGATGAGGGACTCATCCTCGGCAACGACAACGCGGCGAGGAGGTACTGGGGTGGAGTCTTGGTCGGTCACGGGGGAAAGCCTACGGTATTCTGGAGCAGGTGTTGTGAGCCGGTGTGGCGGAATGGCAGACGCGGAGCACTCAAAATGCTTTGTTCGCAAGGACGTGTGGGTTCGAGTCCCACCACCGGTACCAACACCCCCAGGCAGAAATTTCCGCCGAGTCGGGCCGTTTCGGCTCTGCCGGGGCGTCAGCGCCAGTCGGCGCATCGGCCAGCCCGTCAGCCCGTCAGCCCGTCAGCCCGTCAGCCCGTCAGCCCTCAGCGGGTCGCGCGGCATCGCCGCGCTGCATGTCCTCTTCCAGGAGCGCGGTGATCGACCGCAGCGTCTCCGGGGACACATCCCCGAGCGTGCGTGCCGCGAAGTTGACCACGCGCTGGGCACGCAGGCTTTTCACGAACGCGAGCTGGGAATCGACGCGGTCGGGGAGGTCGCAGTCAGAGCCCAGCAGGTACTCCGGCGGGATACGGAAGAACTCGCCGATGCCCGTGAGCAGGTCGACGTCTGTCACGAGAGGCCCGTCCCCGGTGATCATGTAGGCCCACCGGGCTCGGGAGAGCGACAGGCCCCGCGCCTGCAGTCCCGCGGCGATCTGCTTGTAGGTGTGCGGCGTGTTGCCCTCGGCGACGACCACGTCAAGCAGGAGGTTGAGCTTGCGTGCCAGTTCCCGCTGCGGACTGATCGGTTCGCCGGGGATGCTGGGCCCGTCGTCGGCTGCTCGCGGGTCAATCACGATGTGTGGTCCTGTCGGGGTGTCGCGGGGCGGGCAAGGGTGGTGACGATCGAAGCTGCGGCGGGGATGGCCCGCACGTGGTTCTCGGCGGCGTTGACCAGTGTCCGTTCGGATACCGTCAGGCTCTGGTCTGGGTTGAGGAGCAGGCTATCCCGCACCTCGACGTAACGCCGGTACAGGTGAGCGCCGGGAGCCCGCACGAGGAGCAGCCCGACGCGCGAGAGGTCGCGCTCGATGCTGAGCTCCGGAGATCCGGCCAGCAGGCGCTCCCACAACGGAGTGATCTGCCACAGCAGCACCCGGTTGCGGCTGGTCTTCGCCAGGGCCTGGATACCCACTTCCATGGCAGTCAGACCCAGACCCAGGCCGAGGCAGACGGGAGCGGTGGCGAGGGCGATGTGGTAAGCGGTGTAGGGCCACCCGTCAAAGGAGAAGTCCGGACTGAGAAGGGCTGCGGTCACGCTCGCGAAGCTGACGATCGTGTAGACCAGAACCCCGAGGCAACCGAGCACAACGAGAGCGAGAGACGCCCGAGTGATCAACCGATGCTGAAGGCGTAGATCGGACGCGCATGCCGCACCTACCGACACGGAGAAGAGGGCCATCGCAATCCACGTGGTGGACGAGTAGGCGGCGAAATCCCAACGATTCGGAAAAGCCTCGTGGATCTGGTCTCGAAAACGCCAGTCTCCGCCGAAGAATAGGACAGCTTGGGCGGTGACAATTGCGCCGGTGACGAGTGCGGTCACCTGATTCCTACGCCGCGTGAGACCGCCCACGGACACGGCCTCCTGCACGATGCCGTCCAGGAGACCAATGGTAACGATCGCCGTTGCATGAAAGCTGAAGTAGGCGACGTTGTCCCCACCCAGTAGTCCGTCGACGGCGTTGTACACGACGTAAGGCTGCAGGGTCATTGTCGTCCCGAAAGCAACGAGGACCCAGAAGAGACGGCGACGACGACCGCGAAGGAGTGACGGCACGCACAATATTGTGGCGATCCAGATCAACGCCGACACCGATAGCAGGATGATCTGCACTACAGCACCCGGCCGAAACCGGTTCGGGGGCCGTTGGCCGTTTCGGCGCTGTCTCCGAACATGATCAGGGCCAGCCGGTCGCCGATCGCCTCGGCCAGGGCTTCCTGCTCGTCGGTGAAGTTGCTGCGGGACAGCGCGTATGCGATCGAGTCGAGCGGGATGAGGGGTGCGAGCAGCGCGACCCGCTCGGCCGGCATCAGCTGCTTCTCATGCCGCAGGATCATGTGGCCGAACTCATGGTTGATGAACTGCTGGCGGTGCACGGCGGAGTCCGTCGGCGCATGGTGGATGCGCTCGAAATTCTCCCCGGCGACCTCGATCCACAGCCCGCAGACTCCGGATTCTACGAGCCGCGGACTCGCCGCACGAATCAGGATCGCCTTGCCGCGCAGACCTTCCATGTACCGGTGCAGCGTCGCGGCGGTCAGCGGACGCGGGAGGGTGAGGGTGGCCACCAGTTCGCGCGCCCGCTCGGTGCGTGCTTCGTAGTTCACGTCCTGCTCCCCCCTGTGCGCCGCTGTCCCGTGGCGCCGGACCGTGACATTAGACATGTCCAACAGGTGTTAGCCTGAAATGAGGTTGGACATGTCCACGCTACCGGGTCGGGGGACCCGCGCACGCCACGGACCGTCCAGTCACGCTCCGGTTCGGAGTGTTCACGCGCACAGCCTCATGGGCGACACTGAAGGGGAACAGGGTGTCGCCCGGGGGCGGTGGGTCACAGAATCACGGCGCTCGGCTGTGCCGCGCAGATTTGACAACACGAGAAAGCCCCGCCACCCGAAGCCGGGCGGCGGGGCTTTCTCCGTCGCGGCGCTACTTCTTCGCGTACGCCGGGTGAACTTCATTGTGGGCATCGCCGACGCGGTGCACACGGATGTCGTTCGTGGAACCCGCGATGCCGGGAGGGGAACCGCTGATGACGACGACCTTGTCACCGAGCTGTGCCAGACCCTGGCCCAGCAGGATGTCATCCACCTGTCCGAACATGGCATCCGTGTGGGTGACCCGGTCGACCAGGTAGGTCTGGATGCCCCAGGTGAGGGCCAGTCGACGACGGATACCGGGCTCCGGGGTGAAAGCCAGCATGGGGATCTTCGACCGCAGCCGGGACATCCGTCGGGCCGAGTCACCGGACTCCGTGAAGATGCACAGGAACTTCGCTTCGACGAACTCGGCGACCTCGATGGCGGCGAGGGTAATCGCACCGCCCTGGGTACGCGGCTTGTTCGTCAGCGGAACGATACGCTCCAGGCCGTGGTCCTCGGTCGACGCGACAATCCGCGCCATCGTCTGGACCGTGACGACGGGGTACTCGCCGACGCTGGTCTCGCCACTGAGCATGACCGCATCCGCGCCGTCGAGCACGGCGTTGGCGACGTCAGACGTCTCCGCGCGGGTCGGCACCGGGCTGTGGATCATGGACTCGAGCATCTGCGTCGCCACGATGACCGGCTTGGCCATGCGACGAGCGAGCTCGACCGCCTGCTTCTGCACGATCGGAACGGCCTCGAGCGGCAGCTCCACGCCCAGGTCGCCACGGGCCACCATGATGGCGTCGAACGCGTCGACGATGCCCTCGAGGTTCTCCACGGCCTGCGGCTTCTCGATCTTCGCGATCACGGGAACGCGGCGTCCTTCTTCGGCCATGATCTCGTGCACGCGGGTGATGTCGGCGGCGTCCCGAACGAACGACAGCGCGATCAGGTCCGTGCCGAGGCGGAGACCCCAGCGCAGGTCGGCCTCGTCCTTTTCGGACAGGGCCGGCACGTTGACGGCGACACCGGGCAGGTTGATGCCCTTGTTGTTCGACACGGGGCCGGCAACGATCACCTTGGTCGTCACGACGGTGTCGTTCGTGGCCACCACCTCGACCTTGACCTTGCCGTCGTCGATCAGCAGGAAGTCGCCGGGCCTGACGTCCTGGGGCAGGCCCTTGTACGTGGTGCCGGAGAGTTCCTTGGTACCCAGGATTTCTTCTGTGGTGATCTTAAAAATGTCTCCGAGGGCAAGTTCGTAAGGGCCGCCTTCGAATTTTCCGAGACGGATCTTCGGTCCCTGCAGGTCGACCATGACGGCGACGGCACGACCGGAGTCGTTCGCTGCTTTGCGTACATTCGCATAAACACCCTCGTGGACCTGGTAGTCCCCGTGGCTCAGGTTCATCCGGCAGACGTCGACACCGGCATCGATAAGGGCACGAATTTGATCGTAGCTGGCTGCTGCCGGCCCGAGCGTGGCGACAATTTTGGCGCGTCTCATTCTGAAAGAACTCCGGTTTCCGCGCTGTTTCGGCGCATATTCTCTGTTGATGGTTGGGAGACCACGGGGTGGTGGATCTCTTGGAATCGAATCACTGGATCAGTGACCAATCAGATTGCGAAGGCATGATCGGACGGTTTGACCGGTGCAGGCAGTTGCGTCTCGCCTTCGAGGAATTTGTCGACGGCTGCCGCAGCAGCCCGACCTTCGGCGATCGCCCAGACGATGAGCGACTGGCCACGGCCGGCATCACCAGCAACGAACACGCCTTCATGGCTGGTCTGGTAATTAACGTCACGCTCGACATTACTCCGCCCATCGACCGGCACGTGCAGCTGGTCGGTCAGCTCGCGTGATTCAGGACCGGTGAAGCCCATGGCCAGGAGAACCAGATCCGCAGGGATCTCGCGCTCCGTTCCGGCCTTGGGCACCCGGCGTCCGCCCCGGAATTCGGTCTCGGCCACGCGGATGGCGCGCACCTCACCCGCCTCGTTGGCCAGGAACTCCACCGTCGACACCAGGTACTCGCGGTTGCCGCCCTCTTCGTGGGCGCTCGACACCTCGAACAGCGTCGGTGACAGCGGCCACGGCTGGTGTTCCGCCCGTTCCATGCCCGGTTGGCGGCCGATGGCGAGATTCGTGACGGATGCCGCGGCCTGGCGGTGCGCGGTACCGATACAGTCGGCGCCGGTGTCGCCGCCGCCGAGTACGACCACGTGCTTGCCCTCGGCGGTGATCTGCTGGTCAACAGTGTCGCCGGCGCCGACCTTGTTCTGCTGCACGAGGTATTCCATGGCGAAGTGCACTCCGGGCAGGTCGCGCCCGGGGATCGGCAGGTCGCGGGGTACCAGGGCCCCCGTGGCGACCACCACAGCGTCATAGCGGGCCCGGAGGTCATCCCAGGTGATGTCGACCCCGATGGTGACGCCTGCTCGGAAGCGGGTGCCCTCGGCCGTCATCTGGCCGAGTCGGGTCTCGAGGTGCTTCTTCTCCATCTTGAAGTCCGGGATGCCGTAACGTAAAAGCCCGCCGATCCGGTCGTCGCGCTCGAAGACCGCCACCGTGTGACCGGCCCGCGTGAGCTGCTGCGCGGCCGCGAGGCCGGCCGGGCCAGAGCCGACGACCGCGATCGTCTTGCCGGTGAGGCGTCCGGGCGGCTGGGGCTGCACCCATCCGTTGGCGAAGGCCTGGTCGATGATGGAGACCTCAACCTGCTTGATCGTGACCGGCGGCTGACTGATTCCGAGAACGCAGGCCGACTCACAGGGTGCCGGGCAGAGACGCCCGGTGAACTCCGGGAAGTTGTTGGTGACATGGAGACGTTCGATGGCCTGTCGACCCTCGTCCCGCCAGGTGAGGTCGTTCCATTCCGGAATGATGTTGCCGAGCGGGCAGCCCTGCTGACAGAACGGCACACCGCAGTCCATACAGCGGCCGGCCTGGCGTTTCAGTTGCGTCGCGTCGCCCTGCTCGTAGACCTCTTTCCAGTCCATCAGACGAACGGATACGGGACGGCGGGCCGGAAGCTCCCGGTCCGTGGTCTTGAGGAATCCTTTCGGATCAGCCATTGGTTGCCTCCAGAATGCGGTTCCAAACGACGACGCCATCGGGGTCGAGGCCCTCGTCGACGGCGATCTGCCTGGTTGCCAGGACGGCCGCGTAGTCGCGCGGTAGCACCTTGACGAATGTGGACATGGTGGTCTCGAAATCGGCCAGCAGCCGGGCCGCCAGGGCGGACTCGGTCTGGTCATGATGCTGTCCGAGCAAGTCGCGCACGATCTCGCGGTCCGCGCCGCCGAGCGGCAGAAGTGTGAGTTCGCCGGAGTCGAGGGCCTGCCGGTTGACATTCTCGGTACGAAGACCGTAGACGTAGGCGGTTCCGCCAGACATACCGGCACCCAGGTTGCGCCCCGTTTCGCCCAGGATGACCGCCAGTCCCCCGGTCATGTATTCGAGGGCGTGATCTCCGACGCCCTCGACGACGGCGGTGGCCCCGGAGTTGCGCACCAGGAAGCGTTCGCCCACGATGCCGCGGATGAACATGCTGCCCTGGGTCGCGCCGTAGCCGATGACGTTACCGGCGATCACGTTCTGCTCGGCCGGGAACAGGCTGCCCCGGTCGGGTCGCACGGTGATCTGGCCACCGGAGAGACCCTTGCCGACGTAGTCGTTGGAGTCACCCTCGAGCCGCAGGATGATGCCGCTCGGCAGGAACGCGCCGAAGGACTGTCCGGCGCTGCCGGTGAGGGTGACGTCGATGGAACCGGACGGCAGCCCGTTCTCGCCGTGGCGCACGGTGACCTCGTGGCCGAGCATGGTGCCCACGGCCCGCTCGGTGTTTCGGATGGGCAGGGAGATCGAGACCTGCCCACCATGTTCAAGCACACTGGCGCTCTGCCGGATCAGTTCGTTGTCGAAGTGGAGCTCAAGTTCGTGCTCCTGAGGGCGACCGGACTGCCGGGGCTCCCCCGCGGAGAAGTCCGGACCGACGAGGATGGGCGACAGGTCGAGTCCGGAGGCCTTCCAGTGCGTAAGCGCCCCGTTGACGTCGAGCACCTCCCGGTGGCCGATGGCCTCGTCGAGGCTGCGGAATCCGAGCTCGGCGAGGTACTCGCGCACCTCCTGAGCGATGAACTCGAAGAAGTTGATCACGTGCTCGGCCTTGCCAGTGAAACGTTTGCGCAGCTCGGGATTCTGGGTGGCCACCCCGACGGGGCAGGTGTCCAGGTGGCAGACGCGCATCATGACGCAGCCCTCCACGATCAGCGGGGCGGTAGCGAAGCCGAACTCCTCGGCGCCGAGCAACGCTCCGATGATGACGTCACGGCCGGTCTTCAACTGGCCGTCGACCTGCAGCACGACCCGGTCGCGCATCCCGTTGAGCATCAGGGTCTGCTGCGTTTCGGCCAGGCCGAGTTCCCAGGGGGTCCCCGCGTGCTTGAGGGAGTTGAGCGGGCTCGCGCCGGTTCCGCCGTCGTGACCGGAGATGAGAATGACGTCGGACAGGGCCTTGGCCACTCCGGCGGCGACCGCGCCGATACCGGACTGGCTGACGAGCTTGGTGTGGATGCGTGCGGTCGGATTCGCCCGCTTCAGGTCGAAGATCAACTGTTTGAGGTCTTCGATCGAGTAGATATCGTGGTGCGGGGGCGGCGAGATCAGGCCGACGCCGGCGGTCGCGTGCCGGGTGCGGGCGATCCACGGGTAGACCTTCGTGGGCGGCAGCTGGCCGCCCTCGCCGGGCTTGGCTCCCTGCGCCAGCTTGATCTGGATGTCGTCGGCGTGGGACAAGTACATGCTGGTCACACCGAACCGGCCGGATGCCACCTGCTTGACGGCGCTGCGTCGCTCCGGGTCGAGCAGGCGGTCAAGGTCTTCTCCACCCTCACCGGTGTTGGACTTGCCCCCGAGGCGGTTCATTGCGATGGCGAGGGTCTCGTGCGCCTCGGCGGAGATCGATCCGTAGCTCATCGCCCCCGTCGCGAAGCGCTTCACGATCGAGGAGATCGGTTCCACCTCGTCCAGCGGCACGGGGTGGCGCTTGCCGGTGGTGAAGGTGAACATGCCGCGCAGCGTCATCAGGCTCGTCGCCTGGTCGTCGACGAGTTTCGTGTACTCGCGGAAGATGTCGTAGCTGCGCGTGCGGGTGGAATGCTGGAGCCGGAAAATGGTGTCCGGGTTGAACAGGTGCGGAGACCCGTCGCGGCGCCACTGGTACTCACCTCCGGTCGCGAGGCGTTCGTGCGCGGTGACCGCGGCATCCTCGGGGTAGGCGGCCCGGTGCCGGGCCTCATTCTCGGCCGCGACCACCTCGATGCCGATGCCGCCGAGCTTGCTCGTGGTGCCGGTGAAGTACTGGTCGATGAATTCCTGGCTCAGTCCCACGGCCTCGAAGGTCTGCGCGCCGGCGTAGGAGGAGACGGTCGAGATCCCCATCTTGGACATGATCTTGAGCACGCCCTTGCCGAGGGCCTTGATCACGTTGCGCACGGCCTGTTCGGGCGTGCCGGTCGTGATGTAGCCACTGCGCACCAAATCCTCGCACGTTTCCATCGCAAGGTACGGGTTCACGGCGGATGCGCCGTAGCCGATCAGGAGGGCGACGTGGTGCACCTCGCGCACATCGCCGGCCTCGACCACGATGCCGACCTTCATGCGGTTCTCGGTGCGGATCAGGTGGTGGTGAACCGCGGCAATCATCAGCAGCGACGGGATCGGGGCCAGATCCTTGTTGGAATCCCGGTCGGACAGGACGAGGAACATCGCGCCGTCGTCGATGGCGGCGTCGGCCTCGGCGCACATCTCCTTGATGCGGGCCTCCAAGGCGTCCGGCCCGTCTTCGAACCGGTAGAGCCCGCGAATGGTCCTGGTGGTGCGGCTGCCCGGCGCGGTGTCGATGTGCTGGATCTTCGCCAACTCGTCGTTGTCGATCACGGGGAAATCGAGCACGACCTGCCGGGCGTGCTCGGGGCCCACCGAGAGGAGGTTGCGTTCCGGACCGAGCCCGAGCTTGAGGGAAGTGACAACTTCCTCGCGGATCGAGTCGAGCGGCGGGTTGGTCACCTGAGCGAACTGCTGCGTGAAGTAATCGAAGAGCAGCCGGGGTCGGTCGCTGAGCACGGCGATGGGGGTGTCGGAGCCCATCGCGCCGAGCGGTTCCCCGCCGAGGCGAGCCATCGGCGCGAGCAGGATGCGCACCTCCTCCTCGGTGTAGCCGAAGGTGCGCTGGCGGCGCACGACGGATGCCGGCGGGTGCACGATGTGCTCCCGCTCGGGCAGATCCTTGAGGTTGATGCGCCCGGCGTCCAGCCAGGTTCCCCACGGCTCGCTGGCCGCGAGGTCGGCCTTGATCTCGTCGTCTTCGATCAGGCGTCCGGCGACCGTGTCGACCAGAAACATCTTGCCGGGACGCAGGCGGCCCTTGCGCACCACCCGGTTGGGGTCGATGTCGAGCACCCCGATCTCGCTGGCGAGCACGACGAGGCCGTCGTCGGTGATGAGGTAGCGGCCGGGGCGCAGCCCGTTGCGGTCGAGGGTGGCGCCGACGAGGGATCCGTCGGTGAACACGATCGCGGCCGGGCCGTCCCACGGCTCCATCAGCATGGAATGGTACTCGTAGAACGCACGGCGTTCGGCGTCGAGGTCGGTCTGGTTCTCCCAGGCCTCCGGCACCATCATCATGACGGCGTGCGGGAGCGAACGCCCCGACAGGCTGAGCAGCTCAACGACCTCATCGAACGAGGCCGAATCGCTGCCGCCGGGGGTGACGATCGGGAGCAGCGGCGCCAGGTCGCCGAGCAGGTCGGATTCGAGCTGCGACTGGCGCGCCTGCATCCAGTTGCGGTTGCCCTGAACCGTGTTGATCTCGCCGTTGTGCGCGATCATGCGGAACGGCTGCGCGAGCGGCCAGGACGGGAACGTGTTGGTGGAGTAGCGGGAGTGCACGAGGGCGAGCTTGGAGACGAAGCGCGGATCGGACAGGTCCGGGTAGAACGGCTCCAGCTGAAGCGTCGTGACCATACCCTTGTAGACCACGGTGCGACAGGACAGTGAGGCGAAGTAGATCTCCAGCTCGCGTTCGGCACGCTTCCGCAGCCTGACTGCCTGGCGGTCCAGCGCGATGTCGCCGAGCGTGTCGCCGGCCTCGGTCGTGCGGGCGCTCTGCACGAACAGTTGCTGGATGGCCGGCATGGCCGCGCGCGCCAGGGTGCCGACCTCGTCGGGGCGCACGGGAACTTCGCGCCAGCCGAGGATCACCAGTCCCTCTTCGAGGGCGATCCGGTTGATCTGGCGCTTGATGCCGCTGCGCTTGGTGGGATCGATCGGCAGGAACACATTGCCGACGGCGTAGCGGCCCGCCGCGGGCAAGGCGAAATCGGTGACCGACCGCAGGAACTCGTCGGGAACCTGAGTGATGATGCCCGCGCCGTCTCCGGTGCCGGCATCCGATCCGACCGCACCGCGGTGCTCGAGGTTGCGCAGCGCGTCGAGGGCGAGGGTGATGATGTCGTGCCCGGCGGTGCCCCGAAGCGTGGCAACCATGGCGAGGCCGCAGGCATCGCGCTCATCGGCCGGGTTGTACAAGCCCTGCGGCTTCGGCACTGCGCTGAAGCGCGAGAAGAGGGGTGTTTGCGGCATTGGACCGTCCTCACAAAAGTAACTGGCGAGTGGGGACGACGCTGGCCCGCTCAGGTAGACATGTGCGCGGCGGCCCGTCATACCGGGTCACAAGCCGTGGAACAGGTTGGAGTCAACCTTGAGCCTAGAGGCGCGAGTTGCTGGTGCTTGTGGCTGCAACGTCGTCTGATCCGGCGAGACCGACGGCCTTATCACCGTGATCCTTGGGGTCCGAATCAAACTCATCAGATTCTACCTCAGCGTCGGGCCCCTTCCACTCGCGGCCGGGAATGTACACGCTCGCGGGCAGGCCCGTGTGGCGCTTGCTCTGCACGACGATCAGGATGATTCCCAGCAGGATGGCGGCGAAAGCGGCCCACACATTGGTGCGGAGGCCAAAGAACATCTCGCTCGGGTCGACCCGGATCGATTCGAAGAAGCTGCGGCCGAGGCCATACCAAATCAGGTAGACGCCGAAGGCCTTGCCCCAGCGGAGCGCGACCTTGCGTTCGATCGCGAGGATCAGGACGACGCCGACCACGTTCCAGACCATCTCGTAGAGGAAGGTTGGGTGAAACAACGTTTCGGGGGGAAGCCCGATCGGGAGGGCCGGGTTCGCCGCGGACACCTCGAGGCCCCAGGGCAGGTCGGTCGGCAGACCGAAGAGCTCCTCGTTGAACCAGTTGCCGAGACGGCCCATGGCCTGCGCCACGAGCATCCCCGGTGCCAGGGCGTCCGCGAAGGCCCAGAACCGGATGCCCGAGATGCGGCAGCCGATGTAAGCGCCGACGGCCCCGCCCAGGAGCGCTCCGAAGATGGCGTTGCCGCCGTTCCAAATGGCGAACACCTCGAGAGGGTTGGCACCCTCGAAGAAGTAGTCGGAGGGGTGCGTGAACACATGGTAGAAGCGCGCGCCGACGATGCCGAGAGGAACGGCCCACAGGATGATGTCCAGCACCACGCCCGGCTCTCCGCCGCGCGCAGACAGTCGGCGGCTCGTCATGACGGTGGCGGCGATGATCCCTGCCAGAATGCAGAGGGCGTAGGCGTGGATGGTGAACGGGCCGAGGGTGAACGAGCTCCATTCGGGGCTCGGGCTCGGGATGCTCAGAAGAAAAGACACCTGGGGACTACCTTTCATCGTGGCGCCGGGGAGGCCCCGTGACCGCCTCGGTCAACTTACCTTAGCTTTTGGGTGCTTCGATGGCGGGGATCAGACGGCGGGGCGCAGATCCCGGGCACTGGCCGCGAGGTCACGGGTGAGGACGGCCAGGGCCGGCACTCCCCCGTCGGACAGTGCCTTGACCAGGGCGGAACCGACGATGGCGCCATCGGCGTAGGCGAGGATCTCCCGCACCTGCTCCGGGGTGGAGATGCCGAGTCCGACGCACGCGCTGGTGGACCCGACGGCGCGGAGGCGGTCGACGAGCACCCGCGCGGCGGAGTCCACGTCGCCGCGGGCGCCGGTGATTCCCATGGTGGAGGCCGCGTAGACGAAGCCGCGGCTGGCGTCCACTGCCTGACGCAGCCGGGCATCGGACGACGACGGGGCGGCGAGGAAGACACGGTCGAGTCCGGTTCGCGTGCTGGCTCCCACCCAGGCGGCCGCGTCGTCGGGGATGAGGTCGGGCGTGATCAGCCCGGCGCCTCCCGCCGCGAGCAGGTCGTCGGCGAACCGGTCCACGCCGTACTGCATGATCGGGTTCCAGTAGGTCATGACCAGAACGGGCACGTTCACCTGGGCGGTGATCGCCGCGACGGCCTCGATCCCGTGCCGCAGCCGAAAGCCGTTGGCCAGAGCCTGCTGGGTGGCCGCCTGGATCACTGGCCCGTCCATGACGGGATCGGTGTACGGCAGGCCCAGCTCGATGACGTCGACACCGTTCTGCGCGAGTGCCACGGCCGCGTCGATGCTCTCGGTCAGGGTGGGAAACCCGACGGGCAGGTAGCCGATCAGAGCACCGCCGCCCTCGGAGCGGCGACGGGCGATTGTCGCCTCGACCGTGCTCGTCGTTCCGGTCGTGGAACCCGTACCTGTTTCCGTGCTCATGACTGTTCCGCGCCCTTGTCGAGCAGGTCGAAGTACCGACCCGCGGTTTCCATGTCCTTGTCGCCGCGTCCGCTGAGGTTTACCAGGATGGTGGCGTCAGGTCCGAGCTGCTTGCCGAGGTCCAAGGTGCCGGCGAGGGCGTGCGCCGACTCGATGGCGGGGATGATGCCCTCCGTGCGGCTGAGCAGCCGGAGGGCGCTCATCGCCTCGTCATCGGTGACCGGCAGGTAGGTGGCCCGGCCGATACTGGCGAGCCACGCATGTTCCGGGCCCACCCCCGGGTAGTCCAGACCCGCAGAGATGGAGTGCGACTCCACGGTCTGACCGTCTTCGTCCTGCAGCAGGAAGCTGCGGGCGCCGTGCAGGATGCCGGGGCGCCCCTTGGTGATCGTCGCCGCATGGCGCAGGGTCTCCGCGCCGTCACCGCCGGCCTCGTAGCCGACCAGGGCCACCTCCGGGTCGTCGAGGAACGCGTGGAAGATACCCATGGCGTTCGAACCACCGCCGACGCAGGCGGTGACCGCGTCGGGGAGGCGGCCGGTGAGGTCCAGCACCTGCTGGCGGGCCTCCTCGCCGATGATCTTCTGGAAGTCGCGCACCATGGCCGGAAACGGATGCGGCCCGGCGACGGTACCGAAGATGTAGTTGGTGGTCTCAACGTTGGTGACCCAGTCACGCATGGCGTCGTTGATGGCGTCTTTCAGGGTGCGGGACCCGGTCTTGACCGGCACGACCTCGGCGCCGAGCAGTCGCATCCGGGCCACATTCAGGGCCTGGCGCTCCGTGTCGACCTCGCCCATGTAGACGACGCAGTCGAGCCCGAACAGGGCGGCGGCCGTCGCGGCCGCCACGCCATGCTGCCCGGCGCCCGTCTCGGCGATGACGCGGGACTTGCCGATGCGCTTGGTGAGAAGAGCCTGGCCGAGCACATTGTTGATTTTGTGCGAGCCGGTGTGGTTGAGGTCTTCCCGCTTGAGGATGATGCGGGCACCGCCGGCGTGCGCGGCGAACCGGGGCACCTCGGTGATGATGGACGGGCGCCCGGTGTAGCTCCGGTGCAATTCCATCAATTCGGCCGCGAAGGCCGGGTCCTGCCGTGCCAGAGCGTACTCGTCGGTCAGCTCGTCGAGGGCAGCCACGAGGGACTCCGGCACGAACCTCCCGCCGAAGTCGCCGAAGTACGGGCCTGCTTCTGTTCTGAGGGACGTTGACATTTAAACCGCCAGGAATTCGGAGAGGGTTCGGATGGGATCGTTTGTGACGAGGGCCTCGCCGACGAGCACGATGTCGGCGCCGGCGGCGCGGTAGTGCGCCACGTCGGCGGCGGTCTTGACGGCCGATTCGGCGACGCGGACGACGCCCGAGGGGATCCGGTCCGCGAGCCTGCCGAACAGGTCCTGATCGAGTTGGAACGTGGACAGGTCGCGGGCGTTTACCCCGACGAGGCTTGCGCCAATGGCCAGGGCACGGTCGACCTCCTCGGCGCTATGGGTCTCGACCAGCGCGGTCATGCCGAGCTGGCGCACGAGGTCGTGCAGGGAGACCAGGGTGGTCTGGTCGAGTGCGGCGACGATGAGCAGAACCATGTCGGCACCTGCCGCCCTGGCCTCGAAGACCTGGTACGGCAAGCCGATGAAGTCTTTACGCAGCACCGGGATGCGCACGGCGGATCGCACTTGCTCGAGGTCTGACAGGGAGCCGAGGAACTTGCGACCTTCGGTGAGCACGCTGATCGCGCTGGCGCCGCCGAACTCGTAGGAGACGGCGAGGGCGGCAGGGTCCGAAATCTCGGCCAGGGTGCCCCGGGACGGGCTGGCGCGCTTGACCTCCGCGATGATCTTGACCTGATCGGCGGGTGCGAGCACCGCCAGGGCATCGATCGCGGGAGTTTGGTCGAGAGCGGTTGACTCGACGATGGCGAACGGACGGGCGGCCCGACGAAGTTCAGCGTCGGCGACGGCCCCGGCTAGAAGATCAGACAGCACTCGACTAGTGGCCCAGGTGAGCCGTATCGGCTACGCCGTAACCGATTTTGGCGAGGATCCGGCCGACCAGCAGGCCAACCACCAGCAGGCCGACGGATGCCCAGACGAGCCAAGGGATCACCAGAAAGAAGGCAACGGTGCCGATCGCGACGGCGAGAAGCATGATGGTGACGGCGGTCCAGGCCGCGATCGAATGGCCTTCACCTGGGTCTACCGATTCAAAGCTCATGATTCTCCTCTTGTGCGCTGACGGACAAGTCAAGTCTAGCGGCCCCACGGTTCCCCGGCCTCCCCAGCGCACCAGGTGAAACCGGGAATCAGGTCTCGATTCACTGCGGGGTGGTGGGGTCTTCGCCGCGGCTCAGCCCGTCCCAGTCGTCGATGGCGTCACGTTCGGGTGCGGAAACGTCCGCGGCGTCGGAATCGCCGGCATCCGTCGCCTCGGCCGACTCGGCCGACTCGGCCGACTCGGCCGCTTCGAATCGCACGGCCTGGTAGCGGGACGTCGGTCCGGGCCAACGCCGGGACGTGACGAGCACCCCGACCCCGGCGCCGCCCATGACCACGCCGGCGAGCAGCGCGATGAACGGCCACGGGGTCACGGCCGCCGAGGCGACGGCGTCGACGACCGAGTCTGCGCCGGAGATTCCGGTGGCATCGGTGACCGCGCCGGCACTGGCCGCCGCCGGATCGGTGACGGCCAAAATAGCCGAAAGGCACACGGAGAAGCCGAGCAGAACCTGAAGCAGGCCGAGGACCACCCGGATGACGGGACCGGCGATACTCAGGGCACCGGCGAGGGCCAGTCCGGCGAGGGCAAGGGCTGTCACCCCGGGGGCGGCCGTGGAGCCGGACACCTCGAGGCTGTGCACAGCCGAGCCGGACTGCTCCACGATGACGTTCACCCAGACCTGGGTCCAGGCCAGCAGGGCCAGACCGCTGGCCGCCAGCACCACGAGGATGTGCCCGAGCTTGAGGCGCCGTGCGGATGCCACCTAGCGCACCCGCTTCATGGCGTTCGCGACCGCGACTGCGCGAAGGGGCGCCGCGGCCTTGTTCTGCGACTCCTGGTATTCCGACGCCGGGTCGGAGTCCGCGACGAGGCCGCCGCCGGCCTGCACGCGGGCGACGCCATTCATGATCGTTGCGGTCCGAATGGCGATGGCCAGGTCCGCGTCCCCGGCGAACCCGAAGTAGCCGACCACCCCCCCGTACACGCCGCGCTGCGCGGGCTCGAGCGCGTCGATGATCTCGAGGGCGCGCGGTTTCGGGGCCCCGGAGAGAGTGCCGGCCGGGAACGTGGCGCGGAAGACGTCGATCGCGGACCGGCCCGGCAGCAGGTTCCCCTCCACCGAGGAGACGAGGTGCATGATGTGGCTGAACCGCTCGATGCGCATGAACTCGGTCACCTCGACCGAGCCGGGTGCACACACCTTGAGCAGGTCGTTGCGGGCCAGGTCCACGAGCATCAGATGCTCGGCGCGTTCCTTGGCGTCGCCCGCGAGCTCGGCTTCGAAGTCGGCGTCGGCCTCCGGGGTCGTGCCGCGCGGCTTCGAGCCCGCGATCGGATGCGTGAACACGCGGTCGTTCTGCACCTTCACCAAGGCCTCCGGGGAGGAGCCCACGATCCAGTAAGTCTCCTTCTCCGGCGATTCCAGGCTCAGCAGGTACATGTAGGGCGACGGGTTGAGGCTGCGCAGCACCCGGTAGACGTCGATGGGGTCCGCCGTGCACTCCTGGTCGAACCGCTGGGAGACGACCACCTGGAACACGTCACCGTCGACGATGTGCTCCTTGGCGACGTCGACAGCGGCGAGGAAGTCCTCACGTCGGGTGCGGTTCGTCGGGGAGGCGGGCGTGGCGAGGTCGACCTCTGCGAGCCAGGTCTCGGAGGGCTCGGCCAGGCGAGACTGCAGGGCGTCGAGCCGGTCCTGGGCGGCGGCCCAGAGGGCATCCGGTTCGTCGTGGCCGTCGTTGAGAACGTTGGCAATGAGCTGCACGGTGCCGAATTTGTGGTCGATCACGACGAGGTCGGCCACGAAGCTGAAGGCCTGGCCCGGCACGTCGTAGTCCGCCGGCGGGCGATTCGGCAGGCGCTCGATCTGGCGGATCGCCTCCCAGCCGATGAATCCGACGAGGCCGCCGGTCAGGGGTGGGTGGCCGGGCATCCGCGGGGTTTCCCAGCGTTCGTGGAGGGCCGCGAGAGCCGCCAGCGGGCCGAGGCCGGTGGCGTCGCCGAGGGCGCGCTCAGCCGAGAGGCCATAGTCGAGCCAGCGGGTCTCGTCGCCCTGCTGGGTGAGCACGCCGAACGAGGACACGCCCACGAACGAGAACCGCGACCAAATGCCGCCCTGCTCGGCGGACTCGAGCAGAAAGCTACCGGGCTGGCCGGCAGCGAGCTTGCGGTAGATGCCCACCGGGGTTTCGCCGTCGGCGAAGAGTTCGCGCACCACGGGGAACACCCGGTGGTCGTCGATCTGGAGCGCGAACTGCCCGGCGGTGGTCGTCGGGGCTGGGCCGGAGCTGTTCGGTGCCATGGTCAGTCCTTCGGTTTTTGGGTGGTTGCCCGGTCTGCTGCCACGTCGGGTGCCGCGGGGCGGGCGCCGGTCACGACCTCGATGCCGCGCCCGTCGAAACAGGTGCGGGAGCCGGTGTGGCAGGCTGCTGCGACCTGGTCCGCCTGCACCAGGAGGGTGTCCGCGTCACAGTCGAGCGCGGCGGACTTCACATACTGGCCGTGGCCGGAGATGTCGCCCTTGCGCCAGAATTCCTGGCGACTGCGCGACCAAAACGTCACGCGCCCCTCGGTGAGCGTGCGGCGCAGCGCTTCCCGGTTCATCCAGCCGAGCATGAGCACCTCACTGGTGTCCCACTGCTGGATCACCGCCGGCAGCAGGCCGTCGGAGTTGAAGACGGCCCTGGCCAGGGCGTCGTCGAGGGTGGAGAGTACATCGGTCATTTACGGAGCCGTTTCGGGTCGGGTAAGGCACAGCATCATCAGCGCACGGGCATTCCGGCGTGCCGGAGCTCCGCCTTGATGTCGCCGACGGTCAGCTGGCCGCTGTGGAACACGGATGCCGCGAGCACGGCATCCGCCCCCGCCGCGATGGCCGGGGGAAAATCCTCGACCCGGCCGGCGCCGCCGGAGGCGATCACCGGAACGGTGCTCAGGGCGCGCATCAGCGTGATGAGTTCGACGTCGAAGCCCGCCTTCGTGCCGTCGGCGTCGATGGAGTTGACGAGCAGCTCGCCGACCCCCAGCCCGACGGCCGTCTGCGCCCAGGCGAGAGCGTCCAGGTCGGTTTCGGTGCGGCCACCGTGGGTGGTGACGACGAAGCCGGACTCGGTGCGCCCGCTACGCTTCACATCAAGCGAGAGCACGAGTACCTGGGAGCCGAACCGGTCGGCGATCTCGCCGATCAGGGCGGGCCGCTTGATGGCGGCGCTGTTGACTCCGACCTTGTCGGCACCACTGGCCTGCAGCCGGGACACGTCCTCGACCGTGCGGATGCCGCCGCCCACCGTAAGCGGGATGAAGACCTGCTCTGCGGTGGCGCGCACGACGTCATAGGTGGTGGCACGGTTGTCCACCGTGGCGGTCACATCGAGGAAGGTGAGTTCGTCGGCTCCCTGCTCGTAGTACCGGCGGGCGAGTTCGACCGGATCGCCCGCGTCTCGCAGATTCTGGAAGTTCACGCCCTTGACCACGCGGCCGTCGGCCACGTCGAGGCAGGGTATGACCCGCACCGAAAGACTCACGATTGTGCCTCCATTGTGTGTCGCCGCATCTGGGTACCGCCGGTCAGCCCGTTACAAGCGGGCGTTGTGAATGGAGCTGATCAGGATGGCGCGCGCCCCGAGCTCGTAGAGGGCGTCCATGACATGGTTCGTGTTCAGGCGCGGGATCATCACACGCACGGCAACCCATTCCGGGTCGTGCAGGGACGATACGGTGGGCGACTCGATGCCGGGCGCCAGCAGGCAGGCGTCGTCGAGGAGCGTCTGCGGGATGTCGTAGTCCATCAGCACGTACTGGCGGGCCACGAGCACGCCCTGCAAGCGGCGCAGGAGGGTCGCGATGCCGGGCTTGTCGTTCTCGGAGCTGATCAGCACGGCCGTGGACTGCAGGATGACCGGGCCGAAGATCTCGAGGCCGGCCTTGCGCAGCGTGGAGCCGGTGGAGACGACGTCGGCGACGGCATCCGCCACGCCGAGCTGAACGGCGGACTCGACCGCGCCGTCGAGGGTGACCAGTGTCACGCTGACGTCGTGCTCGGCGAGGAAGGCCTCGACCAGTCCGGGGTAGCTGGTGGCGACGCGATGGCCGGACAGGTCGGCCAGGTCGGTGAAGCGGCCTGCGGGGCCGGCGAAGCGGAAGGTGGAGTCGCCGAAGTCGAGGCTGGCGATCTCCTGGGCGGTGGAGCCCGAGTCGAGCAGCAGGTCGCGCCCGGTGATTCCCACGTCGAGGGCTCCGGAGCCCACATAGGTGGCGATGTCGCGGGGACGCAAGTAGAAGAACTCCACGTCGTTGCGGGGGTCGGCGACGACGAGGTCGCGCGGGTCGCGGCGGCCGGTGTAGCCGGCCTCGAACAGCATCTGCGCGGCGGTTTCGGACAACGAGCCCTTGTTGGGCACGGCAATTCTCAGCATTTGGGCACTCTCTGCGTCTTCAGGTTCTGGCGAACAGGTCTCACGGGGTCAACCGGGTGGAGTCTCTCTGATGACGCGTCACAGATGGCGGTACAGGTCGGCGGGGGTCAGCCCCTTCGCCAGCATCATCACCTGCACGTGGTACAGCAGCTGGCTCATCTCGGCGGCGGTTTCGTCGTCGCTCTGGAACTCGGCGGCCATCCAGACCTCGGCGGCTTCTTCGACGATCTTCTTGCCGATGGCATGTACGCCGGCGTCGAGTTCGCGCACGGTCCCCGAGCCGTCGGGCCGGGTCCGTGCTTTGTCGCTCAGTTCAGCGAACAGGTCGTCAAAAGTCTTCACCTGACTAGGGTACTAGTGCGCGTGCTGGTGTTCGGTCGCGGCGGCGCGCAACAGGGCGATCTGCTTCGCCGGGTCCGCGGCGTTGAACACGCTGGAGCCGGCGACGAACGTGTTCGCCCCGGCCTCGGCGGCGATGACGATGGTGTCCTCGGTGATGCCGCCGTCGACCTGCAGCCAGACGTCCAGGCCGGACTTCTTCACGGCCTCCGCCAGGGTGCGGAGCTTGCGCATGGTGGAGGGCATGAAGCTCTGCCCCCCGAAGCCGGGTTCGACGGTCATCACGAGCACCTGGTCGAATTCGGGCAGAAGCTCGAGGTAGGGCTCGATGGCCGTGCCGGGCTTGAGGGCGATGCCGGCCCGGGCGCCGATCGAGCGCAGCTTGCGGGCCAGGCCGACCGGGTTGGTCGTGGCCTCCGCGTGGAAGGTGACCGAGAACGCGCCGGCTTCGGCGTAGCCGAGCGCCCAACGCTCCGGGTTCTCGATCATCAGGTGCAGGTCGAAGGGCAGCGGGGAGACCTGGGCGAGGCGGTCGACGACAGGCGGTCCGAACGTCAGATTCGGTACAAAATGGTTGTCCATGATGTCGACGTGCACCAGGTCGGCGGTGCGGATGCGCCCCAGGTCCCGTTCGAGATTGGCGAAGTCGGCGGCGAGAATGCTGGGGTTAATCCGGGTGACCATGCCTTCACCCTACTGCGGCGAGCCCCGGCGGCTCGAAAGTCCCCTGCCGGTCGAGTCCAAGGCCCTGGAGCGATCCCGTCCCGAACGAATTCGACGGAGATTTTGCCGAAATGGGCCGAGAACCTTTCAAAAAAGTAGTTTTCAACCAGAATCTCCGTCGAATTCGTTGGGGCTGCGACGGAGAAGGATGCGAGTGCCTGGACCTCACAAGCCCTGCCGCAGATTCGGCGCGGGTTGTGGCTAACGCAGGAGGTCCGTCCGGCTACACCGGCATCCGAACTGGTCCCGTACTGGTCCGCGGCGGCTGGGCAGCCCGGACGACGGATGTCCTGAGTTGGCCACGCGACGCGCGGGCGCGGCCGGGGCGACGTCCGCCCGCCCGCATGCCGGCTGGCCGAGGCAGAGCCGCAGCCGCAGGAACGACGCATCCACCGGTTGCCGTCGGGCGGGCCGGACACTCGCCCCGCCCGCGCCAGAACCGCTGCGCATTCGTGAGTGTCGTGGTCAACTCAGGAGATCCCACCGGCCGGATTGGATATCTACCCCGGTGCCGCACTGACTCGCGGCACCGGTGAACGCGCGGGACGGATGTCCTGCCTTAGCCACACGCGCGGGCTCGGCCGGGCCATGCTCACGGAAGAACCAGGGGAGCCAGAATCTCCGTCAGATTGGGTCGAGGCCGGGGCCCGAATGCGCAGGGCCCGAATGCGCCGGGTCCGGGTGCGCGGGGCCCGGGTGCGCGGGGTCCGGGTGCGCGGGCTACTCCGTGCGCTCGAGCAGGGTGATGAACATAGCGTCAGTGCCGTGCCTATGCGGCCACAGTTGCACGCTGCCCCCGTCGCCGGGCAGGTCGAGCTCGGAGCTGCTCAGCCCCTGCAGCACGGATGCCGTGTCGAGAGTGCGCACACGGCCCTCCCATCTCTTGAGCGCGGTAGCCACGATCCCGCGGGTCTCCGCGATGTGCGGTGAGCAGGTGACGTAGGCCAGCACCCCGCCCGGCTTGAGCGCGCCAAGGGCCGCGTGGATCAGCCCGGACTGCAGATCGGAGAGCTCGGCGACGTCCTTGGGCTGCTTGCGCCAGCGGGCCTCCGGGCGCCGACGTAGCGCGCCGAGCCCGGTGCAGGGAGCATCCAGCAGGATCCGGTCGAACTCCTTCGGATGATCGTCTCCGAACCGGGTGCCGTCCTCCTCCCAGACAGGCACCTCTCCGGGCACGGCGGTCAGCGCCTTACGCACGAGGGCGGCCCGGGCCGGGACGAGCTCGTTGGCGACGAGGCTGGCCCCGCCGGCCAGCGCCTCGGAGGCAAGCAGGGAGGCCTTGCCGCCGGGGCCCGCGCAGAGGTCGAGCCAACGCTCTCCCGGCGCCACCGGGCGGGCCCGACTGAGCGTGAGGGCCGCCAACTGGGATCCCTCGTCCTGCACTCGAAGGCGTCCGCCGCTGTCCTGCATCAGGTGCACGGGGTCGCCGCCGGCCAACACAAAACCGATGGGCGAGAAGTCGTTGGCAACGCCGAGACCGTCGGTGTCTTCGGTGTTGCTGAGGCCGGGCAGAATGACCATGTTCACCTTGGGCGCGGCATTGTCGGCCGACAGCAGCTCCTCGAGCTCGGTCTCTCGGCACTCGAGGCGCAGCGACTGCCGGAACGCCCGCACCACCCAGATCGGGTGTGAGTACTCCGCGGCAAGGCGGTCATCATCACTGGTGGCTTCGGTGAGCACGCGTTCGCGCCACTCGTCGGCGCTGGAGCGGGAGATGGTGCGCAGCACCCCGTTGGTGAAACCGGTGGTGGCGCGGGAGCCCACCTGACGGGCGAGTTCGACGGACTCGTTCACGGCGGCGTGGGTGGCCACCCGGGTGGCGAGCAACTGGTGCGCACCAAGACGTAGCACGTCCAGGATGGCCGGGTCGATCACGGTGACGGGCCGACCGGCCGCGTCGGCGATCACCCGGTCGTAGAAGCCCTGCATACGCAGGGTGCCGTAGGTCAGCTCGGTGGCCAATGCGGCATCCGCGGTGCTGAGCGCCGCCCGCTTGATGCGGCTGGGCAGCAGCAGGTTCGCGTAGGCGTCTGATTCCCGCACGGCGGCGATGACCTCGTAGGCCACCCGCCGGGCCGGCTGCACGAAGTCGGTCTGCGGGCGCTCCAGGCCGCGGCCGCCCTGAGCACGGACGTCGTTCTTTCGCCCCTGGCGACGGTCGTCGCTCATGAGGCGACAACCTCCGTCCAATTCACTCCGCGCCACCAGTCGATTGCCTTCATCTGTGTCTTTCCGGCCGGTTGCACGGTGACCAGCTCGAGCGGCTCGGTCCCCGTTCCAATCAGCACTTTCTTGTCGATCTCACGGATCAGGCCGGCCGGTTGCGGCTCGGATCCCTGGGTCAGGGCAACGCCCTGGAGTTTGAGGCGGGCGTCGCCGAGCACCGTGAACGCGCCCGGCTCCGGGGTGACCCCGCGCACCCGGTTGCGCACCGAGACGGCCGGTTCGGACCAGTCGATACGGGCATCCGCGAGAGTCAGCTTGGGGGCCAGGGTGACCGGACCGGACTGCGGGGTCGCCTGGACGCCGCCGGCTTCGAGGGCGTCGATCACCTGCAGCAGCAGACGCGCGCCGCTGTCGCTGAGCGCCCGCAACAGGCTGCCCGCGGTGTCGTCCTCGACGATCGCCCGCGTCAGTTGCGCGAACACGGCGCCCGCGTCGAGTTCCGGAACCAGCTGGAATACGGCGGCACCAGTCTGCTCGTCGCCGGCCATGAGTGCGCGCTGCACGGGAGCGGCACCGCGCCAGCGCGGGAGCAGGGAGAAGTGCAGGTTGATCCAGCCGAGCCGGGGCACCGACAGGAGCGGTTCACGCACGAGCCCGCCGTAGGCGACGATGACGCCGAGGTCGGGTCGCAGTGCGGCGATCTCCACGGTCGCGGCCTCGTCGAGGCGATTGGCCTTGATCACGTGCAGCCCGTTCTCGACGGCGGCTCGCGCGAGCGGCGAGGGGGTGAGCACGCGTTTGCGGCCGAACGGGGCATCCGCCCGGGTGATCACGGCCGCGAGGTCGTGGTGGGACTGAGCCAGGGCGCCCAGGCTGGGCACGGCCGCCTGCGGCGTGCCGGCGAAGACGAGTTTCATTTAGAGCAGCTCCGGGTCGTCGAATCGTACTTTGAGTGTAGGCGCGGGGCGGAAGGCCGCCCCCTTCGGGCGCCGGCGGCGGGCGGCATTGCGCACGACCGCGGCCTTGAGCGCACGGGCCACGGCGTCACCGCTGGCGTAGGGCAGCCGCACGATCGCACGCACCAGGGGGTCCTCCGTGGTGACCGGGCCGAGTACATCGACGCCGTCCATCCCGGCCAGCTCTGCCAGGGCCAGGGCGACGTCGGCGTCGGTGCCGGTGACGGATGCAGCACGCACCGCGGGCGGGAATCGCAGTTGGCGGCGATCGGCCAGTTCCGACGCGGCGAGCATCTCGGGCTGCCAGGAGTTCAGCGCCCGGGCGACGAGCCCGCCCACGCCGACCAGGACCACAGCGGCACCTGGGGCCGCCAGGGATGCGGCGTTGGACCACCAGCGCAGGCAGTCCTCCCCGACCCGCAGGGATTCCCGGGCGAGCATCCGTTCGCCGTCGAGCAGCAGGATGGCTCGGTATCCACCCGTCGGGATGGGCTCCGCGCCGCGGGTGGCGATCACCAGGGCCGGGGCGTCGCCGAGGTGCTGCAGCGGATGGTCGCCGTCGGCGACGATAATGCGCGCGCCGGGGAACGCCCGGCCGAGTTCTTCGGCGGTTCGCCCGGTGCCGAGGGTGACGACCCGCAGGGCGCGCCCCTCGCAGTGCGTGCAGCTCCAGTTGGCGGCCAGCGCCCCGCACCAGCGACACGACGGGGTGGAGTCCTTGGAGGCCAAAGCGAGCGGCCCCTGACAGGTGGTGCAGCGGGCGGCCTTCTTGCAACTCTGGCAGGCGAGCATCGGGGCGTAGCCGGGGCTGGCCACCTGCACCAGCACGGGGCCGTGGGCCAGCGCCTCCTTGGCGGCCCGCCACGCGGCCGTCGGGATGCGCGCGGCGCGGGCCTGCTGGTCGGGCTCGGACTGGAAGTCGGTAGGGATGATCCGCGGATGCCGGTTCTGCGCGGGGTGCACCGCAGTGAGCCAGCCCAGCTCGACCAGGCGCTGCACCTCGACGGTGCGGGTATGGCCGAGGAAGACGAGGGCGCAGCCGGACTGGCCCTGGCGCACGAGCGCGGCGTCGCGGGAGTGCGCGTAGGGGCTGAGCGGTTCGCCGTGCAGCGGGTCGCCGTCGTCGAAGAGCGCGATCAGACCGAGGTCGTGGGCCGGCGCGTAGACGGCCGACCGATTGCCGAGCACGATCCGGGGTTCCGGGGCAAGGGCGGCCAGGAAGGCCCGATAGCGTTCCGGGTTGGGCTGGCGTGCATCGACGCGGCTGACCGAGTCGGCCGGGGCCAGCAGGTCGAGGGCGGCCTGAAGCTGGTCCTGGTCGCGGTAGTCCGGCACGACGAGGATGGCGCTCCGCCCGGCGGCCAGGCCGGCCACCGCGAGCTCGGCCAGGGTGATCGCCCACTTCCCGATGGTCTGCCCGTCCGGCAGCCGTTGCAGCTCGGGCACCGCGGCCACGCAGAGGCGCGCCCCCGTGGCGACGGCCGTGTCGAGGGTGCCGGCCGGGTAATCGGAACAGGCCGGCCCGGCGGGGGTGGCGGGGTCGGCCACATCGCCAGGCTCGGCCACGGTGGCAACACCGGCCGTCCCGTCGGCCGGGGCGGAAGCATCCGCTGTTCGCGCCGCCAGCCAGGTTTTCTCCACCCGGACCTGGCGCGGGGGCACGGCGAGACGGATGATGTCGCTCGCGTTCCCCGAGGCCCGGTCGGCGACCCGACGGGCGAGCTCCCAGACCTCGGGGGTGAGCACCTGGGCGGCGGAGACCACGCTCTCGATCGGGCTGAGCGCGCCCCGGAATTCGGTGCCAGCCTCGAGACCCGGCAGCGCCTCCGGGCCTGCGGCCGGTCCGACCGCACCGCGCCCCTCGGCCGCACCCAACACCTCGATCAGGTATCCGTCGGCGACGCGACCGGCCGAGCGCAGCGGCACCCGCACGCGCACGCCGGGCCGGGCGATGCCGGCGAGCTCATCGGGAATGCTGTAATCGAACAGGTGGTCGAGCTGCGGCAGCGGCGAGTCGATGAGCACCCGGGCCACGAGGCCGGAGCGGGTCATCGGCGCCGCGCCTGCCCGGTCACAGTCCGGCAGCGCTTCTCAGCTCGTCGACCCGGTCGAGGCGCTCCCAGGTGAAGTCGGGAAGCTCGCGGCCGAAGTGGCCGTAGACGGCGGTCTGCGCGTAGATCGGGCGCAGCAGGTCAAGGGAATGGATGATCGCGGCCGGGCGCAGGTCGAAGACCGCGCGGATCGCCGCGGTGATGTCCCGGTCGGCCATCACCCCGGTGCCGAAGGTCTCCACGTAGAGCCCGACGGGCGAGGCCTTGCCGATGGCGTAGGCCACCTGAATCTCGAGACGGTCAGCCAGCCCGGCGGCCACGGCGTTCTTGGCCACCCAGCGCATCGCGTACGCTGCGGAGCGGTCGACCTTCGACGGGTCCTTGCCGCTGAACGCACCCCCGCCGTGCCGGCTGGAACCGCCGTAGGTGTCGATGATGATCTTGCGCCCGGTGAGGCCGGCGTCGCCCTGAGGGCCGCCGATCTCGAACCGCCCGGTCGGGTTGATCAGCGTATTCAGTTCAGACGAGTCCAGTTCCACGCGGTCGAGCACCGGGCGGATGACGAGTTCCTCGACCTCCGCACGCAGCTGCTCGTTGGACACCTTCGGCGAGTGCTGGGTCGACAGCACGACGGTCTCGACCGAGCGCGGCGTGATGCCGTCGTAGCCGATGGTGACCTGGGTCTTGCCGTCGGGCCGAAGGTAGTCGAGTTCGCCGGACTTGCGCACCTCGGCGAGGCGTTCGGCGAGGCGGTGTGCGATCCAGATCGGGATCGGCATCAGCTGGGGGGTCTCCCGGGTGGCGTATCCGAACATGATGCCCTGGTCGCCGGCCCCCTGGCGGTCGAAGTCCTCGACACTGGACTCTTCCCGACGCTCGAAGGCGTTGTCCACGCCCTGCGCGATGTCGGGCGACTGGCCGCCGATGGAGATCTCCACGCCGCAGGAGCGGCCGTCGAACCAGACGTCCGAAGAGTCGTAGCCGATATCGGTGATGCACTTGCGCACGATTGAGGGGATCTCGACGTAGGCCTCGGTGCTGACCTCGCCGGCGACGTGTACGAGCCCGGTGGTGACGAGGGTCTCGACGGCGACCCGGCTGTGCGGGTCTTCCGTCAGGAGCGCATCCAGAATGCTGTCGGAGATCTGGTCGCAGATCTTGTCGGGGTGACCTTCGGTTACCGACTCCGAAGTGAAAAGGCGTAGATCGCGCATCTTGCCCGTCTCTGTTGCAGAACAACGTGTAGAAGAAATGAACGTGAAAAATTCTCCGCTGAGACCGGGCCGAGCCGACCGGGCACCCGGTCGTGCCGGTCGGGAAGCGCCGGAGACCCTGCCCTTGCCGGCGACGGCAACCCAGGTGACCGGATGCCCGAGCGGTCTCAGCCGATCAGGTCAAGGATGCGCCCGGCCACCGACATTTTGGTTCCGGAGACCTCACACACTATATCTCCGTCGTGATCGAGCACCGTGATCGCGTTACGGTCCGAGGCGAAACCCTCCGCCCAGCCCACGCGGTTGACCACCAGGAAGTCGCAGCCCTTGCGCGCCATTTTCTCGCGGCCGAGTACAAGCAGGCGAACCGGATCCGGCTCCGTCTCCGCGGCGAACCCGATCAGTACCTGGCCCGTGCGCTTCGTCCGGGCGAGCCCGGCGAGGATATCGGGATTGCGGGTCAGTTCGAGCAGCAGGGTGTCGCCGGTCTCGTCTTTCTTGATCTTGCCGGCGCTCACCTGCACCGGCCGGTAGTCGGCGACCGCGGCCGCCATGATCACGGCGTCGGCCCCGGCGGCGGCATCCGTGACGGCCGCCTCGAGCTCGAGCGCGGTGCCCACGAGCCGCAGTTCCACCGCTGTTGGTGCGGCAACCTCGAGATTCGCGGCGATCAGGGTCACGGACGCACCCCGAGCCAGGGCGGCCTGCGCCAGGGCGACCCCCTGCTTACCGCTGGAACGGTTGCCGAGGAAGCGCACGGGGTCGAGGGGCTCGCGAGTGCCGCCAGCGGTGATCACGACGTGCTTGCCGACCAGGTCGGCCCCTGGCCCATCGGTGCGGTCGGCCAAGGCAAGGGCGGCGAGGGCCGCGGCGACGATGGTGTCGGGCTCTTCCATCCGGCCGGCTCCGGCGTCGGCGCCGGTGAGCTGGCCGACCCCAGGCCCGACGACGATGACGCCGCGGGCGCGGAGGGTGGCCACATTGGCGACCGTGGCCGCGTTGTTCCACATCTCCGTGTGCATCGCCGGGGCGATCACGAGCGGGGCGGTGCTGGCCAGGATGGTGTTGCCGAGCAGGTCGTCGGCGAGGCCGGTGGCGAGCTTCGCGATGGTGTTCGCGGTGGCCGGGGCCACGACGATCAGGTCGGCGGATTGGCCGATGGCCACGTGCCGCACCTCGGCGACGCCCTCATAGAGATCCGTGTGCACGGGGTTGCGGGAGATAGCCTCGAGGGTGGGCTTGCCGACGAATCGCAGCGCCGCCGGCGTCGCCACGACGTGCACGCAGTCCCCCCGCAACACGAAAGCGCGCACGACGTTCACGGCCTTGTAGGCAGCAATGCCGCCGGTTATCCCGACGACGATCGTGCGACCTGACGACATCCTGCGCGCTTGTGGGTGCGTTACTCGGCGATGGGGCGGGAGGTGAGCTTGTCTTCGTTGATCTCGCGGAGGGCGACGGACAGCGGCTTGTCGTCGACGGTCGAGTCGACGAGCGGGCCGACATTGTCGAACAGGCTGCCTTCGTGCAGGTCCGCATAGTAGTCGTTGATCTGACGCGCGCGCTTGGAGGCGAAGACCACGAGGGCGTACTTGGAGTCGGCCTTGGTGAGCAGGTCGTCGATGGGCGGGTCAATGATGCCAGTGAGCTTGGTAGCCATTGGTGTCACTCCTTCAGAGCGGTTTGTGCTGCGGGACGCGCAGAATCACGGAAAACGGGCGCTACGGCAGCAACGGCGCCGTACGCAGATTCATCAAGTCTACGACCTCGCGCGCCGCTTCGCCCACGTCGTGGTTTACGACCCGATAATCGAACTCCCCCTGGGCGGCCAATTCGAGTTTGGCCGTCTCGAGCCGGCGGGCCTGTTCGGCGGGCGCCTCGGTGTCCCGGCCGATCAGCCGGCGCACCAGTTCGTCCCAGCTCGGCGGAAGCAGGAAGACCAGTCTGGCCTCCGGCATGGCCCGGCGAACGGCCCGGGCTCCTTGGATGTCGATCTCGAGGAGCACGCTGTGACCCTCGTTCAAGGCCTCCGTGACTGGACCCCGCGGGGTGCCGTAGCGGTGCGCGTTGTGCACGGTCGCCCACTCGAGCAGGTCGCCGGCCGCGACCATCCGGTCGAATTCGGCGTCGTCGACGAAGAAGTAGCTCACGCCCGCGGTCTCGCCTGGGCGAGGTGCCCGGGTCGTGGCCGACACCGACAGGTGCACGCCCGGGTGATGCTGACGGATGTGCGCCGCGACGGTTCCCTTGCCGACCGCGGTGGGACCGGCCAGCACGACAAGCTTCGCGGAGGAATCGCCGCGCCTCGCGACGGTGCGCGTGGTGAGAAAATCTCGCAACCGATCGCGTTGGTGCTTGCCCAGCCCCCCCAATCGCTTCGACGGCGAGATCTCAAGCCGCCCCATGATTCGGTGCATCTTGGTGACGCCGATCGCCGGAATGCTGATCAGGAACTCGGTCACCCGCAGGCGCCCTTCGACGCCGTCCGGGCTCTCGGTCGCGGCGGACAACACGTCGAGCGCGCTACGTTTTCCCTGCGCAATCTGGCTTTTAACTGCGGCGCGTGCGCGGCGAGCCGCCACGGCGGCGCGCGAGGCGGCAACCCGATCGACGTCGGGTGGGGTGGGGCGATTCTCAGCCACGGGCAGCTCCTGCTTCAACTACTCGGCGCGCAATCGCTTGTTTGATTCGGTCGGGGCCGACCTCTAGAACGCTGCGCGATTCACTCACGATAACGCCTTCCGCGTACCCCCCGTACAAGTTCTTCAGATCGGCGACCTGCGCGCCCTGGTGGCCGAAGCCGGGAGCGAGGATGGGGGTGAGACCGCGGGCGGGCGCCACGGAGAGGTCCAGTCCGAACGTGGCCAGGTCCAGTGTGGCGCCGAGCACCACCCCGACCGAGCCGAGAGAGGAAGCCCCGGACCGGGCATTCCGCTCGGTCACAGCGCCGAAGACGGATTGGGCGACGCTTTGGCCGGTCTGATTCCCCTCGGCGATCACGGCCCGCTGAAGCGCCGCCGCCTCGGGGTTCGAGGTGGCGGCCAGCACAAAGATCCCCTTGCCGGTCTGGGCTGCAAGGCGGAACACCGGTTCCAGCGACCCGACGCCCATATACGCGTTCACGGTGATGGCGTCGACCTCCAGGGGGGACTCCTCGCTCAGCCAGGCCTGGCCGTACGCCTCCACGCTGGTACCGAGGTCGCCGCGCTTGACGTCCGCGATCGTGAGCAGTCCGGCGGCGCGGGCATCCGCCAGCACCCGTTCCAGGGCGAGGTACCCGGCGGAGCCGAAACGCTCGTAGAAGGCCACCTGGGGCTTCACCAGGCCGACCTGGCCGGCAGCGGCGGCCACGACCTGGCGGCCGAAAGACTCCGCCCCGGCGGCCGTGTCCGGCAGACCCCAGTCGATCAGGAGCCAGGTGTGCGGGTCGATGCCGACGCAGACTTGTCCCCGGACCGAGAAGACATCACCCAGCCGGTCGCCGAAGGCGGCCGGTGCGGCCGGGCCGACCGCTGCGGTCGACCCGTCCTGTTCGTGCGCGCGGCTCACAGGGCCGCCGTCCGGGTGAGGGCGTAGTCCTGCAGCGAGGTCACCTCGAAGCCGCCGCGAATCGCGTCGATCGAGGCCACTGCGGCGCTCAACTCGGCGATGGTGGTGAACAGCGGCAGGTCCGCGGCGACCGCGGCCGCGCGGATCTCGTAGCCGTCGGCTCGGGCGGTGCGACCGCCGGGGGTGTTGATGACGATCTGCACCTCTTCGCGGCGGATCAGTTCCACGATCGACACGTCCGCCTCGTCGGCCTTCTCACTGAACTTGGTGACGATGGCGGCGCGGATGCCGTTGCGTTGCAGAACTTCGGCGGTCCCCTCCGTGGCGGTGATCGAGTAGCCGAGCTGCTGGAGGCGCAGCATGGGCAGGATGATCGCGCGCTTGTCCCGGTCGGAGACCGACACGAACACGGTGCCGGTGAGCGGGATTCCGCCGTAGGCGGCGAGCTGGCTCTTGGCGAAGGCCCGCGGGAAGTCGCGGTCGATGCCCATGACCTCACCGGTTGAGCGCATCTCCGGGCCGAGCACGGAGTCCACGACGAGACCCTCGGGCGTGCGGAACCGGTTGAACGGCAGCACGGCTTCCTTCACGGCGACCGGAGCATCCATCGGCACCCGCGAGCCGTCGATCAGAGGTAGCTTGCCCTCGGCCTTGAGTTCGGCGATGGTCTTGCCGACCATGATCAGCGCGGCGGCCTTGGCCAAGGTGATGCCAAGGGCCTTGGCCACGAACGGTACCGTACGCGAGGCGCGCGGGTTCGCTTCGAGCACGTAGAGCACGCCGGCGCCGATCGCGAACTGCACGTTGAGCAGGCCGCGCACGCCGATGCCGCGGGCGATGCCCAGCGTCGCCTCGCGCACGCGGTCGATCTCCGCACGGCCGAGGGTGACCGGAGGCAGGGTGCAGCTCGAGTCGCCGGAGTGGATCCCGGCCTCCTCGATATGCTCCATCACGCCGCCGATGTAGAGCTCGGTGCCGTCGTAGATGGCGTCCACGTCGATCTCGATGGCGTCGTCGAGAAACCGGTCCACGAGCAGCGGATGCGACGGGCCGATGATGCCCTGTCCGGCCATCCGGTTGAAGTAGTCGGCCAACGCTGCGGAGTCGTAGACGATCTCCATGCCGCGGCCGCCGAGCACGTAGCTCGGGCGCACGAGCACGGGATAGCCGATCTCCTCGGCAACGACCACAGCGCCGGCGTAGTCGGTGGCGACGCCGTTGCGGGGGGCGAGCAGGCCGGCCTGGTCGAGGATGCCGGAGAAAAGTCCGCGCTCCTCCGCCAGGTCGATGGCCTCCGGGGTGGTGCCGAGTATCGGGATGCCCTCGGCCTCGAGGCCCTTGGCGAGGCCGAGCGCGGTCTGGCCTCCCAGCTGCACGACCACGCCGACGAGCTCGCCGCTCTGGCTTTCTGCGTGAATGACCTCGAGCACGTCCTCGAGGGTGAGCGGCTCGAAGTAGAGCCGGTCGGAGGTGTCGTAGTCGGTCGAGACCGTCTCCGGGTTGCAGTTGATCATGATGGTCTCGTAGCCAGCCTCGGAGAGGGCAAACGAGGCGTGCACGCAGGAGTAGTCGAACTCGACGCCCTGGCCGATGCGGTTCGGGCCGGAGCCGATGATGACGACCTTTTTGCGGTCACTGGGCACGACCTCGGTCTCCTGGTCGTAGCTGGAGTAGTGGTACGGCGTGAGTGCGGGGAACTCCCCCGCGCACGTGTCGACGGTCTTGAAGACCGGGCGCACGCCGAGGATGTGGCGCACCGTGCGCACATCCGCTTCGCCGAAGCCGCGAAGCTCGCCGATCTGGGCGTCGGAGAAGCCGTGGTCTTTGGCGGTGCGGAGGATGTCTGTGTCGAGGCGCTCGGCGGCGGCGATCTCGTCCGCGATCTCGTTGATCAGCACGATCTGGTCGATGAACCACGGGTCGATCTTGGTGGCGTCGAAAACCTGCTCGGTGGTGGCACCCTTGCGGAGCGCCTGCTGCACGGTGACGATCCGGCCGTCGGTGGGTACTTCGGCGACCGTGAGCAACTCGTCGACCGTGCGGGTCTCGGCTCCCCAGTGGAACGACGAACCGCGCTTCTCGAGCGAGCGGAGCGCCTTCTGCAGCGCGGAGGCGTAACTGCGGCCGATGGCCATCGCCTCGCCCACGGACTTCATGGTGGTGGTCAGACGCTGGTCGGCGGCGGGAAACTTCTCGAACGCGAACCGGGGCACCTTGACCACGACGTAGTCGAGGGTGGGTTCAAAGCTGGCCGGGGTGACACCGGTGATGTCGTTCGGGATCTCGTCGAGCCGGTATCCGAGCGCGAGCTTCGCGGCGATTTTGGCGATCGGGAAGCCCGTCGCCTTGCTCGCCAGGGCGGAGGAGCGGGACACGCGTGGGTTCATCTCGATCACGATGATGCGACCGTCGGCCGGGTTGATCGCGAACTGGATGTTGCAGCCGCCGGTGTCCACTCCCACGGCGCGGATGATGTCGATGCTGATGTCGCGCAACTTCTGGTACTCACGGTCGGTCAGGGTCAGCGCCGGGGCGACGGTGATCGAGTCGCCGGTGTGTACGCCGACCGGGTCGACGTTCTCGATCGAGCACACGACGACCGTGTTGTCGGCCGTGTCGCGCATCATCTCGAGCTCGAATTCCTTCCAGCCGAGGATGGATTCCTCGAGCAGGACCTCGCTGGTGGGGCTCTGGTGCAGCCCGTCGCCGACGATGCGGCGCAGTTCCGGCTCGGTGTAGGCGAAGCCGGAGCCGAGGCCGCCCATGGTGAAGGAGGGGCGCACGACGAGCGGGTAGCCGAGGTCCTCGGCGAAGCCGACGGCCTCCTCGACCGTGTGGGCGATGTAGGACCGGGCGACGCCGGCGCCCGTGTCCAGCACCAGTTGCTTGAAGATCTGGCGGTCCTCACCCTTCTGGATGGCGTCGAAGGAGGCACCGATGAGTTCGACGTCGTACCTGGCCAGGATGCCGCGCTCGTGAAGCTGGATGGCGGCGTTCAGCGCTGTCTGCCCGCCGAGGGTCGGCAGAATCGCGTCGGGGCGTTCCTTGGCGATGATCGTCTCGAGGATCTCCGGGGTGATCGGCTCGATGTAGGTGGCGTCGGCGAAGTCGGGGTCGGTCATGATCGTGGCCGGGTTGGAGTTGACCAGGATGACCCTGACCCCCTCGGCCCGCAGCACCCGGCAGGCCTGAGTTCCGGAATAGTCGAACTCGCAGGCCTGGCCGATCACGATCGGACCCGATCCGATGACGAGAACGCTGTTGATGTCGTCGCGCTTGGGCATTACTTGGCGTCTCCTGCTCCGGTGGCCGCACGATGCGCGACCACCACATCCCTGAACCGATCGAAAAGGTACTCGGCGTCGTGTGGGCCGGCCGCCGACTCCGGGTGGTACTGCACCGAGAAAGCGGGGATATCGAGGCAGCGGATGCCCTCGACCACCTGGTCGTTGAGGCTGTAGTGGCTCACCTCCACCCGGCCGAAGCCGGTGCGGGACTCATGCACTCCCTCGATGGGCATGTCCACGGCGAACCCGTGGTTCTGCGAGGTGATTTCCACCCGGCCGGTGGTCTTGTCGAGCACGGGCTGGTTGATTCCCCGGTGCCCGAAGGGCAGCTTGTAGGTGCGGAAGCCGAGGGCGCGGCCGAGCAGCTGGTTGCCGAAGCAGATCCCGAAGTAGGGCACACCGGCTCGCAGCACCTCCTGTAGGAGGTTCACGTGTAGGTCGGAGGCTGCCGGGTCGCCGGGGCCGTTGGAGAAGAACAGGGCCGACGGGGTGAGGGACAGCACGTGCTCGGCGGTGACCGACTGGGGCAGCACCAGCACCTCGAAGCCGCGCGCGGCGAGGTGGCCCAGGGTGGAGGTCTTGACCCCGAGGTCGAGCACGGCGACCGAGCCGATGCGCTCGCCCTGCGCGGGCACCGAGAACGGTTCGACCGTGGAGACCTCATCGGACAGGTTGCGGCCACGCATGCCGGCGCCGGCACGCACCAGCTCGAGCTGCTCGCCATCGGAGAGGCCGAAACGGTCGCCGGAGAAGATCCCGCTCTTCATGGCCCCGGACGAGCGGATGTGACGGGTGATCGCACGCGTGTCGACACCGCTGATCCCGACCACTCCCCCGCCCGTCAGGTCGTCATCGAGGCTGCGGGTGGACCGGAAGTTGGAGGCCATGCGGGCAGGCTCGCGCACGACGAAGCCGGAGACCCAGATGCGGCGGGATTCCATGTCCTCGTCGTTGGCACCCGTGTTGCCGATGTGCGGCGCCGTCATCAGCACGATCTGCCCGGCGTAGGACGGGTCGGTGAGGGTCTCCTGGTAGCCGGTCATGCCGGTGGCGAAGACGATCTCGCCGAGGGTCTGCCCCACGCTGCCGTAGGAACGGCCTTCGTAGCGGCGGCCGTCCTCGAGTACGAGCACGGCAGGAGTCGGTCGGTCGGGGGTCGTTGCGTTGCTCACGCTACGCCTCGCTTTCATCGCGCGCGGCCGGGCGCCGGGCGTCGGCCGCAATGGTTCGAATGGCGTCGTTCACGCTGACGCGGTCGGATGGGTCAAGGATTCGGAAATAGCTGTCGACGATCTGTCTGTCGGCGCCGGGCAGCCGCCAGCCGAGCAGCAGCAGGCCGTCGGTCTCGACGGCGCGGTCGATTGCCACGGTGGCGTCTTCCAGCACGGCGATGGCCGAGGCAGGGATGAACACCGCCTCCTCGCCGGCCAGGGCCAGGATCAGACCCGCGTCGGTCACGGTCAGGCGGGCCCGGGCCCGGAAACCCAGGCCAGGGATGTTCAGGCGTTCGAGCGGCTGGGCGCGGAGGGTCGTGGCGACGTAGAACACGGCGGCGGAGGCCAGCTCTAGTGCCGCGTCGACGGGCAGCGGGTAGCCGGCCGGCAGGGCGGCGTCCCGGCGGCTGCGGCCCCGCCAGCTGCGCAGCATGAGGCCGAGCAGGCCAAGCAGCACGGCGACGGTGATGACGGTGGCGATGGTCCTAGCCATGGGTTCGCTCCTCGAGTGCCGCGATCTCGTCGGCGGGCCGCAGCGCACCGTCCAGAACCGTGGCGTAGCCCCGGTGGAATGTGGCCAGCACCCGACCCGGCAGGGTCATCGCCAGGTAGGGCGAGTTGGCGCTCCTGCCGGCCAGGTTGCCGCGCTCGAAGACGCGGCTCGCGGCGGGATCGTAGAGGGTGAGCTCGGCGGGAGCCCCGACGAGCAGACCCTGGCCCTGGCCGGCGAGCCGGCCGATCCGGGCGGGGCTGCTGGAAAGCACGCGAGCGATGTCCGTCCAGTCGAGCAGCCCGGTGTTGACGACGGCCGCGTGCACCACGGAGAGGGCGGATTCGAGGCCGACCATGCCGTTCGCCGCGGCGTCCCACTCGCAGTCCTTCGCCTCGACCGGGTGCGGGGCGTGGTCGGTGGCGACGATGTCGATGGTGCCGTCGGCGAGGCCGGCGCGCAGGGCTTCGACGTCTTCGCGGCGGCGGAGCGGCGGGTTGACTTTGAACCGGGCGTCGTAGCCGACGACCAAGTCCTCGGTGAGCAGCAGGTGGTGCGGGGTGGCCTCGGCGGTCACCTGGATGCCGCGGGCCTTGGCCCAGCGGATGACGTCGACCGAGCCGGCCGTCGACACGTGGCACACGTGCAGACGCGACCCGACGTGCTCGGCGAGCAGCACATCGCGGGCGATGATCGACTCCTCGGCGACCGCGGGCCAGCCGACCATCCCGAGTTCGCTTGAGAGTGCCCCCTCGTTCATCTGCGCCTTCTCGGTCAGGCGCGGTTCCTGGGAGTGCTGGGCGACAACGCCGTCGAACGCCTTCACGTACTCGAGGGCCCGGCGCATCAACAGCGGGTCGGAGACGCAGAAGCCGTCGTCGGAGAAGACCCGAACCCGGGCACGACTGGTGGCCATGGCGCCCAGTTCGGCCAGGCGCTCCCCCGCAAGCCCGACGGTGACGGCGCCGATCGGCTGCACGGTGACATAGCCGGCGCGCTCACCGAGGGCGAGAACCTGGTCGACGACGCCGGCGGTGTCCTGCACGGGCGAGGTGTTGGCCATCGCAAACACGCTGGTGAAGCCGCCCACGGCCGCGGCCTGACTGCCGGTCAGGATGGTTTCACTCTGTTCGAAGCCCGGTTCGCGCAGGTGCGTGTGCAGGTCGACCAGGCCGGGCAGAGCGATCAGGCCGGCCGCGTCGACGACGGTTGCGCCGGCACCAGAAAGCCCGGAACCGATCTCCACAATCTTGCCGTCGGCGAGGACAAGGTCAGCGCGGGTGCCGTCCGCGAGTGTCGCACCTCGAATCAGGTACGGCGTGCTGGCCGCGCTGTCGCTGGACATCTATGAATCCTCCCGATCGCCGGACAACAGCAGGTACAGTGCCGCCATCCGCACTGAAACCCCGTTTGCGACCTGTTCGCGCACGGTTGAGCCGGCCGAATCGGCCGCCGCTGAAGATATTTCCAAGCCGCGATTCATGGGGCCGGGGTGCATCACAATGGTAGTCGGGGCCAGACGGCCGAAGCGCTCATCGTCCAGGCCCCAGCGGCGCGAGTACTCGCGGCTGTTCGGGAAGAAAGCGGCGTCCATGCGTTCCTGCTGGATGCGCAGCATCATCACCACGTCGGGCCCGGCGTCGATGGCCGCGTCCAGGTCGAAGCCCGACTCGGCCGGCCAACCGCTCATGTCCATCGGCAGCAGGGTGGGCGGAGCGATCAGGCTCACGTGCGCGCCGAGCGTGGTGAGCAGCCAGAGGTTCGAGCGGGCCACCCGGGAGTGCAGGATGTCACCGACGATGGTGACCGTGACGCCGTCCAGGCCCCGACCGCGCGCGGCACCCTGGTGCAGCCGACGACGGATGGTGAACGCGTCCAGCAGCGCCTGGGTCGGATGCTCATGGGTGCCGTCGCCCGCGTTGATGATGCCGGCGTCGATCCAGCCGCTTTCGGCCAGCACGTGGGGTGCCCCGGAGGCCGGATGGCGGATGACGACCCCGTCGGCACCCATCGCGGCGAGGGTTTGAGCGGTGTCCTTGAGGCTTTCGCCCTTCGACACGCTCGAGCCCTTGGCGCTGAAGTTGATCACGTCCGCGCTCAGCCGTTTCGCGGCGGCCTCGAAGGAGATCCGGGTCCGCGTCGAATCCTCGAAGAACAGGTTGACCACGGTCTTGCCGCGCAGGGTGGGCAGCTTCTTCACCTCGCGGTTGGCGACATCAGCCATGTCCTCGGCGATGTCGAGCAGCAGGATCGCCTCGTCGCGACTCATGCCCTTGGTCGAGAGGAGGTGCCTCATCACGCGACCCCCTCGTCAGCGCCTTCGAGGGGTCCGCCGTCGATGCTGACGAACTCGTCGCCGTCGACCTCGAGCAGGTGCAGGTTGATGCGTTCCGCGGTGGAGCTGGGCAGGTTCTTGCCCACGAAGTCGGCCCGGATCGGCAGTTCGCGGTGGCCGCGGTCCACGAGCACGGCCAGGCGCACGACGGTCGGCCGCCCGTGGTCGCCGAGTGCGTCGAGGGCGGCGCGGATGGTGCGGCCCGAGTAGAGCACATCGTCAACGAGCACCACCGTGACGCCGTCGACGCTGCCGGGCACCAGGGTGCGGGTCGGCGTGCGGGTGCGGGTGTGGCCGAGGTCATCGCGGTACATGGTGACGTCGAGGGAGCCGACCCGGACATCCGTCGCCGTGGGCTCGATGCGCGCGATGGTCTCGGCGATGCGCCGGGCCAGAACGACCCCGCGAGTGGGGATGCCGAGGATCACAAGGTTCTCGGCGCCTCGATTGGACTCCAGGATCTCGTGGGAGATCCGAGTCAACGCTCGAGCGATATCAGCCTGGTTCAACACGGTGCGTGCCATCAACCCGACCTCCTTCCCCGCCTCACCGGACGGCTGTTAAAGGATGTCATTTCCGGGTTTTACACTAGCACCCGACGCGGGCTCCCTCGTGCTGGGCCTAACCGCCCCCCAGGGGCGCCGAAGTGGCTGCCGACCTTGATTGGTTGCCGGCCCCAGGCGAGGGAGGACGACGCCATGTCGCCCCATGGCAGCGAGAAGAACATCGAGAGGTCCCCGGGCCCATCCCCGTCCGCGTCCGAGGTGAGCGCCCCGGCCGTCAGCAGCCAGCGTTGGGCATTCACGGACCTCGACGTCATCCTGCAGCTGCAGGGACCACCCCTATGCGCCCGGCCTGGCCATCCTTCATCGCCGGCACCGTTGCCGGCATCACGGTCTCCACCTGAGACCTTCGCGGCTGAGCTCAGCCGACCGAGTTGCTGCTGAGGAAGTCCAGGAATTCCGCCGGGTCGGTCAGTCCGCCGTCGTAGACCCTGCCGTTGACGAGCACGGTCGGCGTGCCCCGGATCCGGGTGATCTCGGCATCCGCAATCACGCCGTTCAGGGCTTGCTCGGTGTTGGCCCGGGACCAGGCCTGGTACTCGCCGGCCGCGAGGCAGTCGTCGATGTCGACGGGGTTGTCGACGAGGGCCGCAAGCTCCGGATCGCCGAGCCCCACGGTGTTCTCGGCGGGCTGGTTCGCAAACAGGGCCGCCTGGTAGGCGAGCAGGTTCTCCGGGTTGAGGGTGGCCTGGCAGGTAAGCGCGGCGGATGCCCTGGTCGAGTAGGACGTTCCCTGCGAGACCCGGTCGAGGAAAGTGAGCGAGTGCAGCCGCAGGGTGATGGTCCCGTCAGAGGCGAAGGCAGCCAGCTCGCCGCCGTTCGTCTCCTCGAACTGCCGGCAGTACGGGCACATCGGGTCGAAGTAGACGTCGACGAGCGCGGCGCCGGTGCCGACCGACAGGTAGCCGTCGTCGAAGTGGGCCGCACCGACGGTGCCGGTGGGCAGGGCTTCCTGCGACGCATCCCCGTTCGCCTCATCCGCCTGCGGCTCGCTCGTGGACGAACTCCACGGCTGGTCGCCCACGGCTCCGTTCACGGCCGCCGCGATGAGCGGAATCACGGTCGCGGTGACGACGAGGGCGATCACGAGCGCCAGGGTGGTGGCGGCGATGCCCACGTAGCCGAGAACGAGCCCGGTGATCGCCAGACCTCGGCCGCCCTCATGGGTGCGCCTGATCTGCCCCAGGGCGAGGTGCCCGGTGATCACGGCCGCCAGGGACACGAAGAACGCCGACACCAGGGAGATGATCGCCAGTGTGTTCGTCTTCGGCGCCGCCGGGAAGGGCGACTGTCCGTAGGCGGGCGGATACGGCTCCGGGGCGCGGGGCGGGGCGGGCTCGGTGTTGGTCATGCGTTCCCCCCCTGGCAGAACGGATTACGCGGATGGTGCGGTCTGGGCGATGCGCCCGAGGAGTCCGTTCACGAATCCGGCCGAGTCATCCGTCGACAGGATTTTGGCGGCCTCGACCGCCTCGTCGATGGCGACAGCGTGCGGGACGGCGTCGTTGAAGAGGATCTCCCAGATGCCGATGCGCAGGATGGCGCGGTCGAGGACGGGCATGCGAGCCAGCGTCCAGCCCTGCGAGTACGTCTCGATGAGTTCGTCGATCTCCTCGCGGTGATCCACGACGCCGTCGATGATGTCCCGGGCGTAGAGCCAGGAGGCCATCCGGGCCGGCTCGCTCGCAGCGCGCTGCGCCTCGAGGGCGAGCGACTCCGGGATGGTGCTCTGCCGCACGTCTGCGGCATACAGGATGTCGATCGCACGCTTGCGCGCCTTGGTCCGAGCGCTCACTAGTTGACGCGGCCCAGGTAGTCCCCGGTGCGGGTGTCGACCTTGACTCGGGTGCCCTGCTCGAGGAACAGGGGAACCTGGATCTGGAAGCCCGTTTCGACGGTGGCGGGCTTGGTGCCGCCGGTTGAGCGGTCGCCCTGAAGGCCCGGCTCGGTGTAGGTGATTTCGAGAACGACGGAGGCCGGCAGCTCGACGTAGAGGGGGTTGCCGTTGTGCAGGGCGATCGTCACGTTCTGGTTCTCGAGCATGAAGTTGACGGCGTCGCCCACAACGACGGCCGGAACGTGCAGCTGATCGAAATCGGACACGTCCATGAAGACGTAGGAGTCGCCGTCCGCGTACAGGTACTGGAAGTCCTGGCGGTCGACGTTCTCGGTCTCGATCTTGGCGCCGGCGTTGAAGGTGCGGTCGACGGTCTTGCCCGTCACGACGTTCTTCAGCTTGGTGCGGACGAAGGCGCCGCCCTTGCCCGGCTTGACGTGCTGGAAATCGGTGACTGCCCACAGCTGGCCATCGATGTTGAGCACGACGCCATTCCGGATATCGGCGGTTGATGCCATGAAAATGTGTTCCGTTCACTGGGTTCAATTAGAAAGGTGCGCGGCCGAATCGGCCATCATCGAGTGTAGTTGCCCGCAGCCCGCGCACCAAAGGCGCGAGACCCGGCCGGTCAGGCGGTTGCCGGCACCGACCTCGCGATGAAGTCCAGGGCCAGACGGTAGGAATCGAAGCCGAACCCGGCGATCACCCCGGTGGCCACGGCGCTGACGACGCTCGTGTGGCGGAACGTTTCCCGGGCGTGCGGGTTGGACAGGTGCACCTCGACCAGGGTGACGCCGGCCTTCGTCACGAGAGCGGCGGCATCCCGCAGCGCGTAGCTGTAGTGCGTGAACGCCGCCGGGTTCAGGATGACGGGGATGCGCTCGTCGACGGCCTCGTACAGCCAGTGGATGAGCTCGGCCTCGTCATCCGTCTGGCGCACGTCGACCGTCGTCCCCGCCGGGGCGGCCCGCGTCAGCATCGCGCGCAGCTGATCGAGATCGGCCGACCCGTAAACGTCGGGTTCGCGACTGCCGAGCCGCCCCAGGTTCGGGCCGTTCAGAACGAGAACTGTACTCATTCCCACAGCCTAAGGGAGTACGCGGGCGCCGAAGGCCAGGGCAGGATCAGGGCAGGATCGGCCCGACCGAGATCATCACGCAGTACACCAGGATCATCACCAGCGAGTAGCGGAACATCCGCCTGGCCCAGGCGGCGGGATCGGCGGCGCGCAGGCCGATGACACCCAGCCAGATCCAGTAAGCGCCGAGCACGCCCATGACCGCCGTATAGACGTAGCCCACGTAGCCGAATACCGACAAGAGGAGCGTGGAGACAACGAATCCGACCGTGTAGACGAGGATCTGAACTGTGGTGTTCGGGACGCCCCGCACCACGGAAATGACGGGCACGCCGGCACGGGCGTATTCGTCGTGGCGGTAGATGGCGATGGAGTAGAACTCGGGCATCTGCCAGAGGAACACGGCCAGGAAGGCGAGCACGGCTGCGATGTCGATGGCGCCGGTGACGGCGACGTAGCCGGCCAGAATGGGCGCTGCGCCCGAGACGCTGCCGACCAGGGTGCCGTGGATCGACATGCGCTTGGACAGCATGCCGTAGAGCACGACATAGACGAGGAAGCCGACCAGGCCGACGGCGACGACGAGCCAGTTCGTCCAGGCGATGAGCGTCGCCATGCCGAAAACGAACAGCAGGCTTGAGAAGGTGACCGCGTTCCGCACGCCGATGCGGCCGGTGACCGTGGCCCGCTTCTTCGTGCGTTCCATCACCGTGTCGATGTCGCGGTCGAGTACGTTGTTGAGCACGGTGGCCGAAGCAATCACGAGCGTGGTGCCCAGGCAGAGAGCCGCAAACAGGAAAAGATCCACCTGGCCCCGGGCCGCGAGTAGAAAGCCCGCCGCGGCTGTCAACGCGTTGCCGTAGAGAACGCCGGGTTTGGTCAGGGAGTAGTACAGCGTGACCGTGTCACGGATGCCCGTGCCGTCGGCCCGGCCGGCGAGAGCCCCGTCGGTGCCGTCCACCCGATTGCGAACGAAGAATGGTACGCGCGCAGTCATGCGGTAAGGGGTCCCATCGGGTCGTCGGTCGTGATCAATCATATGCCGCCGAATCTGTGCACGACCCGTGCCGGCCGACATCACACTGGCGCGCGTCGCGGCGCCTCTATCCGGCGCTGATCCAGGGCGGTAGGGTGTCGAAGCCGGTCGTTTGGTCGGCGCCAGGCCAAGAACAAGGGTGTGACATGGCCGGAAGATTCACCATCTATCGGGACCAGTCGGGCCGCTACCGATTCTGTTTCTCCGCGGACAACGGGCAGAGCATCCCGTCGCCGGAGACCTATTGCACGGAGGACGAGGCCCGGAAAATGGTTGACTCTCTGCGCTTCAACGTCAGCCCACGCAGCCGCCCCACGCACTGAGGCCAGCGCCTGTCTCCGAACCGTCATCCCCGTGGCGACAGGGGTGCAACCGCGTTCTACTCACCCTGGCCTTGCAGTCGCCCTGCATCGGTCGAATTGGCCCACCACGCGTCACGTCAGGGGAGAAATTGACAGACCACGAAAGCGCGGGTCGTCGGCCCCGCGCCGCCTGGCGAGGATCTGCGTCCGGTAGCGCCAACGCCCGCACACCACGGAGGCGTCGCGTCCTCCGAAACCTCCTCGTCATCCTGGCCAGCGCCCTGGTCGTCTCGTTTCTGACCGAGGCCTTCCTGATCCGCACGTTCTACATCCCGACCGGATCGATGCAGGACACCCTGCAGATCGACGACCGCATTATCGTGAACGAGCTCGTCCCCGACGTCGTCGACATCGATCGCGGCGACATCGTCGTTTTCAGGGATCCCGGCGGATGGCTCGGTCCGGTCGCTCCGGCCCCGATCGAGGCAGGGAACACCGTTGTCGACGGCATCCAGTGGCTCGCCGCTGAGGCCGGCCTCCGGGTTCCGGATTCCGATGACCACCTCGTGAAACGCGTCATCGGCCTCCCCGGCGACGATGTGGCCTGTTGCGACGCGGCGGGCAGCACCACCGTCAACGGCGAGCCGATCACCGAGCCCTACCTCAAGCTGCCGCCCGGGGCCATCCGAACGTCGGAGTACGACTTTTCCGTGACCGTGCCGGCCGGCGGTCTCTGGGTCGAGGGCGACAACCGTTACAACTCGGCGGACAGCCGGCTGCACACAGACACACCCGGCAACGGATTCGTGCCCGTCTCCCATGTGGTCGGCCGGGCGTTCGTGATCAACTGGCCGCTCAGCCACTGGTCCTGGCTCGGCGGCTGACCCGCCGCCCCGACACCGCCCCCGCCGATCCCGTTCCCGCCCCCGCCCCCGCCCCCGCCCCAATACCAGACCCCCAGTCTCGGGCGAATTCGACGGAGATTTTGGCCCCACGCGTCCCAAACCGGCCAAACCGTGCCAGATTGCGCAAAATCTCCGTCGAATTCGTTCGTTCCATTCGGCCGCGCTGCGTGGGACTACGTCGGCGAAAAAGCGCCCTCTGGCCAGAGTCGCACAAGCCGGATACGACGAGACGACGAGTCAAAAGCAGATGCCAGCGCTGGCACCCTCGAGTGCCTCCCGGCGCGAGAGCACCGGCATCCGTTGGCGCGCTCCCCAGCGCTTCCCGACGCTCCGCAACGCCCTGGAACGTCGTGGCGTGCCCCGCGGCCTGACCACGGGATCGGTTGCCTCCGCGGTCGTCCTCTTTCTCGGCGCGTTCAGGCAGCCCTGCGCCGCTAGCGAGGAGGCGCGTTCACCCTGGGCGGCCGGCCCTGGGCCAGGAGGGCCGCCGGGGACTCTCCGGCGGACGACCAGGGACCCTCCCAGCCGATCACGGCGAAAGCCGAGGTCGGCAGGGACACGGTCGTGCCGGCGAGAGCGGTGGCCAGATCCTCGAGGCCGGGATTGTGGCCCACCAGGACGACGGTGTGCATGGTGCCCGGCAGCGCCCGAACAATGCTCTGCAGTTCGCCGGCCGAGGTGGCATACACCGCATGTTCGACACGGATCGGCGGAGTGCTCTCGAACTCGGCCGCCACGAGGTCCCAGGTGGCCCGCGCGCGCTCCGCCGGTGACACGACCGCGAGATCGATGCGGTAGCCGCTGTGGGACAGCCACGCTCCGGTGAGCGGCGCCTGCCGTACCCCACGTTTTGCCAGCGGCCGGTCGACGTCGGCCTGGCCGCCCGCCCAGTCCGACTTGGCGTGCCGCAACAGGATCAGGGTGCGTTCAGGCATCGCCCGGCCCCGCGCCCACCCGGCCGGCAACACAGACGTTGACACTTTCCAATCGCTCACCGCTGATCATCATCCTGTCAGTCTGCCACTGCATCCACGACGGTGGCCGGGAGTTCGCAGACGCCCTCGTCGTGGGCGACGAACATGCCCGTGATGCGCACCACTTTGCCGAAGGATTCGGCGAGTTCCCGGGCCCAGGCCTGGTCGGGCGCGGTCAGCGCCGCGGTGCCCGGTCGCTCGAGGGTGAGGATGACGCTGCCGCACGGGCCGTGCTCGGACAAGAGCCGACCGACCGCCGCGGCCATGACGGCGGCACCGCCGGGTTTCGGACGGAGCGGGATGTCGTCGACGGGAATCAGCAGGGGAATCTGCCGCCCGCAGGCGTCGAGCAGCATGAACCAGAGCTGGCGGCTAATCGCGTGGCCGACGAGGTCGGCCACCCGGTCTCGCGCCTGCTCGGTCGTGGTCACTGGGGCAGCGTCTTCGACGCGCAGAGGGGTTGTCATGCCACCCAGACTGGACGCGCGGACATCCGTCGCGGTCCCCGTCCACAGGGCCGGGCTCGGGAGGGAGCGGTGGAGGAGAGTGAACTCGACGGCGTCGCTCAGGGAGTCATCGTAGATCGGCTTCTGCAGCACCGCCCGGCTGGGCGCGGTGCACACCTCGCCCTGGTTGAACGCGAAGAGCACGAACCCTTCCAGGGCCTTGTCGTAGAACGCATCCTTCTCTTGGGCGACGTCGCCGAAGAAGATGTTGGGGCTCTTTCTGCCGAGCTTCATGGTCGACGGGATGATATTGGAGCTCGCGTACTGCATGATCCGACGCCCGGTCGAGGTCTCTCCCATGAACGCGATCTTGCGGATACGGTTGGACGACGCGAGCGGCTTGCCGGCCTCGATGCCGAAACCGTTGACGACGTTGAGCCCTCCCGTCGGCAGCACATCGCCGATCAGTTCGTTCAGCACGAGGATCGACACCGGGGTCTGATCGGCCGGCTTCAGCACGATCGCGTTGCCGGCGGCCAGGGCCGGGGCCAGCTTCCAGACGGCCATCAGGAGTGGGAAGTCCCACGGGATGATCTGCCCGACGACGCCGAGCGGCTCGTGGAACTGGTCGGAGACCATGTCGCCGCCCAGCTCGGCGTGGTCGCCATCCTAGGCGCGGATGGCGGCAGCGAAATAGCGGAAGTCGTCGGAACAGAGCGGGATATCCGCGTTCAACGTCTCGCGCACCGGCTTGCCGTTCTCCCAGGTCTCGTCGACCGAGAGCAGGTCGAGGTTCGCACCGATGATGTCGGCGATCTTCTTGAGCACGGCCGCGCGCTCGGTCGACGAGGTCTTGCCCCACACCGGCGCTGCACTATGCGCGGCGTCCTGGGCCAGTTCGATATCCTCCGCGGTGCCGCGGGCCACCTCGGCGAACGGCTTCCGGTTGACGGGTGAGATGTCTTCGAAGTGCTGGCCCCTGACGGGCTTGACCCACTCGCCGCCGATCCAGTTCTCGTAGCGGGGCTTGAAGGTGACGAGGGCGCCCGGTGTTCCGGGGTTGGAATAGACGGTCATGATGTCTCCTCGTCGACGACGTCGTCGGTGTGGAACCGCGGGACGCGGACCTGGACCTTGATCCGAGGAAGGAGAACGTTGCTTCAGCGTTGCGGGATATTGCGGGCGGGGCCGCGGAGCCGTCGCGGCGCAACTCGTCCGCGATCCGGTTCAACCGGGCGACCACGGATGCCCGCTTCGGCGACCGCGCCGGCAGCAGTTCGAGGCACGCGCGCCAGACCTCAGCGTCGTAGGTCGCCTCGTCGGTGCGGGCGTACTCCAGCAGGAGTTCGGCGGACGCGTCGCTGAGCATGGCCTGCCGCAGTCGCGCAGAGATCCCGGCGCGGATCTGGACGATTCCCGGCGCGGTCGAGCTCGGTAGCACGGGCCCCCGGTAGGCCCCCAACGCCACCCGGTGCGTGCCGGGCTCCAGGGATGCCAGCACGCGCTGGGCGTCCAGTTCGACGGATGTCTCGAGCCGGTAGGGCCGGGAGGCGATGCCGCCACGGGGGCTGGTCTGCTACAGCACCCCGCGCAGCCGCACCATCTCGGCACGCAGGTTGTCGACCGCGTTGGTTTGGTCGGTGAGCAGCAGCGAGAGCCGGTCGTTGGATGCGCAGTTCCGCTTCCAGGGCCGCGACGGCCGCCGCCACGAGCGGGAGAGTCTGCGGGGCCACCGCCTCGTCGCCGCCCGTGATGTCGATGACGCCGAGGATGGAGCCGGAATGCGGGTCGGGGATGCGCACGGCCGTGCAACTCCACGGATGCGCCAACTGGTTGAAATACTCGGCCCGCTGAATCTGGATTCCGTGATCGAGGGCCAGGGCCGTGCCCGGCGCGCTCGTGCCGACCCGGCGCTCGGACCAGTCCGACCCCTCGACGAACAGCATCCCCTCCGTCTTACTCCGCACGGTTCGGTCACCGTCGATCCAGAGCGGGCGACCGAACTCGTCACCGATGGCCACGATCAGGCCGGAGTGAAAGGCGTGCCGGATGAGCAGGTTGTGCACGACCGGGAGCACGGCGGCCAGCGGATGCCGGTCGCGCAGCTCGTCGGAGCTGAGTTCGTGTTAGTGAACGAGCCTCAGCGAATCAAGGCTGAGGGCGAGCGACCGTTGCCAGGACTCCTGCACCAGCTTGCGCACGCCCGGACCGACGAACCGTTCCGTGACTGCCGCCTCCTGGGCCGCCGTCAGGTCCGCGAAGTCTCCGCCTCCGCTCTCGCCGGCCGCACGGACGATCCACGGACTCGTCCTGAAGCCTCCGAACAGCTTCGGTCAGCGGCGACCGGCTGCGCCGGTCTGGGAATCAGTCTGGGCCCACGGATGCGGCGCGAATGGTTAGGAGCCGATCTCCTGGTAGGCGGCGAACAACAACGACGAGTCCGGTCCTTCGAGCACGGTCGGCTTCCCGATGTCGTCGAGCACGATGAATCGCAGCATGCCGCTGCGGGTCTTCTTGTCGCGCTGCATGGTGGCGAGCAGGGTGCTCCAGCGGCCGACCGGATAGGTGGTGGGCAGGGTGAGCGATTCGAGGATGCGACGGTGCCGGTCGACGGCCTCGTCCGAGAGCCGGCCGCTCAGCCGGGCGACCTCCGCCGCGAACATCATGCCGACGGCAACGGCCGCCCCGTGCCGCCAGCCATAGCGTTCGGCGTGCTCGACGGCGTGGCCGAGGGTGTGCCCGTAGTTCAGAATCTCACGCAGACCGGACTCCCTGAAGTCTTCCCCCACGACCCGGGCCTTCATCCCGATCGCGAGTTCGAGCACGCGCCGGAACTGCGGGGTGTGCGGGTCGGTGACGGCCGTGACATCCGCTTCGACGATGTCCAGGATCTCGGGCAGCTGGATGAACCCGGCCTTCACGATCTCGGCGAAGCCGGCCAGGATCTCGTTACGCGGCAGGTCGTCGAGCACGTCCAAATCGCAGATGACGGCGGCGGGCGCGTAGAAGGTGCCGACAAGGTTCTTGCCCTCGGCGGTGTTGATGCCGTTCTTGCCGCCGACGGCGGCGTCGACCATGCCGAGCACGCTGGTCGGGATCTGCACCAGGCGCACGCCACGGAGCCAGGTCGCGGCGACGAAGCCGGCCAGGTCGGTGACGGCGCCGCCGCCGAAGCCGATCACGGCATCCGTACGACTGAAGTCGGCCTGACCCATGACCTGCCAGCAGAACGCGGCCACCTCGACGCGCTTGGCAGCCTCGGCGTCGGGCACCTCGGCGATCAGCACCTCGAATCTGCCGAGCAGGCTCTCGCGCAGGGCGACGGCGCGGGCGCCCAGGTGTGAGGTGTGCACGATGAGCACCTTCGCCACCTTCGGGCCGAGCTGTTCGACGACGTCGTCGACGAGGCCGCGACCGATCAGAACGGGGTAGCTGTCGGCGCCGGCAACCGTGATAACGGTGGTGGCGGGCTCGGTGGAATCAGGCACAGGTGCTCCGGTCATGATCTTTTCTTGGTCCATTTCACGACGTCATCAGCGATGGCGCCCAGGGGACGGTGCGAGGTGTCGAAACGGATGCCGGCCAGCGCCTCATAGATCGGGCGCCGGAGGGCGTAGATGCGCTTCCAATCGGCGATTCCGCCCGTGAGCAGCGGCCGTTTCGCCCCGCCGATCCGGGCCCCGACGGCTCGAGCAGACACGCTCAGGTACACCACGGAGCACTCAGCAAGGTCGGCCTGAGTCTCCTCGTCGAGCACGGCTCCCCCGCCGAGCGAGACCACGGCCTGCTCGGTGAGGGCCTGCACCACGGCCTGGCGTTCGAGCACCCGGAAGTGCTCTTCACCGTGCTGCCCGAAGAGGTCCGTGATCGGCCCGTGCAGGGCGACGATCCGGTGGTCGGTGTCGATGAACGGCACATCGAGGGACTTCGCCACTTTCCGGCCGATCTTGGTCTTGCCGGCGGCCATGGGACCGATGAAGACGAGGGGCAGGATCGGATGCGTCGGCGCGGCCATTGTGATTCTCCGGCGCCTCTAAAGGGAAGCGTCGCTGGACGCGCCCGTCTGGAGATTCGCCGGCATTCCGGCCAGGTAGGAATCCAGGTTGCGGCGCGTCTCCACGATGGAGTCACCACCGAACTTCTCCAGGACCGAGTTGGCCAGCACCAGAGCGACCATGGCTTCCGCGACCACGCCGGCGGCCGGCACGGCACAGACATCCGACCGCTGGTGGTGCGCGGGGGCAGCCTCGCTCGTGGCCACGTCAACCGTGCGGAGGGCGCGCGGGATCGTGGAGATGGGCTTCATGCCGGCGCGCACGCGCAACACGGTTCCGGTGCTCATGCCGCCTTCGGTGCCGCCGGCCCGGTCGCTGACCCGCTGGATGCGACCGTCGGCCTGCACAAGCTCGTCGTGCGCCTCCGAGCCGCGCCGGGTGGTGGTCAGGAAACCGTCCCCGACCTCGACCCCCTTGATGGCCTGGATGCCCATCAGCGCGGCCGCCAGCTGCGAATCGAGGCGGCGATCCCAGTGCACGAACGAACCGAGTCCGGGAGGAAGGTTGTAGGCCAGCACCTCGACGACCCCGCCGAGGGTGTCGCCCTCCTTGTGGGCCAGGTCGACCTCGGCCACCATCCGGGCGGAGGTGACGGCGTCGAAGCAGCGCAGCGGGTCGGCGTCGAGGGCGTCGACGTCGCCGGGTAGCGGTAGCGGGGCGTCGACGGGCACGCGAACCGGCCCGATCGACAGGGTGTGGCTGACCAGGGTGATGCCGAGCTCGGCCAGGAACGACCGGGCGACGGCGCCGAGCGCGACGCGTGCCGCGGTCTCCCGGGCGCTGGCGCGCTCCAGTACCGGGCGGGCCTCGCCGAAGCCGTACTTCTGCATGCCGACCAGATCGGCGTGGCCGGGCCGGGGACGGGTCAGGGGGGCGCCGCGTCCGCGCGCGGACGTGGTCTCCACCGGTGCGGGACTCATCACCTCGGCCCACTTGGGCCATTCAGTGTTGCCGATCCGCAGGGCAACCGGTCCGCCCATGGTGAGGCCGTGGCGCACGCCGCCCGAGATGTTCAGTTCGTCCTGCTCGAACTTCTGGCGCGCGCCTCGGCCGTAGCCGAGTTTGCGGCGTGCCAAGTCGAGGCGGATCGCATCTAGAGTAACCGGGATTCCAGCGGGCAAACCCTCGACAATGGCGATGAGTTCGGGGCCGTGGGACTCTCCGGCGGTGAGCCAACGAAGCATGACCACTATCCTGTCACAGCCTTCCCGGTCAGGGCGCCGCGCATGGCGTGCAGCACCACGTCCTCATTCGGGAGCGGCTCGAACGGGTTGCCGGAGACGAAGATGCGCACCTGGATCAGGGCCTGGTGCAGCAGCATCCCCTCTCCGGACACCGCGGTGCCGCCCACCGACGACCAGGACCGGGCGAGGGCGCTGGGCCAGGGGGAATAGCTGACGTCGAACAGGAGCGCCTGCCGGCGCAGCCCGGCGGGAAACTCGGCGCCCGGGTCGCTGCCCCCGGGCAGGGTGCTGATCACCAGCTCGCTGACGCGGGCAGGGTCGGGCAGGTCGGTGAGCGGGTATACCCGTACCACGACCCCGAGGCTCTGCCCCAGTTCGACCAGATCGGCCGCCTTCGCCGGGGTACGCACGAGCACGTCGACCAGCTCCGCGCCCAGCTCAGCCGCGGCGACCAGGGCGGATGCCGCGGTGGCGCCGGCGCCGAGCAGGCACACGTGCACCGCGCGGCGCACTCCGGCTTCGGCAAGGGCACGCACCAGGCCGGTGACGTCCGTGTTGAAACCCTGCAACGTTCGCCTGCCGTCGGCTTCACCGAACAGCACCGTGTTGACGGAGCCGGTCTGAGCGGCGACCCGGTCGATGCCGTCGAGCTGCGCCTGGACCTCGTGCTTGAGGGGCATCGTGAGGGAGAGGCCGCGCCAGTCTGCGCCCCGGGACGCGAGGAAGTCCGGCAGTCCGCCCGCCGGCACCCGCACGGCGTCGTAGCGCCAGTCCAGGCCGAGCGCCTGGTACGCGGCCCGGTGCAGTGCCGGGGAGAGGGAATGCTCGACGGGCGAGCCCAGCACCGCGAGACGGCGCACGCGGGCAGAGTCACGGGCGGGGGCCGGCACGGATGCTTCGGGCTCAACCATATTCGGGGTGCTCGTCCATCCAGGCCAGCCATTTGTTCACGGCGGCGTCGTGCTCCGCGATCGTGGTGGAGAAGATCGTCTCCCCCGTGTCGAGGTTCCAGGACACGAAGTACAGCCAGGTGCCGTCGGCGGGGTTCACGGCGGCGTCGATCGCGATGTCGCCGGGGTTCGAGATCGGCCCCACGGGAAGCCCGGGGTGCACATAGGTGTTGTAGGCGTTGGCGGCGTCGGCGCGTTCGGCATCCGTTGTCTTCACCCGGTCGGTCGCCCCGGTCCCGTAGGCCACGGTAGCGTCGGACTGCAGGAGCCCGCTCTGCCACTTTGCCGGGTCGAGCCGGTTCAGGAACACGCGCGAAACCTTGTAGAAATCCTCCGTGAGCCCCGCTTCGCGTTGGATCAGGGCCGCGACAACGATGGTCTTCCAGCGGTTCTCGGGCGCGACCTCGGCAGCGTCGAGAGCCTCGAACTGTCGGTCGACGAGCGTGCGGATGGCCTCGGGCGCCGTGGTCTCCGGGGGGAACGTGTAGGTGGCCGGGAACAGGAACCCCTCGAGGGTGGTTGCCTCGCCCGGCAGGCCGTAGGGCTCGACGTCGGCGGCCGCGGCCTCGAGATCGACCAAGGGAATGCTGGTGCCCTCGCTGATCAGCTGGAGCACCGAGGCGGTCGTGGTTCCCTCGGGTATCACCACGGTCTGTTCGAGCTTGTTTTCCGGGTCGAGCAGGGCGTCGAGGGCGGCACGGCCGCTCATCTTGCCGGCCAAACGATAGGCGCCGGGCTGGAAGACGGGTGCCGGGCTCTCCGCGCGGAGCACCTCGTAGAACGCGTCGTAGCTCTTCACCACGTCCTGGGCGAGGAGGGAGTTCGCGACGTCCTGACCGGTTTCACCGTCGTGGATCATCACGATGACCTCGTCGCCTCCGGCGCCGTCGTAGTCCGCCGGGCCCTGCACCATGCCGATCACGGTACCGATCGGCTCCTGGAGCAGGAGGGCGGCGGCACCGGCGAGTCCGGCCAGGATCAGGAAGACGATCAGGCAGCCCCAGGCGCCCCGGCGGCCCCTCTTCTGCGGCACCGGAGCGGAGTCCAGCAGGGCGCGACGACTGGACCGGGTGCCTTCGCCCCGTGACTCACGGATGGCCCGACGCGAACTGAGGGGGTCCGCCGGGTCGATGGGGCTTGTCGGGTCGCCCGGCTCGGCCGGGGCTCCGGTGCTGTCGGCGGGAGGCGGTGTCATCGTTGAGGCTGCCCTTCATTCGGTGCGGCAGCTGGCGGGGACCCGGCTGGAAACTGGTCGCGCACGAGATCGACGGCGGTGCCGGCGGGTGTGCCCAGGGTGCGTTCGGTGTCGAGGGCATGCTGGAGGATGATGACCGCGGCGACTTGGTCGATCACGGGTTTTTGGGTTTTGGCCTTCCGCCCCGCGGAGCGCAGGGCCGACTGCGCCGCGACGGTGGAAAGGCGCTCATCGACCAGGCGAACCGGAACGGTCAGGGACCGGGCCAGCAGCTCGGCGAACCCCACCGCATCGTTGGTCGACGCCGTGCGGTTGCCGGAGAGCGCGAGCGGCAGCCCGACCACCACCTCAACGGCGTCGAGCTCGGCCACCACGGCCACGATCCGGGCCACGTCCAGGCTGCCGGAGTGGTCGCGGCCCACGGTCTCGACCGGGATTGCCAGCAGGCCGTGCGCGTCGCTGCGGGCCAGGCCGATCCGGGCTTTCCCGACGTCGACTCCCACCCGCACACCGTGACGCATGGTTCAGCCTGCTACGGCGGATCGAACGGCCGCGAGGGCGTTCGGGATGGCTGCTGCGTCGGTGCCGCCGCCCTGGGCGAGGTCGTCCTTGCCGCCGCCGCCGCCGCCGAGGATGCCGGCGACCTGCTTCGCCAGGGCTCCCGCACGCTGGCCGGCCTCCCGGGCCGCGGGGTTGGTGGCCACGATGACGACGGGCTTGTCGGCGACCACGGCCGCGAGGGCTACGACCGCCGGCGTGCTGCCGAGCTGCGTGCGGGTGGCCATGACCAGCATCCGCAGGTCGTCAGCGGAGCCCAGCGTGCCGACCTGCTCGGCCACGACATTGACGGAACCGGCCAGCTTTGCCGAGGCGACGAGGGCCGGCACCCTGTCGGAGAGGGCCCGCGCCTCGAACGCGGCGATCTTCTTCTCGGCGGCCTTGAGGCTCTGCACGAGCTCGTTGATGCGCTCTGGCAACTGCTCCCGCGGCGTCTTCAGGTGTGAGGTCAGCTGGGAGACGAGGGCGCGCTCGGTGGCCAGGTCGCGGAAGGCCTCGAGGCCGACCAACGACTCCACCCGGCGGTTCGTGGAACCGACAGAACCCTCGCTGACAAGGTTGATCATGCCGATCTCGGCGCTGGAGGCGACGTGGGTTCCCGCGCAGAGTTCGCGAGACCAGGGGCCGCCGATATCGACGACGCGCACTCGGTCGCCGTACTTCTCGCTGAACAGGGCCATCGCGCCGAGCGCCTTCGCCTCGGCCAGGGGCAGCTCCCGGGTGAGCACGGGCAGGTTGTCCCGGATGGCGTTGTTGGAGATCTCTTCGATCTCGCTTCGGGTCGCCGGGGACAGTGCCTGGTTCCAGGAGAAGTCGAGGCGGAAGAAGCCGGCCTTGTTGTACGAGCCGGACTGGTGGGCGTTCGGGCCGAGCACCTGGCGGAGGGCGGCATGCAGCACGTGTGTGCCGGAGTGCGCCTGTCGGGCACCGCGGCGCCAGTCGGGGTCGACGACGCTGGTGGCGGAGTCCCCGACGCCGACTTCGCCGGTCCGCACCTGAACCTTGTGACTGATCAGGCCCTTGACGGGCTTCTGCACGTCGAGCACCTCGAGCTCGTAGCCGGTGCCCACGATCAAACCGGCATCGGCCTCCTGGCCGCCGGACTCCGCGTACAGGGCCGTCTCGGCGAGGATCACCTCGGCGATGTCACCGGAGACGGCGCGGTCGACGGAGAGACCGTTGACGATGATCCCAAGCACGCTGGATTCGGTCTGCAGAGCGTCGTAGCCCGTGAAGACGGTCTCCCCCGCCGCGCGGAATGCGCTGTAGACCGACAGGTCGGCGAGGTGCGTCTTCTTGGCCTTGGCGTCGGCCTTGGCCATCGCGCGCTGCTTGGCCATCAGCGTGTCGAAGGCCTCGCGGTTGACGCTGAGCCCGGCCTCCTCGGCCATCTCGAGGGTGATCTCGATCGGGAAGCCGTAGGTGTCATGCAGGAGGAACGCGGTGTCGCCCGGCAGAACGACCTTGTCGGCCTTCTTGGTCTTCGCGACGGCGAGGTCGAGCACTGCGCTGCCACTGGCGAGGGTGCGCAGGAAGGTCTCCTCTTCGGCATACGCAGCCTGGCTGATGCGGGCGTAGTCCGCCTTGATCTCGGGGTACGCGCCGGCCATGGCGTCGCGCGAGGCCGGAAACAATTCGGGAAAGGTCGCGGCGTCGACGCCGAGGAGGCGCATGGCGCGCACGCTGCGGCGCATCAAGCGGCGCAGGATGTACCCGCGGCCCTCGTTGGACGGCATCACTCCGTCGCTCATCAGCATCAGGGACGACCGCACATGGTCGGCGACGATGCGCATCCGCACGTCGTCGTCGTGGACGGCCCCGTAGCGGCGACCGGACAGTTCCGCGGCCCGGTCGAGGACCGGGCGCACCTGGTCGATCTCGTACATGTTCTGAACGCCCTGTTTGAGGAAGGCGACACGTTCGAGCCCCATGCCGGTGTCGATGTTCTTCTTCGGCAGGTCGCCGAGGATGACAAAGTCGTTCTTGCTGGTGCCCTCGCCGCGGAGGTACTGCATGAAGACGAGGTTCCAGATTTCGACGTACCGGTCGTCGTCGGTGGCCGGGCCGCCGTCGATGCCGTAGGCCGGGCCGCGGTCGAAGAAGATCTCGGAGCAGGGTCCGGCGGGCCCGGGCTGACCGGTCGACCAGTAGTTGGAGTCCATGCCGAGACGCTGGATGCGGTGCTCGGGCAGGCCGAGGGCGCGCCAGTACCGAAAGGCCTCGTCGTCGTCCTCGTAGACGGTGACCCAGAGGTCCTTCTCGGCGAAGCCGTAGCCGCCGTCGGCATCCGAGCTGGTGAGTAGCTCCCAGGCGTAACCGATCGCCTGTTCCTTGAAGTAGTCGCCGAACGAGAAGTTGCCGTTCATCTGGAAGAAGGTGCCGTGACGCGGGGTCTTGCCGACCTCTTCGATGTCGTTGGTGCGGATGCATTTCTGAACACTCGTCGCTCGCGGGTAGGGGGGCGGCACGAGACCGGTCAAATACGGTACGAACGGAACCATCCCGGCCACCGTGAACAGGAGTGTGGGGTCGTCGCTGACAAGCGAAGCGGAGGGGACGACGGTGTGACCGCGATCGGCAAAGAAGTCGAGCCAGCGCCCGCGAATTTCAGCAGTCTGCATTAGTTCCGTAGTTCGTTGTAGTGAAAAAGATATGGATTATACCTACCTGGCGAGCACGTACTTGGCGAGTACTTACTTGGCAAGTTTTTCGATCGTGATTTCGGTCTCCGACTCGATGTCGCCGATGGCATCCCGCAGCTCGGCCTCACGCTTGCGGTAGCCGTCCGAGATGGCCTCACCGAACTCGCGCGCTTTGGTGTCCAGATCGGCGAAGAATTGCTTCCCCTGACGCGTCTTGCCGGCTTCGCGGGCGATGAGCAGCCCCGTGGTGACACCGACGACAAACCAGATGAAATTCTTCATAGCAATGCTCCCTGAATATGTGTGGAGACCCTGAAAAGTGGTGAAAAGGTCGGTTCACGGCGGTTGAACGTCTGGAACGACCGTCTGACCGGCGAATCCCTGACGGGCCGGCTCCGTTCCAGAGTACCCGACTACCTGTGGCGGCGGCGGCGGGTGCCGCCCGGGCGGGCAGCCCTCAGCGCCGCGCGAACCCCCGCGGAGAAGCCGGCCAGTTTGACCAGCGGGCCGCCGACGGTCGCCGCGACGAGGGCGACCAGGGCGGAGACGTTGCCCGTGACATCCGCCACGTTCGAGGTGATGGTGTCCACCCGGGCCAACTGCGCGTTGGTCTCCTGAATGGTCTTGGTGGATTCCTCGAGCAGTGGGGTGACGGTGTGGGTCAGGTCGCGGATGGCCACCGTCGTCTCGTCGAAGACGCGGCCGAGCTTGACCAGGGGCAGGGCCAGGAACCCGACCAACATCAGGAAGGCAGCGGCGAACACGAGCCCGACAATATCTCCACCAGACATTGACCAACCATCCATTCCAGATTCGACATTCACGAGCTTGGTGCGCGTACGCAAAGAGCGGACCACCCCAGGGTGATCCGCTCTCCAGCGTAGTTCAGTTGCAGCGCCTGACGGCGGTGCGGGTGAAAAGGAGCCTAGCGGGCCGCGTAGTACTCGACGACGAGCTGGACTTCACAGGTCACGGGGATTTCGATGCGCTTCGGGCGGCGCACGAGGCGGGCCTGCAGCTTGTCGATCTCGACCTCGAGGTAGGCGGGGAGCTTGGGCAGAACGTCGACGTGACCGCCGGCGGCTGCGACCTGGAACGGCTCCATGGCCTCGCTCTTGGGCTTGACGTGGATGAGCTGTCCCGGCTTCACGCGGAAGGAGGGACGATCGACCAGCTGGCCGTCGATCAGGATGTGACGGTGCACGATCATCTGACGGGCCTGGGCGGTGGTGCGGGCGATCGCGGAGCGAACGAGAAGAGCGTCGAGACGGGTCTCGAGGATCTCGACGAGGTTCTCACCGGTCAGTCCCTGGGCGCGGCGAGCTTCCTCGAACGCGATCTTGAGCTGGGCTTCGCGGATGCCGTACTGGGCGCGTAAGCGCTGCTTTTCGCGGAGGCGGACAGCGTAGTCGGAGTCGGTCTTGCGCTTGGTGCGACCGTGCTCGCCCGGGGCGTACGGACGCTTCTCCAGATAGCGCGCGGCCTTCGGGGTCAGGGCGATGCCCAGGGCCCGCGAGAGGCGGGTCTTACTGCGGGTACGTGACTTGGTAGACACGGTGTCCTTTCGATGGAACTGCAAACAAGGGGAAACCAGGGCGGCGGCCGCGCGATGAGACAGCACGGGCTCAACGTCATGGGAGTTCAGAGGGGTGGTGCCACGGGACGCCCGGCTACAGGGCGAAACCATCAAATCCGGAATCGGACGCAGCCGCATGCCGATTCCATTTGTAGGCAGCGTTCAGGTTAGCACATCGGGTTGTTCGGCCGTTCCGTTCAGCGGGCACGGATGATCTTGCGCAACTTGGCGAGGCGGGCCGAGACCTCGCGCTCGTGGCCATGCTCGGTGGGCTCGTAATAGCGCACCTCGGCGAGCTCGTCCGGCGGGTACTGCTGGGCCAGCACGCCGAGGGCGTCGTCGTGGGGATACTTGTAGCCCTTGCCGTGGCCGAGGCGTTTGGCGCCTGGGTAGTGCGCATCCCGCAACGGTTTGGGCACCCGGCCGGTCTTGCCGTTCCGCACGTCGGCGATCGCCGCATCCAGGGCCATGTAGGCCGCGTTGGACTTGGGTGCGGTGGCCAGGTGCACGACGGCCTGGGCGAGCGGGATGCGGCCCTCGGGCATGCCGATGTATTGCACGGCGTCGGCGGCGGCGATGGCGATCACCAGCGCCTGCGGGTCGGCCATGCCGATGTCTTCGGAGGCCAGCACGATGATGCGGCGGCAGATGAACCGGGGATCTTCGCCGGCCTCGATCATGCGCGCGAGATAGTGGAGGGACGCGTCGACATCCGAGCCGCGTACCGATTTGATGAAGGCGCTGATGACGTCGTAGTGCTCGTCGCCGTTGCGATCGTAGCGCAGAAGCGCACGGTCGACAGCGAGGGCGACCACCTCGGTGGTGATGACCGGCTTCGCGTCGGACTCGGCGTCGACGGAGGACGCCGCCGCCACCGACCCAGCTTCCAGGGCGGTCAGCGCCCGTCGGGCGTCACCGGACGCGAGCCGGATGATCGCGGCCCTGGCTTCGGGGTCGAGCACGAACCGGTCGGCCAGGCCGCGCGGGTCGACCACGGCCCGGTCGACAACGACAGCGAGGTCGTCGTCGCTGAGCGTTTCGAGGGTGAGCAGTAGGGAGCGGGACAGCAGCGGCGAGATGACGGAGAAGGACGGGTTCTCGGTGGTGGCGGCCACGAGGATGATGACCCCGTTCTCCACCCCGGGCAGGAGAGCGTCCTGCTGCGCCTTGCTGAACCGGTGGATCTCGTCCAGGAAGAGCACGGTGGAGAGTCCGTAGAGGTCCCGGCTGGTGCGCGCCTCTTCCATTACCTGGCGCACGTCCCGCACTCCGGCCGACACGGCGGACAGCTCGACGAACCGGCGGCCCGAGCTGCGCGCGATGGCCTGGGCCAGGGTGGTCTTGCCGGTGCCGGGCGGGCCCCACAGGATGACGGAGATCGCGCCCTGCTCCCCTGTCTTGTCACTGGCCAGGCTGACCAGCGGGGAGCCCGGTGTGAGCAGATGCTTCTGACCGGCGACCTCCTCGAGGCTCGTCGGGCGCATCCGTACGGCGAGGGGTGTGGCCCCGCTGCGCAGTCCCGGTTGTGAATCCACCATGGGTCCAGCGTAGTTTGTGCCGGTGACCGGGCCGATCCTGAACCGGTGCTGCCCGGAGCGGATGTTTGTTTGCCCTCTCCGGGTTGCGTAGAGTTCAACATGGTTCGGGCGCCAGACGCTGGAGCCGTCCCCGTTCGATCGGGCCTTCCGATGGAGGCCGCCTGGAGGCTACGACGTGGTACCGAACAAGAAGCAAGAACGTGAAGCCCGCGAGGCGCGCGTGCGTGTACGCGCCTTTCAGGCCCGGCGTTCGGTGAATGCGCACCAAGTGAAGCGGCGCCGGCGGGACAACCTCATCGCCGGCGTCAGCGTGGCCGTGGTCGTGGCGCTGGCCGTCGGCGCCCAGGTGCTGTTCTTCACCGGAGGCCCCGGCAGCCCGGCACCCTCCGTGGCCGACACCGCTTCCCCCTCCGCGTCGGCCGCACCGTCCGACAGCGCGAACAGCGGCGAGGTGCCGCCCAGCACCCTGGCGGAAGACCGCACCTGGACCGGCACGCTGGCCCTCAACGGCATTCCGCTCGAGATCGAGCTCGATGGAGCCCTCGCCCCTCAGGCGGTGTCCTCGACCATCAACCTGATCACCACCGGCTTCTACCAGGACGTGACCTGCCACCGGCTCACCGACGGCGGTTTCTTCGTGCTGCAGTGCGGGGACCCGACCGGAACGGGATCGGGTGGCCCCGGCTACAGTTATGGACCGATTGAAAACGCCCCGGCCGACGATGTGTACCCGGCTGGCACACTGGCCATGGCCCGCCAGGGCGGCAACGCCTACAGTATGGGCAGCCAGTTCTTCATCGTCTACGACGACACGACCATCCCCGCCGACGCGGTCGGCGGCTACACGGTGCTCGGCCGGGTGACCGATGGACTGGACGAAATCAAAGCGCAGATCACGGCTGCCGGCGTCGCCGACGGCTCTTCGGACGGCACCCCTCAGGTGCCGACCAGCATCACTCAGGTATCAGTTCAGTAGAACAGACGAACAGCGCGCGGGCTTGCAATAGGCTTGACCGGGTATTGGCTCACTTGTGAGCACACAACGACATCGATAAGGTGAGGCTCTTGACTCCGACAGATCAGCAACCATGGGGTCGCGTAGACGAAACCGGCACGGTTTACGTGCGCGAAGCGACAGGCGAGCGCGCCGTGGGACAGTATCCCGACGCGACGCCGGAAGAGGCGCTTGCCTACTTCGAACGGAAATACGTTGAGCTCAACGGCCAGGTCACGCTTCTCGAACAGCGCGCCAAGGGTGGCGCACCTGCCGCAGATATCGCGAAGTCCGTCAAACATCTGACCGAGGCCGTGGCGAACGCCAACGCGGTCGGCAACCTGGCAGCCCTGGCCACCCGCCTGGGTGCCCTCGGCGGCGCGGTGACCGAGCTCACCGAGCAGCAGGGCGCCGAAGCGAAGGCCGCAGCGACCGCCGCCGTCGCCGAGCGTGCCGCGATCGTCGCCGAGGCCGAGGCTCTCGCCGCCGAAGACCCGGCTAAGACGCAGTGGAAGCAGACCAGCGCTGCTCTGGAAGCCCTGTTCGCGAAATGGCAGGCCCACCAGCACGATGCTCCGCGCATTCCCAAGGGCGAGGCCAATGACCTCTGGAAGCGGTTCCGCGCGGCCCGCACCACGATCGAGCAGAACCGCAAGGCATTCTTCGCCGAGTTGGACAGCGCCCACAAGGACGTTCGCAACCGCAAGCAACACCTGATCGAACAGGCCGAGGCCCTCGCCCCCAAGGGCGCCGATGGCATCCCGGGCTACCGCAATCTGCTCGACGAGTGGAAGCTCGCGGGTCGCAGCGGCAAGAAGCAGGACGACGCCATGTGGGCCAAGTTCAAGGCAGCCGGCGACGTGCTTTACTCGGTCAAGTCCGAAATCGACGCGCACGACGACGAGGAGTTCGCGGGAAACCTGACTCTTAAGGTCGAGCTGCTCACCGAAGCCGAACTTCTGCTGGCCGAGACGGACCGCGCCAAGGCGCGCAGCGCGCTGAGCTCCATCCAGCGCCGGTGGGACGCCATCGGCAAGGTTCCGCGCGACTCGGTCAAGTCCATCGAGGACCGCATGCGCAAGGTTGAGGCAGCCGTGCGCAAGCTCGACGACGACCACTGGAAGCGCAACAACCCGGAGACCAAGGCTCGCGCCGAGGGTTTGGCCGGTCAGCTGAACGATGCCATCGTCAAGCTCGAGGCCGAACTGGCCGCGGCGCAAGCCGGCGGGGATGCCGCGGCGATCACGGAAGCCACCGAGGCTCTCGAGACCCGCAAGGCGTGGCTGAAGGCCATCGGCCAGTAGCCCGGCCGTCCACAGCACGACCAGCGGGGATCTGTCCACAGATCCCCGCTTTTTGTGGGCGGGAGAACACGCCCGGCGCACGCTGAGTCGATGAACCCACAATCGATGAACTCACGCCTTCCCGTGGTGCTCTCTGCCCAGGACCTGCCGCTTGCGGAGCTGTGCGGCGCCCGTCTCGACGGGGAACTCTTCACCCTGGGCGACTTTTGGTGCCCGGTCGACGAGGTCGATGACCGGGTGCGACGCGCCCGAGCCGTCGGGTTGCTGCTTGCGTCCCCAAGGGCCATCGCCGAGCGGATGACCGCTGCCTGGATCTACGGTCTGGCGCCGGAACCTCGCCGCCACCACTTCTGCGTGCAGAGTTCCGCCCGAATGAAACTGGTCCCGTCACCCCGAATGCAGATCCGCGAGGTGAGCTGCCCGTCCGACCAGCTTCAGGCGATCTCCGGCCTCCGGGTCACGCTGCCCCTGCGCACCGCCGTCGACCTCGTCCGCTGGCACGACGAGCCCACCGACGGTGACCGGGTTGCCCTGATCGCCGCCCTGCTGCGCCTGGCCGGCTGCACCAGCACCGACCCGGCGAGTCGCCTATGCGCGGCACCCAACCTGCCGTTCAAGGCTCCGGCCCTCACCCGACTGCGGGAGGTGCAACGGTACCTCGACGAGCATCCGCGCCCCACCTGATGTCTCTACCGGGAGGCCAATGCGAGCTGAATGGCCGCTCAGCCCTCGTTGACGCGATAGACGTCATAAACGGCGTCGATACGGCGCACCGCATTGAGCACGCGATCGAGGTGCGTGGTGTCGCCCATCTCGAAGACGAACCGGCTGATCGCGAGTCGGTCGGAGGAGGTGTGCACCGTCGCCGACAGGATGTTGACGTGATGCTCCGACAGCACCCGGGTGACGTCGGAGAGCAGCCCGGAGCGGTCGAGAGCCTCGATCTGGATCTGCACCAGGAACAGGCTCTTGGAAGTGGGCGCCCAATCGACGTCGATCATGCGCTCGGGTTCCTTGAGCAGGGACTGCACGTTGCGACAGGATGCCTGGTGCACCGATACCCCAGCGCCGCGCGTGATAAACCCCACGACTTTGTCGCCCGGCACGGGAGTGCAGCACCGGGCAAGCTTCACCAGGATGTCGGGGGCGCCGCGCACGAGGATGCCCGAGTCGCTGTTGCGGAGCGTCTGGGTGCGGCCGTGGGGCGCGAACGGCAGGTCCGTGGCGTCGCTCTCCTCGACGCTCTGCAGGGTGGCAACCACCTTCTCCAGCACCGACTGCGTCGACACATGCCCCTCGCCGACGGCGGCGTACAGCGCAGAGACGTCTTCATACTTCATCACCGCGGCAACCTCGGCGAAGGAGTCCTGGTTCATCAGTTTCTGCAGCGGCAGGTTCTGCTTGCGCATAGCGCGTGCGATGGCGTCGCGGCCCTGCTCGATCGCCTCGTCGCGGCGCTCCTTGGTGAACCACTGGCGGATCTTGTTGCGAGCCCTGGGGCTCTTGACGAAGTTCAGCCAGTCCTTGCTCGGCCCGGAGTCGGGATTCTTCGACGTGAACACCTCGACGACGTCACCGGTGACGAGAGGGCTCTCCAGCGGGACGAGGCGCCCGTTGACCTTGGCGCCCATGGTGCGATGGCCGACCTCGGTGTGCACGGCGTAGGCGAAGTCGACCGGGGTGGCGTCGGCCGGCAGACCGATCACCCGGCCCTTGGGGGTGAAGACGTAGACCTCTTTGGCGCCGATCTCGTAGCGCAGCGAGTCGAGGAACTCTCCCGGGTCGGCCGTTTCGGCCTGCCAGTCGGAGATGTGGGCGAGCCAAGCCATGTCGGTGTCGCTCTGCGGGCCCGGACCGGAACTCTTGCCGGTGGTCTGCTCCTTGTACTTCCAGTGCGAGGCCACGCCGAATTCGGCGCGCTGGTGCATTTCCTGGGTGCGGATCTGGATCTCCACGGCGCGCCCGCTCGGGCCGAGAACCGTGGTGTGCAGCGACTGGTACAGGTTGAATTTGGGGGTGGCGATGTAGTCCTTGAACCGGCCGGGAAGCGGCGTCCACCGGGCGTGGATTGCGCCGAGAACCGCGTAGCAGTCCCGCACCGAGTTGACGAGAACTCGAATGCCGACCAGGTCGTAGATGTCGTCGAACTCGCGCCCGCGCACGACCATCTTCTGGTAGATCGAGTAGTACTGCTTGGGCCGGCCGGCGACCTTGCCCCGGATGCGGGCGGCCTTCAGGTCGTCGACGATCGAGTCGATGACGTGCTGCACGAACTCTTCGCGCTGCGGAGTGCGCTGCTTGACAAGACTGTCGATCTCGGCGTAGAGCTTGGGGTACAGCACCGCGAACGAGAGGTCTTCGAGCTCCCACTTGATGGCCTGGATGCCCAGGCGATGCGCGAGCGGCGCGTAAATCTCCAGCGTCTCGGTCGCCTTCCGAACCGCGGACTCGGCAGGCACGAATCCCCAGGTGCGCGCGTTGTGCAGCCGGTCGGCGAGCTTGATGATCAGCACACGAATGTCCTTAGACATCGCCACGATCATCTTGCGCACGGTCTCGGCCTGGGTGCTGTCGCCGTACTTGACCTTGTCCAGCTTGGTGACGCCGTCGACCAGCATGGTGATCTCGTCGCCGAAATCGTGCCTCAGCTGGTCGAGAGTGTACTCGGTGTCCTCCACGGTGTCGTGCAGCAGTGCCGCCGAGACGGTCTTGGGGCCGATGCCCAGATCCGCCAGGATCTGCGCGACCGCGACCGGATGTGTGACGTACGGCTCTCCGCTGCGGCGAAATTGGCCCTCATGCGCCTGCTCCGCGGTGACGTAGGCCCGCTCGATGATCGAGAGGTCCACCTTGGGATGGTGCATCCGCACGGTCTTCAGCAGCGTGTCGACCGCGCCGACCGGCTGGGCCCGGGAAAAGATCCGAGGCACGAGGCGCCGCAAGGATGCCGGCGGGAGCGGAGCCGGGTAGGCAGGAGGAGTCGTCAGTTCGGTCATCTGGCCACCTCCATCCGCTTAATCAATTATTACTGCTCCCGAGCCGGATCGGGTACCACTTCCGGCTCGGGTGCGGGCCTCCTCCGGCGGTGATCAGGGCCGACTAGGTGCTGACTGCGGCGGCCACCTTCAGCGCGGGGCCGGCCTTCGCCCGCTGGGCGAGAACCTTCTGGTCGGCCCGGCGCACGGCCGGCTCCGCGGAGCGGATTTGAGCGTACAGCGGCGACGCGATGAAGATCGTCGAGTAGGCGCCGGCGACGATGCCGATCAGAAGTGCCAACGAGATGTCGCGAAGGGTTCCTGCCCCGAGCACGAGCGTTCCGATGAAGAGGATCGAGGCGACCGGCAGCACCGCGACGACGGAGGTGTTGATCGAGCGCACCAGGGTCTGGTTGACGGCCAGGTTCACGGATTCGGCCAACGTGCGCGTCTCGGCGCCCGCCTCCGAGGTGTTCTCGCGGATCTTGTCGAAGACCACGACCGTGTCGTAGAGCGAGTAGCCGAGGATCGTGAGAAATCCGATCACGGCGGCCGGGGTGATTTCGAAACCGGTGATGCCGTAGATCCCGGCGGTGATGACGAGGTCGTGCATCAGCGCGGTCATGGCCGCGACCGACATCTTCCAGGTGCGGAAGTACAGTGCCATGCCGATGGCGGCGAGCACGAGGAAGATGAGGAGTCCGCGCACGGCCTGGCCGGTGATGTCCTGGCCCCAGACCGGACCGATGAAGGACGCGGTGACCTGCTCGATCGGCACGGCGTAGGCATCCGCCAGCGCGGCGCGAATCTCCCGGGTCTCGTCGCTGGTGAGCTGGTCGGTCTGCACGCGGATGCCGGTGGTGCTGACGCTCGACACCCTGGGCGTCGCCAACGGGACGACCTCGGTCACGGCATCGGCGGCAGCTCGCTGGTCCTGGTCGGCGACCTGGGAGATCTTGAACTCGGAGCCTCCCGTGAACTCGATGCCGAAGACGAAGCCGCCACGCAGCTGGGGAACGACGATGGCCACGAAGAGTGCCACGACCGCGACCAGGTACCAGGTCTTGCGCCGCCCGACGATGTCGAACGAGCGCTTGCCGGTGTGCAGGTCGTTGCCGAACTGGGAAAAGCTAGCCATTAGGAATCCTTCCCGTCGGTCGTTCGATCCGCACTGGAACCGACGAGTTCTGACGCCTTGCGCTCGGCGATGGTCTGGCGCTTGGCTGCCTCACGGCTGGCCGAGGACAGTTTGGCGGAAGGGAGGTCATCCGAGGGACGGAATTTCGCCCGCCCGCGGTAGGTCGCGCCCAGGGCCCGCGGGTCGAGGCCGCTGAACTTGTGTCCGTCGCTGAAGAACTTCGTGCGCGCCAGCAGCTGGAGCATCGGGTGGGTGAAGAGCATGACCACGAGCACGTCGACGAGGGTGGTCAGCCCCAGGGTGAGGGCGAAGCCCTTGACGTTGCCGACGGCGACGATGAACAGGACGCCGGCGGCCAAGATGTTGACCGCGTCGGAGGCGAGGATGGTGCGCAGGGCGCGCTTCCAGCCGGCCTCGACGGAGGATTCGAGCCCTCGTCCGTCCCGCAGCTCATCACGCACCCGCTCGAAGTAGACGATGAAGGAGTCGGCGGTGATGCCGATCGCGACGATCAGACCCGCGACGCCGGCCAACGACAGCCGGTAGCCCTCGCGCCAGGACAGGATCGTGATCAGCAGGTAGGTGATGATCGCGGCGACCGTGAGCGACGCCACGGTGACGAGGCCGAGCAGGCGATACTGGATCAGCGAGTAGAGCACGACCAGTACGAGTCCGATCAGGCCTGCGATCAGGCCGCCGGTGAGCTGGCTCGAGCCCAGGGTCGCCGAGATGGTGTCCTGGCTCTGCACGGTGAAGCTGATCGGCAGGGCGCCGAACTTGAGCTGGTCGGCGAGGGCCTTCGACGAGTCCTGGTCGAAGTCACCGCTGATCTGCGCGTTGCCGTCGGTGATGGCCGCCAGGGTGCGCGGGGCCGAGATGACGTTGCCGTCGAGCACGATCGCGAACTGGTTCTGCGCTGCGGTGAGCGCGTTCAGCCGGGTGCTGACGTCGGCGAAGGCCTTGGTTCCGGTTCCGTCGAAGGTGATGTTGACGACCCATTCACCGGTCGTGGCGCCGCTCTGCGTGGTCTGCTGGCCGTTGGTCGCGTCGGAGACGTTCTCGCCGCTGACTTCGACCGGGCCGAGGATGTACTTGATGGAGCCGTCGGCCTCACAGGTGACAAGCGGCTCCGCCGCCGGTGCCACATTGGTGGTATCGATCTTGCTGCAATCGAAGGCCTCGTACTGGGCCTGGAGCGCGGGGGTGATCCAGTTCAGGTCGCTCCCGTCGGTGGGCACCGCGGTCGGGGTGCTTTCCAGACTCGGGTCGACCGTGGGGGTCGGTACCGGGGTCGCGACCCCGTCCTCTCCGACAACGTTTTCACCGACGCTGGCCGCGGACGGGGCACCGGCCACGAGCACCGGTCGGAACTCGAGCTTGGCTGAGGACTCGATTCGGTTTATCGTCGCGTCGTCCGGCACGCCGGGGATGGACACGACGATGTTCTGGCCGCCCTGGGTGTTGATCTCCGCCTCGGAGACGCCTGCCGAGTCGATGCGCTGCCGAATGATCTTCACGGCCTCGTTGAGCTGCTCCGAGGAGACGGACTGCCCGGACTCGAGCTTCGGCGCGAGGATGATCTGCGTGCCGCCCTCGAGGTCCAGGGCCAGCTTGGGCGTCCAGGATCCGCCGCCGGTGAGCACGCCGGCCGTGTTGAGCGCAATCAGGCCGACGATGATCACACCCAGCCACGTGAGGGAACGCCAGGCCTTCTTGGCCGGAGACGACTTTGCCACCAGAGAACTCAGCTTTCTATGCTCATGCTCATGCCCGCGCCGAGGCGCGGGCATGGAGAGGGATTGGTTAGGCGTCGCCCTTTTTAGGCTCTTCGTCGGTGTCGGCGACGCGCTGACCGAAGTCAGGTTCGCCCATAACGGTGGCGCTGCCCTGGTTCAACTCGGCGTCGCCCTCATCTTCGGGCTCGGCCACGATCGGTTCCACCACGCGGGCGATGGTCTGACGGTGCAGCTGCACGACGGTTCCGGGGGCGATCTCGAGGGCAACCTTGTTCGCCTCCTCGTCAATCGCGAGAATGGTTCCGTACATGCCGAAGTTGGTCATGACCTCGGCGCCGACGACCATCTGGGCCTGCAGGGCAGCGAGGTCCTTCTGGCGTTTGCGGCTGTTGCGGAACATGAAGAACACGAGCGCCGCGAGAACGGCGAGCATGACGAGAGTCAACGGATCCATAAAACTGTGGGACCTTCCGGTTGCGGCGCGAGGGCCGAAGTCTGTGCGTCTGGCTCGGGGGAACCAGCACGAGTGGTTCGAAGCGAACCAACTCGAATTATAGGTCATCCAGCATAAGAGGGATTGGCGGCCCGCCCACCAGAGGCGCCGTCAGGCCGAAATGCCGCCACGCTTCCGCGGTCGCCACCCGGCCGCGCGGGGTGCGCATCAGGAAGCCGATCCGCACCAGGAACGGCTCCACGACGGCCTCGATGGTCTCGGACTCCTCCCCCACGGACACCGCGAGCGTGTTCAGACCCACCGGCCCTCCCCCAAAACGGGTCAGGATGATGCGCATCACCTCCCGGTCGAGCCGGTCGAGCCCGATGGCGTCGACGTCGTACAGCTCGAGAGCCGCGTGCACCGCGGCCACATCGGCGTCTCCACCGTGCACCAGCGCGTAGTCCCGCACCCGCCGGAGCAGGCGGTTGGCGATTCTGGGCGTGCCGCGGCACCGACCGGCGATCTCGGCGGTGGCGGCCGTGTCGATCGACAGGTCGAGCAGCTTGGCTGCCCGGCCGAGCACCTGCTCGAGTTCGTCGTCGGTGTAGAACTCGAGGTGGGCGGTGAAGCCGAACCGGTCGCGCAGTGGGTTGGGCAGCAGTCCGGACCGGGTCGTGGCGCCAACCAGGGTGAACGGTGCCAGGTCGAGGGGAACCGAGGTGGCGCCGGCGCCTTTGCCGACCATGATGTCGATGCGGAAGTCCTCCATCGCCAGATAGAGCATCTCCTCGGCGGAGCGGGCCATGCGGTGGATCTCGTCGATGAACAGCACCTCGCCGGGCACCAGCGAGGAGAGTACCGCCGCCAGATCACCGGCGTGCTGGATGGCCGGGCCGCTGGACATCCGCAGCGGGCGGTTGCCCTCGTAGGCGATGATCATGGCCAAAGTGGTCTTGCCGAGTCCGGGCGGGCCGGCCAGAAGGATGTGGTCGGGAGTGCGGCTCTGCATGGTAGCGGCGGTCAGGAGCAGCTGCAGCTGCCCGCGAACCTTCTGCTGGCCGACGAACTCGCCGAGGCTGCGCGGACGGAGGGCACCCTCGAAGGCGAGTTCGGCGTCGCCCCCGAGTTCCGGCTTGGTGAGCTCCACGCCGGGATCTCCGGCCAGACCCTGTGCGCCGGTCACGGGCGACGCTCCGATGCCTGCTGGGCCGGGCCGAGCCTGACGAGTACGAGGCGAAGGAGCGCTGCGACGCCGACCTGCCCGGGTTCGACGGTCTCCGCGAGGGTCTCGTCGACGGCCTCGGCGGCCACCTTCTCCGACCAGCCGAGCCCGATCAGGGCGGCCTGCACGTTCGCCGACGCGCTGGTGGGCTCCGGGCGGGCGGATGCCGCGGCCGTGACGGTCACGAACACCTTGCCGGCCAGGGAGAGCACGATCAGTTTGGCCGTTTTCGGGCCGATGCCGCTGACCTTGCGGAAAGCGCCGTCGTCTTCTGCCGAGACGGCCTGCGCGATCTGGACGGGGCTGAGCACCGCGAGTACGCCGAGGGCCGATTTCGGGCCGACCCCGGTGACGCCGACCAAAAGCTCGAAGACCTCGAGTTCGTCGGCGGACGGGAATCCGAAGAGGGTGAGCGAGTCCTCGCGCACGATAAGGGTGGTCGAAAGCCGGGCCTCCGTGCCGACGCGCAGGGAGAGCGCAGTGGCCGGGGTGACCTGTACGGCCAGACCGACTCCCCCGACCTCGATCACGGCCGTGGAACCCACGGCAGACAGGACAAGGCCACGAACGGAAGCAATCACCGCTTCAGACTACGGGGCACCGGCGACACTGCGCTGCGCTCGGCGGTGCGCCACGCCTTCTGGGCCGGGGTCAGGGTGCCGGGGACCACGTCGGCGCTGGTGGGCAGGGTGCCGCCGGCCGCCCCGGTGCGCCAGGCATGGCAGATCGCGATGGCCAGCGCGTCCGCGGCATCCGCGGGCTTGGGCACCTCGGCCAGGCCCAGCACCCGCGCCACCATGGCGCCGACCTGGGCTTTGTCGGCGGACCCGTAGCCGGTGATGGCTGCCTTGACCTCGCTCGGGGTGTGCAGGGTGACCGTCAGCCCACGCTGAGCGGCCAGGAGCAGCGCGACGCCGCTCAGCTGGGCGGTGCCCATCACGGTGCTGACATTGTCCTGAGCGAACACCCTCTCGATGGCGACGACCGCCGGCTTGTGCCGGTCGAGCAGGTCTTCCAGGCCCCGGCTGATCAGCAGGAGCCTCTGCTCGAGCGGCAAGTCCGGCGAGCTGCGCAGCACGGTCACGTCGACCAGGGACGCGGATCGGTTGGCGGCGACGTCTACGATTCCGACGCCGCAGCGGGTCAGCCCGGGATCGATGCCCAGAACCCGGACCGACACAGCGCGCTACTCGGCTTCGGCCTGAAGCTCCGCGATGACCTCGGGCGACACGTCGTAGTTACTGTAGATGTTCTGCACGTCGTCGAGCTCTTCGAGGGCGTCGATCAGCCGGAACACCTTGCGGGCGGTCTCGGCGTCGACCTCTACCTTGAGCTGGGGCACGAACGCGATGTCGGCGGAGTCGTAGTCGATCCCGGCGGTCTGCAGGGCGGTCCGGGTCGCGACGAGATCGTGCGCTTCGCTGAAAACCTCGAACTTCTCGCCGTCGTCGACGACCTCTTCGGCGCCCGCGTCGAGCACGGCGAGGAGCACGTCATCTTCGCTGAGGCCGTTGCTCTTCGGCACGACGACGATGCCCTTGCGGTGGAAGTTGTACGCGACGCTGCCGGGGTCGGCCATGTTGCCGCCGTTTCTGGACATGGTGGTGCGCACCTCGGCGGCCGCGCGGTTCTTGTTGTCGGTCAAACACTCGATCATGACGGCGACGCCGTGCGCGGCGTAGCCCTCATACATGATGGTGGTGTAGTCGACTACTTCGCCGGACAGGCCGGCGCCGCGCTTGACGGCACGGTCAATGTTGTCGTTGGGAACAGAGGTCTTCTTGGCTTTCTGGATCGCGTCGACCAGGGTCGGGTTGCCCGACAGGTCGGCGCCACCCATGCGGGCCGCGACTTCGATGTTCTTGATCAACTTGGCGAAGGCCTTGGCCCGACGCGAGTCGGTGACCGCCTTCTGGTGCTTTGTTGTCGCCCACTTGGAATGTCCGGACATGAGTCTCCCGTTGTCTTTGGCTGTCGTGACGTGGCTGTCGATTGGCGCGGGGGTGCCGCCGCCGTGCTGGTCGCTGCACTACTGGTGCCATTGGTCGCTGCACCGTGGGGTGCGCCTCATTCTAACCCGCGATGCCTGATGGGCCGGGCTTCACGCGCCCGGGGCCGCGGCGATCAGTTTGTTCAGGGTGCGGAGGTTGCGGGTGGTGGTGGTCGACCGGTAGCGGGCCTTGCCGCTCAGCTTGCTGAACGGACTGTTTCCGATGCTTCGGCGCACCTGCCAGTAGAGCACGCCGGTTCCGGGCCGAACCTGCTCCGTTTCCGGGTCCGGTTCCCCAGCCGCCTCGAGCAGTTCGTCGAGCGCGGTCCGCGCCGATCCGAACACGACATACGGATGCCATCCGTCCCGCTCCGCATCGAATGGGAACGCCCGCGCCACCCTGTCGAGTGCGTCAACGCCGAGCAGCACGATCCACGCCTGATAACCGAAGTTGTCGGAGAGAGCGCGTTCGATTGTGGCCTTGAGGGCCGCGGCATCCGTTTCGCCCGCCGTGAAGAGCACGTTACCGCTCGCCAGAACCGTGCGGACATCCGTGTAGCCGAGCCCGCGGAACACGGCCCGCAGGTCCGCCATCGTGATCGTGATCCCGTTGACGTTGATTCCGCGCAGGAGCGCCACCCAGCCGGCCATGACCGGAGCCTAGTAGCGGAAGCCGGCGGCGGCCACCTTCTGCAGGAAATAGTCGTGGAACCGGTGCTCCCCGGTGATCTCGGGGTGGAATGAGGTTCCGAGCAGGTTGTCCTGCTCGACCGCGACGCAGCGCCCGTCCGAGAGCGTGGCTATCGCGCGGGCCCGGGTCCCGACGGACTCCACCACGGGGGCGCGGATGAAAATGGCGTGCACCGGCGGCTCACCGAGCACCGGCACGTCGAGGTCGGTCTCGAAAGAGAGCGTCTGCGAACCGAAGGCGTTGCGACGCACGGCGATGTCGAAGCCGCCGATGCTCTGCTGCCCTTCGATCCCGTCGATGACGGTGTCGGCGAGCATGATCAGGCCCGCGCAGGTGCCGTAGACGGGAAGGCCGGCCCGCACGGCCTCGGCCAGCGGTCCCGCCACGCCGAACGCGCGGGCCAGTTTGTCCATGACGCTGGATTCGCCGCCGGGGATCACGAGCCCGCTGATGCGGTCCAGTTCCTCTGGGCGGCGGATGAGTTCGACTTCGGCGCCGAGGGACCGCAGTACCTCGGCGTGCTCACGAAAGTCACCCTGCAGGGCGAGAACTCCAACGCTCACGAACGGGTATCTACCAGCCGCGCTCTGAGAGGCGGTGCGGCGCAGCCAGATCGGACACGTTGATGCCGACCATGGCCTCGCCGAGTCCGCGCGAGACGGATGCGATGACGCTGGGGTCGTCGTAGAAGGTGACGGCCTTGACGATGGCGTTGGCGCGGGCCTGCGGGTTGCCCGACTTGAAGATGCCGGAGCCGACGAATACACCGTCCGCACCCATCTGCATCATCAGGGCCGCGTCGGCGGGGGTGGCCACGCCACCCGCGACGAAGAGCACGACGGGGAGCTTGCCGGTGGCGGCGATCTCGGCGACGAGTTCGTACGGCGCCTGCAGTTCCTTCGCGGCGACGTACAGTTCGTCCTTGGTCAGAGCCGACAGGCGGGCGACCTCACCCTTGATGGTGCGGATGTGCTTCATGGCCTCCGAGACGTCGCCGGTGCCGGCTTCGCCCTTGGACCTGATCATGGCCGCGCCCTCGTTGATGCGGCGAAGCGCCTCACCCAGGTTGGTCGCGCCACAGACGAACGGGACCGTGAAGTTCCACTTGTCGATGTGGTTGACGTAGTCAGCCGGGCTCAGCACCTCGGACTCGTCGATGTAATCGACGTTCAGGGCCTGAAGGATTTGAGCTTCGACGAAGTGGCCGATGCGCGCCTTGGCCATCACCGGGATGGATACCTCGGCGATGATGCTGTCGATCAGGTCGGGGTCGCTCATGCGGGCAACGCCACCCTGGGAACGGATGTCGGCGGGAACGCGCTCAAGGGCCATGACGGCGACAGCACCGGCGTCCTCGGCGATGCGAGCCTGCTCGGCGTTGACGACGTCCATGATGACGCCGCCCTTCATCATGTCGGCGAGACCACGCTTGACGCGGCTCGAACCAAAGGCGGAAGTGGTTTCAGTCATAGCTTTGATTCTATTCCTTGGGTGGTGTCGATTCCGCCCGGCGGGTGCCGGTGGAGGGGTATATACGGCTAGTTGCCATCCTGGGGCCAGCCCTCGGCGACTTCGCGCCGCACATCGCCCAGAAGACGGGGAATCGCCTTCGTTCCGGCGATGATCGGGAAGAAATTCGAGTCGAGCGCCCAGCGGGGAACGATGTGCTGGTGTAGGTGCTCGGCAATGCCCGCGCCGGCAATTCGGCCTTGGTTCATGCCGATGTTGAAGCCGTCGCAGTGCGACACCGCCTTGAGCACACGCATGGCCACCTGGGTGAGACTGCCGATCTCGGCGACCTCCTCCGGACTGGCCTCATCGTAAGTCGCGACGTGCCGGTACGGACAGACCAGCAGATGCCCGCTGTTATACGGGAACAGGTTCAGCAACACGTAGGCGTGCGTGCCGCGGGCCACAATCAGTGCCTTCTCGTCGGTCATGCTCGGGGCCAGGCAGAAGGGGCAGTCATCCGGGTGCGGCTGCTGGCCGTCCTGGATGTAGACCAGGCGGTGCGGGGTCCATAGCCGTTGGAAGGCATCCGGAACCGCGGCGAACTCGGACGACTGCTCGAGCCCCTCGAACTCGTCGCTGTGCGTGTCCATCTCAGACCTGGCCCTGGGTCGTGACCTGCGCGCGCGCATGGATCGCGGCGATGATGCGACGGATGGCCTCGTCGGCCGGTACGCCGTTCTCCTGGGTGCCGTCGCGGAACCGGAAGCTCACCGAGCGATTGGAGCGGTCATCCTCGCCGACGATCAGCTGGAAGGGCACCTTCGCCTTGGTGTGGTTGCGGATCTTCTTCTGCATGCGGTCGTCGGAGTGGTCGACCTGGGCGCGCACGCCTGCCGTCTCGAGCCGGCCGATGATTTCGTCGAGGTATGGACCGTATTGCTCGGACACGGGGATGCCGACGACCTGCACCGGGGACAGCCACACCGGGAACGCCCCGGCGTAGTGCTCGGTGAGCACGGCGAAGAAGCGTTCGATCGAACCGAACAGGGCCCGGTGGATCATCACCGGGCGCTGGCGGGAGCCGTCGGAGGCGGTGTACTCGAGGTCGAACCGTTCCGGCAGGTTGAAGTCCAGCTGGATGGTGGACATCTGCCAGGTGCGGCCGATCGCGTCGCGGGCCTGCACGGAGATCTTCGGGCCGTAGAAGGCGGCGCCGCCCGGGTCGGCCACGAGTTCGAGACCGGATGCTTCGGCGACTTCGCGCAAGGTGTCGGTCGCTTCCGCCCAGGCCTCGTCGGTGCCGACGAACTTCTTCGGGTCCTTCGTGGAGAGCTCGAGGTAGTAGTCCTCGAGGCCGTAGTCGGCGAGCAGCTTGAGCACGAAGTTGAGGGTGCTGGTGAGCTCCTCTTTCATGCCTTCGCGGGTCGTGTAGATGTGCGCGTCGTCCTGGGTCATTCCGCGCACGCGGGTGAGGCCGTGCACGACGCCGGACTTCTCGTAGCGGTAGACCGAGCCGAATTCGAACAGGCGCATGGGCAGGTCGCGGTAGCTGCGGCCGCTGGAGCGGAAGATCAGGTTGTGGAACGGGCAGTTCATCGGCTTGAGGTAGTAGTCGACGCCCTGACGGGTCATGTGGCCGTCGGCGTCGTACTCCGCGTCGAGTTTCATCGGCGGGAACATGCCATCGGCGTACCAGTCGAGGTGACCGGACGTCTCGAACAGGTTCGACTTGGTGATGTGCGGCGTGTAGACGAAGTCGTAGCCGGCCTCGGTGTGGCGCTTGCGGGAGTAGTTCTCCATCTCCTGACGGATGATGCCGCCCCTGGGGTGGAAGACGGGCAGGCCGGAGCCGATCTCCTCGGGGAAGCTGAAGAGGTCGAGTTCGGCGCCGAGCTTGCGATGGTCGCGCTTGGCGGCCTCCTCCTGGCGGGCTTGGTAGGCCCGCAGTTCGTCCTTGGTGGCCCAGGCGGTGCCGTAAATGCGCTGCAGCTGCGGGTTCTTCTCGGACCCGCGCCAGTAGGCGGCGGCCAGACGGGTCAGGGAGTAGCCGTTGCCGATCATGCGTGTGTTCGGCAGGTGGGGACCGCGGCAGAGGTCTTTCCAGAGCGTCTCCCCCGTCTTCGGGTCCACGTTGTCGTAAATGGTGAGTTCGGCGCCGCCGACCTCGACCGACTCGTTGTCGACGGTCTCGGCGGCCCCGCCCTTGAGCCCGATCAGTTCGAGCTTGTACGGCTCGGCGGCGAGTTCGTCCCGGGCCTGGTCGTCGGTGACGACGCGGCGCACGAACCGCTGGCCCTGGCGGATGATGCGGTCCATGGCCTTCTCGAGCGACTTGATGTCCTCGGGGGTGAATGCCTCTTCAACGTCGAAGTCGTAGTAGAAACCATCGGTGACGGGCGGGCCGATGCCCAGACGCGCCGCCGGGTTCACGGTCTGCACGGCCTGTGCGAGCACGTGCGCGGCCGAGTGGCGCAGGATGCTGAGGCCGTCGGGCGAGCCGATGGTCACCGGTTCGACGACATCCGTCGGAGTCACCGTCGTGGCGAGATCCTTGAGCTCGCCGTTGACGCGCATTGCGACAACGGACCGGTCGGTGAATAGCTCAAAGCCGTCAGCCACGTGTATTACTCCTTCAGTATTGTTCGAACCCCAATAACTTTAGCGGCGCGCCTCGACCACGACGGGCACGGCCATTTTGGGCAAAGAAAAACCCCCGAGTTACCGGGGGTTTGCCTGTGGGCGATACTGGGATCGAACCAGTGACCTCTTCCGTGTCAGGGAAGCGCGCTACCGCTGCGCCAATCGCCCATTCTCTGAAAAGACAATCCAGAAGTGGAGGTGGATACGGGATTCGAACCCGTGTACACGGCTTTGCAGGCCGCTGCCTCGCCTCTCGGCCAACCCACCACATACGATTCGTACCAAAAAGAACCGGCTTTGCGGCCGATTCCATTCGAGCGGATGACGAGATTCGAACTCGCGACCCTCACCTTGGCAAGGTGATGCGCTACCACTGCGCCACATCCGCACTTATCAACGTTTCCGCTGACTTGAAAGACTCTAGCCGATTCCGGCCGAACCCGCCGCACCCTCCCCGGCGATTCATCGCGGCGAGCCCGAGGAAGGCCCGACTGCACCTGGATTTCCGGTGCTGTGCGGGCAAAAAAACCCCCGCTTTACCGGGGGTTATCTGTTTCCCAACTCTGTGGGCGATACTGGGATCGAACCAGTGACCTCTTCCGTGTCAGGGAAGCGCGCTACCGCTGCGCCAATCGCCCATTTCCTGAAAATCATTCCTGCATTGCGACTTCCGGGATTGGAGGTGGATACGGGATTCGAACCCGTGTACACGGCTTTGCAGGCCGTTGCCTCGCCTCTCGGCCAACCCACCACTTGGGATTCGTACCGAAAGAAACCGGCCTCGCGGCCGATCCCATTCGAGCGGATGACGAGATTCGAACTCGCGACCCTCACCTTGGCAAGGTGATGCGCTACCACTGCGCCACATCCGCAACTGCCCGCATTTCTGCGCGCTTGGAAGACTCTAGCCGATAGTCCTGTTCATATTCAAACCGAGTCGTTCCGGCGTGTTGAGGCCCCCACGATGTGCGCCTTCCACCCGGTCTGGGTTAGTATCGAGACTTGTGGCTACAGTACGAGGCCACAGGGGCGATTGGCGCAGTTGGTAGCGCGCTTCCTTCACACGGAAGAGGTCATCGGTTCGAGTCCGGTATCGCCCACAGCCAAGAAAAAGCCCCGAAAGTCGGGGCTTTTTCTTTTTCTCGGTACGGGTTGGAGACCACATGCGCGGCCCGGTCAGGCCCGCTTCCCGGAGATCGTCCGGGCAAGCCAGACGATCAGCGCGATCACGACGAGCACGATGCCGACCCAGATTAGGAAGTTGAGCGACTCGACGAACCCTCCGGTGAACAGAAGCGCGATGGCGATGATGGCAACAATGACGAGGAGTACGTTCATCCTGCTCGCCGTCCTTTCTTTTGATTGACGTGCACTGATGGTGTGGAGATGCGGATTCGACTCAATCAGTGACGGCGTCCTTGACGTTCTCACCGGCCTGCTTGAGGTTTGCCCTGGCCTGTTCAGCCTTGCCCTCGGCTTCCAGCCGCTCGTTGTCGGTCAATTTGCCGGCGGCCTCCTTTGCCTTGCCCACGGCTTCCTCGGCCGAGTTCTTCATCTTGTCCGAAGCACTCATGGGGACCGTCCTTTCACTCGTATCCAGCTTTTGCGATCAGTATAAAGCTCCCGCCCAAGGTAATCTAGGCTGAAATCCATGGACGGGCTTGTCGATCTCTGGGGGCAACTCTCCGCCCGAAACGAGCCTCTGCCCGCGATCACGGCCTGGCTGACCATCGCGGCCGCTGCCGTGCTCGTGCTGGTGCCGGCCGCGTGGCGGGTCACCCGCCACGTCATCACGATCGCGCACGAGGGCGGCCATGCGGTGGTCGCGACGGTGAGCGGTCGCCGGCTCGGCGGTATCCGTCTGCATTCCGACACCTCGGGGTTGACCGTCAGCAGCGGACGCCCGCGCGGACCCGGCATGGTGCTGACCCTGCTGGCCGGCTATACCGCCCCTGCCCTGCTGGGGCTCGGCGCGGCACGGATGCTCAGCCTCGGCTACGACATCGGCCTGTTGTGGCTGTCGCTGGCGGCCCTGGCACTGCTGCTCGTGCAGATCCGCAACTGGTTCGGACTGTGGTCCGTCCTCGTTACCGCTGGACTGGTCTTCGGCATCACCTGGTTCGGCACTCCTCCGGTGCAGAGCGTCTTCGCCCTGCTGATCACGGCGTTTCTGCTGCTCGGGGCTGTCCGCACCGTGGTCGAGCTCCAGCGGTCCCGGTCGCGGAGCCGCGGTACCGCCTCCGACGCCGACCAGCTGGCCCGTCTGACCCACATCCCGGGCGTGGTCTGGGTGGCCGTGTTCTTCACCGCGACGATCGCGTGCGCAGGGTTCGCCGGACGGCTCCTCGGCCTGCTTGCCTGATCCTGCCCCGCGGGGGTGCTGCCGTCAGGAGACCGTCGGCACGGCGTGTTTGAAGCCCACGTGGGACGCGGTGAAGCCCAGCCGTTCATAGAACCGGTGCGCGTCGACGCGCGCTGCGTCCGACGTGAGCTGGACGAGTTGAACCCCGAAGGCCGGGGCATTCTGCACGGCCCACCGAATCATGGCTCCGCCGAGCCCGCGGCTCCTCTGATCCGAGCGAACCCGGACGGCCTCGATCTGCAACCGGGTGGACCCGACACGGGCGAGCCCAGGGATGACGGTGAGCTGCATGGTGGCCAGCACCTCGCCCAAAAGCGACGTCGCGACCAGCAACTGTTGGGCCGGATCTGCGTCGATTGCGGCGAATGCCCGTTCGTAGGCGACGCGATCTTCCGGCCGGTCGGCGTCGCCTCGGGAAGCGCTGATGGAGTCGTCGGCGAGAAGCCCCACGATTGCAGACAGATCCTGGGACAGGGCGCGCCGAAGGAGCACAGCGCCGGCGGGAAGGGTGAGGGTGACGTCGACCATTCTCCGAGTATCCCAAATACCGCCTTCGCGTCTGTGCTCGGGTGAGCTGGGCCCGGGTCTGGGCCCGAGCCCCAGCCCGAGCCCCAGCCCCAGCCCCAGCCCCAGCCCCAGCCCCAGCCCCAGCCCCAGCCCATGATTGTGCCATGGGGTCTCGCTGGGTGAGCAGCCGGAACCAATTCGACGGAGATTCTCCGGAAAAACGGGATTTCCAAACGATTTAGGGCCGATTTTGACAAAATCTCCGTCGAATTCGTTCGGGAGAGCCTGCCGCTCTCACGCTGCCGACGACAACGCTCATGAAGTCCGCGCTGTGTCAGACCGCGTTGAGTCCGCGTAACGCGGCTTGACGGTTGCGGTCGACTCCATGCGCGAGCATGCGCACGAGATGTCGATCGTGGGGCTGCACCCGGGAGAGTGCGACCCAGGCGACATCCTCCGCGCAGGCGGTCGGGCCGGGGGCTTCCCCGATCGGACCGGCCCCCTCCGATCAGGGCCGCGCCGATGACCAGCAGCACTACGCTCATGATCGTGGCATGGTGGCGCACCAGGAGGTCGACGGTTCGGTCGAAGCCGAGCGGATGACCCTGGCCGGCTCGCTCACGAGCCTGCGCCCCGTCGGCGACGTCCACTCACGTAAGCCGCCGCCGCGGTTCAACACCCGCCAACCGGTCTCGCTCGTCGGCGCATGACAGCCCGCAGACAGACGTGCCAGATTGTCGTGCGCGGTCAGCCCATCGAACTATCAATCCAGGGAATGCTCGATATCGCAGTTTGCGACCGACCGTTTGCAGCCTGGAAACCGGCAGGTTTGACCCACACCCGCAGGAACCGTTTCGGGTCTTCCGGCACCATGTACCGGTCGCGGCCGACCAAGAGCACCGCCCCCGCCTCCGGACGCACCAGAATCCGGGTGAAGCTCGGCACCCGACCGCGATCCGCCGGGCCGTCTCCGCGGCGATCGGACCGCAGCGCCACCTTCTCAGCACGGTCGTAGAGCGTCCGCGACGCCATGCCGCGGGGCCTGGTACGTCAACTTCGACGCCGGCAACCTGCCTGCCGAACGCAGAACCTCCACCTCGAACGCCGGCCTCACCTCGTCGGCACCGACCACGCCTGAACGATCACCACCCTCGCATGCTGACAACTGATCTCACCCGACTCCAACGCGGCGCGGGCCAGCCCGAAGCGACGCGCGCCTCGACCGGTTCCGCCCGCCGAGCGAACGCCCCGTCCTACCTTGCCTCGATAGCGTCGGCCCGCGACTCAGCCGGCGGCGCCGAACCAGGTGGTGACCCCGGGCGAATACAGCACGGAATCCGGCTCGCGTCCGGCCAGCCCGGGGAACCCCGCCACGGCGAGCAGGGTGTCGTCAAGGCTCACCAGTTCGGCCTCGAAGAGCTCCCACGGCTCATGGTGGTTGCGCAGGTGCACCGTGCGGCCACGCGTACGGGTGAATAGAGCCCAGCGGGCGGTCAGGAAATCGGCGAGCGGGTCGCCGAAGACCGGGCGGGCAGTCGGCCGCACCACGATCTCGGTGTGCGCCCCGGCGGCCAGGTGTCGGCGCGCGGTGTAGCGGTATTCCCCCGCCCCGACCTCAAGCTTGGTGCGGGACCACATGTACGGGATCGAGAACAATGCCCGGGCCGCCAGCACAGCCGCCAGCCGGGAGGCCTCCAGCGAGACGAAGACCACGCCGCGGTGCCCGTTCGCATCCACCGCGTACAGGCGCACGTTCACCTCAACGAAGGTGCCGAAGTAGGGAATGGGCGGACTGCCGAAGACGGTGGCCCGGTCCAGCACGAACGGGATCAGCCCAACCCAGCTAGCGCCGTCGAATTCGTCGGGCACGAGACCGTCCGGCAGCAGCGGAGCCACGAGAGCGGCGTCCACGCGCCAGTGCACGAATATCAGATTCGACCAGCGCTGGCTCGAGGACGCTCGCCCGGCCAGCAGGGGCGCAACGGCCGAGACCGGGTCCATCGCGGCATCCGTCATCTGGAAATCTCCCCTTGTTCCCGAGCCCATGCGGACCGGACTGCGGCATTCTGTGAACATCAACGCTACTCGCACCGGGACCAGGTCGACGCCCTCGAAATGCGAGCGATCCAGGCGCGAAGGCCTGAATCAGCGTCCGACCTGACTGCGTGCTATGCCTCGACGGCCGGCGCGGCCAGAGCGCTGTCGACGTCGGCCTGCTGGGCGGTCGTGAGTGAGGCCTGTGGCTTGGCGGTTTTGGTCGCGGCCGCTCCGACAGCGGCTCCACTGACGAGGTTGCCGAGCAGTTCCCGGATGCCGATACCCATGGTCGACTTGAGCACGCCGTCGACCTCGGTGATACCGGAAGCGACATTCTTGGTCAGTTGGCTGGCGCCATCCGTGGAGATGACCGTCAGGTTGTCGATGTTCGACATCGGAGCGGCCAGCTCGCGGGCGATCTCGGGCAGCATTTCCACCATGCGAAGCTGGATCAGCGCCTCACTCTGCTCGGCGACGGCCTCGGCGGACAGCCGGGTAGCGGTCGCCTCAGCGGTACCGCGGGCGAGGATGGCGTCGGCCTCGGCCTGCCCCTCCGCGCGGAGGGCCTCGGCGTTGGCGATGCGGCTGTCGCGGTCGGCGTTCGCGCCGGCCACGGCGGCCTCCGCCGCCGCGATGGCGGTCACCCGGATGCGGTACGCCTCGGCGTCGGCGATCGCGTTGACCTCGGACTCAAGCTCGGCCTTGCGGAGAGATGCGCGCCGCTGGGCGGTGAGCTCCTGCTCCTGCACGATGGCCTGCTGGGCCTTGGCCTCGGCCAGCGGCTTGGCCGCGGCGGCTTCGGCGGCGGCCTTGTCGGTGTCCAGCTGCAGCGCCGCTTTTCGAAGTGCGAGCGTGTTCTGGGCCTCGGCGATGGCCTGCTCGGCCAGAATGGCGGCCTCCTGTGCCTCCCGGTTGGCCGCGTGCTCGGCAACCTCGGCCTGGCGCCGCACCTTGGCCTGCTCGGCGCGTCCGAGGTCCCGGATGTAGTCGTTCTCGTCAGTGATGCCCTTAATCTCGAACGAGTCCACGTCGACGCCCTGGTTGGCCAGGGACTCCCGGGCGGTCGCCAGCACCGAGGAGCCGAGCTCGTCGCGCTTCTGGATGATGGTCATCACGTTCGTGCCACCGATCGACGACCGCAGGGATCCCGACAGTACTTCCTGTGCGAAGCCGTCGATGTTCTTGTCCTGGCCGAGAAACCTCTGCGCGGCGGCACGAATGGCGGCCGGGTCGTCGCCGACCTTCACAATGGCGACTGCTTCCACGGTGAGGGTGACGCCGTTCTGGTCCTGGGCGACGGCCGTGATCTCGATCGCCCGGCTGCGCAGGCTGATCTTGAACGCCTTCTGGAAGAACGGGGTGATGAACACGCCCTGGCCGTGCACGACGCGTTGCCCGGATTCCTCCAGCGTGGCGCCGTCGACGATGGTCTTCTTCGATTTCTTGCCGGTGATGATCAGGGCTTCGTCCGGCCCGGCGTTCTTGTAGACGCTCTTGGCATAGAACAGGCCGATCAGGAAGACGACGATACCCAGCATGATGAGACCGGGGATGGGGCTGAGCAGGAATTCAAACATGGGGTCCTTCCGTTCCGCCGGCACGAAGATCATGCACGTGGCCTGGCACTTCGCGCGGCGCGCGCGGGCACGAGACCCTCGAAGCCTAGTGGTCTGGGTCAGGCGGAACCATTCCCATTCGGGGGGTGCAGGTCAGAGCAGGCCGCGCTCCTGAGCAATAGTCACGGCCCGGGTGCGGTCGGTGTCCTCAAGCTTCTGATAGATGTTGCGCAGATAAGTTTTGACGGTGTTCGGGCTCACATTGTGCTTGCGGTCGATGTCCGCCACGGATTGATGGAAGGGCAGCTCGCGCAGCAGCACCCGCTCCCGCTCGGTGAGCGGTGCGACCGGGGCCGGGGCCGGGGCTGGGGCTGGGGCTGGGGCTGGGCAATTCTCCCCCGGCGCCTGAGCGGACCGAGTCACAATCCGGCTTGCGAAACCGTCGAGGTCCCGCAGCTGCTCAGCCAGGCGCGGCGCCCGAGCCAGACGGGCATCCGCTTCGGCAGATCGTTCACTCTCCTCAGCGATGCCGGCGAGCACGATCCAGGCGCTCACGAGCGTGGACCCGCGCCAACACCGGGCGGCCGGCGTTGCGGCGGCTTCCAGCCGCCCACCGGCGCCGTGGCGGCCCGGGGCCGGCGGGTACGCCAGGGAGAGGAGCAGCACGGCCTCCAACGAGTCCGTACCCAGCACGTTCTCCACCAGGAGCGTGACACGTCGGGCCTCGGCCCGCCCGTCCAGCGCACCGGTCAGCTCGAACCAGGGGATGCAGCACAGGCTCGGCACACGCGGGTGGGCGTCCGCATTCTCCCGCATCAAGCCGTTCAGATTCTCGAGCACCGATCGCCGCCTCGGGTCCGCCGCCGGTGCCGACAGGGACAGGAAGGTCTGGGCGGGCACGATCAGTCCGGAATCGCACACCAGAGGGTCGGCCGCGACAAGCCGTTCCAGCACGCCCTGATCGATCGGCTCGCAGCGTTCGTACCGGCGGATCTGGAGCGAGACCGAGGCGCGGGCCGCTGCGCGGTCGAACGCCGCCCCCGCCACGGATGCCACGGCACCCGTGGCCGGGCGCCCTGCGGCATCCGTCGCCCGAGCGAGTTGATCGTCGATGAGACCGGCGCGGGCCCAGTCGCCCCGGCGGGAGGCCGACACGGCGGCGAGGTCGCCGGCAAGAAGGAACAGCCATTGGTTACCGGCATTCCGCGCGGTCACAACGACCATTCGCAGTCCCGCTTCGGCTCGCTCCGCCTCGCCCAGACCGGCGCGGCACCAGGTCTCCGCGGTGGCGGCCAGCAGGTCGACACCGAGGTCTCGCCGCCCCGGTGCGGCGCGGACGGCGCCCAGCCTGGCCAGACGGTCCCGGATTTCGTCAGGCGTCGCTGCGAAGAAGGCGGCAAGCGCGTCGATCACGAAGGTCCAGATCTCCGCACTGCCGCCGGACGCGAGCCCCACCGCCTCGAGCTCCGCCAGCAGGTGGTCGGCCTGCCCCCGGTCGGGAAAGTACGGCGCGTCCAGGAGCAGCCTCAGGGACGCCGCCACGGATGCACCTGGGTTCCGGCGCGCGCGGCCGGCTCTGCCAGGGCACGGAGGACGAGGTCGGGCGTTCCCCTGAGCACGAGATCGAGACCGAAAGCATCGAGCATCTCGGCGGCGAGGACGGGCAGCCCGGCAGCAAGCGCCTGCTCGAGAGCGTTTTGACCGTCGGCGCGGCGCGCGAACCACCGGGCCGCGGTCTCGTGAGCCGCCGCCGCCACGAAGTCACGTCGCCGCACCTCGCCCCGCAGATAGGCCAGCAGGATCGAGTGGATGCGATACGCCCTGGTGTCGTCGCCGCTCTCCCTGGTGATAAGTGCGCTGGGCCCGGCCAGCCGGTCCAGCCCAGCCCCGGCATCCGCTCGCTTCGTCACCTCGACGGCCAGGTTGACCGAGAGGACAGGCCTGACGGCGGCGCGCAGCTTCGTGTTCTCGTCACCGTCAGCTCAGCCGGCGATGATCTCCGACCGGAGGAAACCGGCCACCGCCGGATCGTCACCGTCGAAATCCACCACCAGCCGTGCGGAATCGTTCCTCCCGTGCAGGAACGGCACGATCAGCAGCAGCTCGCTCCGATCGAACGCCAGGTCCGCCGGCGGCACGTCGACCATGGAGCCGTCGCCGCGCAGTCGCGTCGGCCCTGCGCACGGCCGAGTGCGCCCGGCGACCACGAGACGGATGCCCTCGGGCGCCGACGCGACCAGCTCGCCCACCAGCCCGGCCGATCCGCTTCGACACGGTCCAACCCACCGATGAACACGTACCGGGTGTCCCCGTCGTCTGACACCCCCGAGCGCCGCCCGACCTGCCGCCAGACATCAGCGGGACGGAACCGGCCCGGCTGCGCGCGTACCCAGGTGACCGACTCCCCGTTCCGGTGAAAACGGCCAGCCCAGGACGCCAGCAGGGTCATCTTCCCGGAGCCTGCCGCAGCCCACACGCAGACGCAGCGCGCTTCGCCGGCGATGAGCCGATGAAATGCACCATCAAGCCGCGGCCGTTTCACCTCAGCGGTCGACGGAGCCGGGATCGGCGTGCCGACCCCCGGTGACGGTGCAGCCGGTGACGACGCTGCAGGTGTCACGGCTCCCGGTGTCAGGGCTGCGCCCGGAAGCGCCATCTGAGCCGGTACCCGATGCGAGGTCATAGAGACGCGTCCTCCATTCGCGGCCCCGAGTGGTCGTTCAGCCTCGTCACCGTGGCTCTCGGCCTGCCCCACGGCTAGGGTGCACGCAGTTCCACGGAGTCGAGGGAGTACCAGGCGCAGACCGATCAGTGCATCCGCAGTGTCGCCGGAACCAGTGCCGGGCCCACGGAGGAGATCGGCCGGGCGAAGGCTCTGCACGATGCGGGCGCGATCACCCCGGCCGAGTTCGACGCCCTGAAGTCCCAGGCGCTGTCGAGGTCGTCCTACACCGAATAGGACAGCCACCGAATAGGACAGCACGCACAGGGCGGTGCTGCTTCATGGTTAGACGGCGTCGAGCGCGTAGCCCTCTTCACCGTGCACGATGGTGTCCACTCCGGCCACCTCGTCTTCGTTGTTGATTCGGAAGCCGATCGTCTTCTGAATGATCACGCCGATGCCGTAGGCCATCACGAAGGAGAAGATCGCGATGCCGAAGGCTGCGACGAACTGCACCCAGAGCTGGTTGAGGCTGCCGGTGTCGAGCAGGCCGATGCCCGACCCGAAGATACCGATGTAGAGCGTTCCGATCATGCCACCGATGAGGTGGATGCCCACCACGTCGAGCGAGTCGTCGAAGCCCCACTTGAACTTCAGGTCGATGGCAACCGCGCATACCGCTCCGACGAGGACTCCGAGGACGATCGCCCAGAACGGGGTGAGGATGTTACAGGCAGGGGTGACGGCGACGAGCCCGGCGACGGCACCCGAGGCGGCACCGATCGAGGTGGGCTTGCCGTCCTTGATCTTCTCGACGATCAGCCAGCCGAGAATACCGGCGGCGGGAGCGACGAGCGTGTTGATCCAGGCGAGGGCGGCGACACCGTCGACGGCGGCTTCGGAGCCGGCATTGAAACCGAACCAGCCGAACCACAGGAGCGAGGCACCGAGGAGGGTGAGCGGAACGTTGTGGGGCTTGGAGATGCCTTTCTTGAAACCCACCCGCTTGCCGAGCACCAAGGCGAGAGCCAGACCGGCTGCACCGGCGTTGATGTGCACGGCGGTGCCACCGGCGAAGTCGTTGACCCCGAGAGCGGCGGGAGCCCAGCCGTCGGCGAGGTTGAAGACCCAGTAGGCGACCGGGAAATACACCAGGGTCGACCACACGGCGGCGAAGATCAACCAGGCGCCGAACTTGGCACGGTCGGCGATCGCACCAGAGATCAGTGCGACGGTGATGATGGCGAAGGTGGCCTGGAAGCCGGCGAACGCCAGCCCGTTCAGGTCGGGAGAGAGGGATCCGTCTTCCCCGGCGCCGAGCAGCCCACTCAGGCCGAGCAGCCCGGACGGGTTGCCGAGGAAACCGGGGATCAGCGGCGGGCCGAAGACGAGCCCGTAGCCGTAGAGCACCCACAGCACACCGACAACGCCCATCGCGCCGAAGCTCATCATCATCATGCTGATGACGCTCTTCGCCTTCACCATTCCGCCGTAGAAGAAGGCAACACCGGGAGTCATCAGAAGCACGAGGGCGGCCGCGACGAGGAGCCACAGGGAATTGAGATTCAGGGCTATTTCATCAGTTGTGGCGTCCAACAGGACTGACAGTTGAACCATGGATATGGTTACCTCTCGCTAACTAACAGTGGTTGCCGTCGACGTGCACAGGGTGAGCGGTTGATCGTGTCTCGGCGGGTACAGAGTCAGTTTGAAGTTGTGAGGTTTCGGTGAGTGCGCGCGGATGTTTCGCCCGCGTTACGCGCCGAGCGACGGTGTTAACATCGCGTTTCCGGCGGGCAGAGCGGTGGCCCGGCCTCGATCAGTCGTGGATCAGTCGTGCGGTGGAAGCTCACCTGTGGTCAGCGCCACGAGACGGGACTGGGACCGCTGGTACTTCTTTCGGTAACCGCCGGAGAGCATCTCCTCGTCGAAGACCTCGTTCAGGGGCTGCCCGTTGGCGATGATCGGAATCTCCGCGTCGTAGACCCGGTCGATGAAGGCGACCAGCCTGAGGGCATCCGTCTGGTCGGTCAGCAGGTACACATCGGTCAGGGCGATGACGTCGATGCCGTGGATCAACTTGATGTACTTCGACGGATGCACCGTGCTGAGATGTCGGATCAGGTCGCCGAAGTCGTCCCGGGTCACCGTGGAGCCGCGTTCGACCAGGGCGGGCACCAGCTGGTCCACTTCGTCACGGGACACGGCGATGGCGTGGCCCTCGATGTCGCGCCTGCGGAAGTCGAGGCCGTCGATACGCACGATCTCGAAGTTCGCGGACATCGCCTGGATCTCGCGAAGGAAGTCGATCGCGGCGAAACGCCCCTCGCCCAGCGAATTCGGCGGCGTGTTCGACGTGGCGGCGACGCGGGTACCCGAGGCCACGAGCTCGCCCAGAAGCCGGGTCATCAGCATGGTGTCGCCCGGGTCGTCGAGTTCGAACTCGTCGATGCAGATCAGGCGGGCGCCGGAGAGCTGCCTGACGGTGGCTGCGTAGCCGAGTGCTCCCACCAGTGCGGTGTACTCGATGAAGGTGCCGAAGTATTTCGGTCCCGGGGCGGCATGCCAGAGCGCGGCCAGCAGGTGGGTTTTGCCGACGCCGAAACCACCGTCCAGGTAGATGCCCGGCAGCTCCGGCTTGGGCTTGCGGGTGCGGGAGAAGAAGCCGCTGGGCCGCTGGGCCAGCCAGGCTCCGGCAAAGGTGCCCAGCCGTTCCACGGCCTCAAGCTGCGAGGGGAAGTTCAGGTCAGGTCGGTACGACGCGAAGGAGGCGTGCTCGAACTGGGGCGGCGGAACCAACTCGGCCACGATCTCCGGCCCGGTGATGCTCGGAGAGCGATCGGCCAAACGTTGCACCTGGCTGAGAGCTTGAGGAGCCATGCTGTAGTACCCGGTTTCTGTGTCGAACTGATAGTCCCGGTCGGAGCATCATCGTTGAAGAACGACCGCGGATGCGATCAGGACCCATACCGCGTAGATTCGAAAACGCGGACCGGTAACCAGCCTAAACCGCGCCCATTTGATTCCAGTGTCCATCGGACGCCACCAGGAGGTTCCCCCCATGTCTGTTGATCTCGATCCGGCACCGAAGTTCATGGCCTACGCCCACCCCGAACGTCTGGTCAGCACCGAGTGGCTGCAGGCGCATCTCGAAACCCCCGGTCTTGTTGTCGTCGAATCGGATGAAGACGTTCTGCTCTACGAAACCGGCCACATTCCGGGAGCCGTGAAAATCGACTGGCACACCGACCTCAATGATCCGGTCGAGCGCGACTTCGTCGACGGTGCCGCCTTCGCCGCAATGTTCGGCGCCAAGGGCATCTCCCGCAACACCACCGTGGTCATCTACGGCGACAAGAACAACTGGTGGGCGGCCTACGCCCTGTGGGTGTTCACCCTATTCGGCCACGAAGACGTCCGCCTGCTCGACGGCGGCCGTGACAAGTGGGTGGCCGAGGAACGAGGCCTCACCCGGGACAAGCCCGTTATCACCCCGACCGTGTACCCGGTCGCCCCGCGCAACGATTCCGCCATCCGCGCATTCCGCGAGGATGTCTTCGCGCACTTCGGGAACCCGCTGATCGACGTGCGCTCCCCCGAGGAGTACACCGGCGAACGCACCCACATGCCGGCCTACCCGGAGGAGGGCGCCCTGCGCGGCGGCCACATCCCGTCGGCGGCGTCGGTGCCGTGGGCGCGCGCCGCTGCCCCGGACGCCACCTTCCGCACCCGCACCGAGCTGGACGCCATCTACCGTGACGAGGCCGGCCTCTCCGACGGCGACAACGTCATCGCCTACTGCCGGATCGGCGAGCGGTCCAGCCACACCTGGTTCGTCCTGACCCACCTTCTCGGCTTCGAAGGCGTGCGCAACTACGACGGGTCCTGGACCGAATGGGGTAACGCCGTGCACGTGCCGATCGTGATGGGCACGGAGCCGGGCGCCGCACCTCAGCCCCGCTGAGCCGACCGGCCCACTCGGATTCTGGGGCCTCACGGCCCGCGCATGGCAGAATGAGTGTCGATGACCGCTACCGAACTTCCCGCCAAACTGGCCGAGATCCGCGATGACTTCCTCGAACTCGAGGAGTCCGACCGGCTGCTGCTGCTGCTTGAGTTCGCCGACGAGCTGCCGGCGCTCCCGCCGCGCTACGCGGAGCACCCGGACCTGCTCGAGCGAGTCGTTGAATGCCAGTCTCCCGTCTTCATGTTCGTCGAGGTGGACGGCGAGTCCGCGGTGCACCTCTACGCGACCGCTCCCCGGGAGTCGCCGACGACCCGGGGCTTCGCCTCGATCCTGGCCCAGGGTCTGGATGGGCTCAGCGCCCAGGAGGTGCTCGATGTGCCGGATGACTATCCGAACACGATCGGATTGACGAAAGCGGTGTCTCCCCTGCGCATCCGCGGCATGTCAGCCATGCTCGCCCGCACCAAGCGCCGCCTGCGCGAGGGCGCTGCGTGACCCTGACCCGGGTGTTTCCGGAGCCGGACGCGGGCGGCGATACGGTCGACCTGCCGCGGAGCGTCGACGGGCTCGACCCGGTCAGCCGGGATTGGCTGTTGCGGCGCTACGCCCCGGCGCCGGGCGCGTACCTGCGGGTCAACATGATCGCCAGCCTGAACGGCGGCGTTGCCGGGTCCGATGGCACCTCGGATTCCCTCTCGAGCCGCCTCGACCGCCGGATCCTAGGTGTGATCAGGGAACTTGCCGACGTCGTCCTGGTCGGCGCCGGCAGTGTCCGTGCGGAGGGGTACGTCGTGCCGGCCCGGGCGGCCCTCGCGGTCGTCACCTCCAGCGGAAACCTGGCCGGTCATCGGCTCGAGCACTTTACGCACCGGGACTCCGCACACCCGGAATCCGCGCATCGGCAGCCGGTGTTCATCCTCTGTCCGCGCTTCGCAGTCGGCCGGGTGGAGGCCGCCACGGTCGGGGCCCGCACGACCGTGGTGCCGCTCGACGATGAGAACGGTGTCCTCACTCCGTCCACGATTCTCGCGGCCCTCTGCGCCCTCGGCCTCCCGCGCATCGTCTGCGAGGGAGGTCCGGTGCTGGCCGGGCGATTCTTCGCGGCCGACCTGGTCGACGAATTCTGCCTGTCCACGAGCCCCCAGGTAGTGCTCGGCGGCCGCGGGTTGCTCGAATCGGCCACGGCCGGATCCACCGGATTCAGGTTGCGGCAACTTCTTCTGGACGACCAGGGAGCGACATACGCTCGGTGGGAGCGATCTCGACCAGCCAGTTCGTGATGGCCTGATTCCAACCCTCGCGGTCGTAGTTCCACAGCTTCGTGTGCCGCGCCACCGCGAACGGCAGAAAGGTCACGATGTCGGGTCGGCGCCCGGCCAGGGCGCGGGAGCCGGTCGCGGGCACGAATCCGTCGTCGTCGCTGTGCATCAGGAGCACCGGTAGGTCGAGCTCGGCGGCGCGCGTGACGAAATCGAGGCGTCCGAAGTCGATCGGTTGGGTCTGACCGGTGACGATCTTGCCCCAACGCCGTCCCAGGACCTCCAGAGCACCGCTGGCGATGACCGCGGGCAGGCCGAGCAGACCGCCGTGGAAGCGCGCGACATCCGCCCAGTCGATCACGGGCGAGTCGAGCACGATGCCGACGATCCGGTCGCGCAGCGTTGATCGCGTCGCGCTCTGCAGCACGATCGCGCCGCCCATGGACCACCCCATCAACACGATCTCGGTCGCACCGCGGTGCACCGCGAACGCGATCGCCGCATCGACATCCTGCCATTCCGCGTCTCCAAGGGAATACCGGCCGTCGCCGCTCCGCGGTGCCTCCCCGTCGTTGCGGTACGACACAAGCAGGGACGTGAAGCCGGCATCCCGGAAGACCGGCGCCGCTCGCAGCGTCTCCTGCCGCTGCACCCCGCGCCCGTGCACCTGGATCACCCAGCGGCCGTCCGGCTCCTCGGCCGGGATCAGCCAGGCCGGGGCATCACCGACGTCGGTGGAAACGAGCACGTCCTCGAAGGCGAAGCCGAGGTCCCAGGGCCCGAGGTACGAGTAGCCGCCGAGCCGGCCGCGCTCGGCTCGGGCCAGATCCCCGTGATCGACGCGCAGGATGCGCCGCGTCACCTTCGTGGGCGTGAGACGGAGGATCTCGCCCAGGTGGGCGTGTCCTGTATCGCCCGAGAACCAGAAGCTGTAATCGCCCTGCAGTACGGAATCCGCCGTGGACTGCAGCGTAATCGTTCCCGCCACGAGGTCGACGGAGTGGATCCGCACGTCGTCGGAGCGCGTGGTCGAGGGCGTCACAATCCGACGTGCCATCACGGCCGCCAAAACACCGCCCGCGATCCCCAGCAACACCGTTGCCCCGGCGACTGCGATCCCGCTCACCGCCAGAAAACGCCTCGGGTACCGCCCTGAGCCCGCCCGCTCACGCATGACTACCTCCCCTGTCCGGCGTGCCTGTCCGACTCCGCTCGAAAAAAACTCTAGTCTGCACACGTGCCCGAAACACAAGAAACGCCTTCGCCGGAGTTCGCCGCCGCCCGCGCATCCTTCGCACGTGCCCGCATCCGTACGGAGCTTGTGGTCAATGAGATTTCCGCACCCGGAAACCTCGCTCCGCACTCCATCGCCTTCTCGGCCGACGTGACCCCGGTACGTCACGGGAGCGACTCCGATCTCGGGACCGGACGCTTCATCCTGCTGTATGACCCGGCCGAGCCCGAGGAGTGGGGCGGCGCCTTCCGCGTCGTCTGCTTCGCCCAGGCTCCCCTGGAAACCGACATCGGCCTCGACCCGTTCGTCGCGGGGGTCACCTGGTCGTGGCTCGTCGATGCTCTCGACGCCCACGGGGCACGGTATACAGCGGCCTCGGGGACCGCTACTAAGATTATCTCGTCCGGCTTTGGCGAACTTGCCAAGCAGGGCGATGGCGCGCAGATCGAACTGCGGGCCTCGTGGACGCCGCTGGACCACAATCTCGCCGCCCACGTCGAAGGATGGGGCGAGCTGCTCTGCATGCTCGCAGGTCTTCCACCCACTGGCGAAGGAGTCAGCATGTTGTCCACACGCCGAACCGGTCGTGCTTGATCACCAGGTGATCGATACGCGGGACGCCTACCTCGCGGCGACCGCAGCCCTCAGCGCGGGCACGGGCCCGATCGGCATCGACGCTGAACGAGCCTCCGGCTTCACCTACTCCCAGCGCGCCTACCTGATCCAGATCTATCGGCGCGACGCTGGCACATTCCTGTTTGACCCGCCCGCGATCGGCAACTTCCACGAGCTCAACCAGGCTCTGCGCGATGACGAGTGGATTTTCCACGCCGCGAGCCAGGACCTGGCCTGCCTGCGCGAGGTCGGACTTGACCCCCGACACATCTTCGACACTGAACTGGCCGCCCGCCTGCTCGGAATCCCCCGGGTCGGCCTCGGCACGGTGGTAGAAGAGCTGCTCGGCATCCATCTTGCCAAGGAACACTCCGCCGCCAACTGGTCGACCCGCCCACTGCCGGAGGCCTGGCTGGTCTACGGCGCGCTCGACGTGGAACTGCTTCCCGACCTGCGTGACCGTATGGTCGACATGCTCGCCACCGATTCCAAGACCGACATCGCCGCGCAGGAATTCGCCGCCGTGCTGGCGCGTGAGGCGAAGCCCGTCGGCCCCGAACCCTGGCGCCGCCTTTCCGGCGTGCACTCCATCCGGGGACAGCGTGGCCTGGCCGTAGCCCGGGAATTGTGGCTGGCTCGCGACGCTCTGGCACAGGAGCTGGATGTGTCCCCCGGCCGGCTCGTGCCCGATGCGTCGCTGACGGCGGCAGCACGGGCCATGCCGGCGAACCGGCAGGCCCTGGCTGATCTGAGGGAGTTCAGCGGCCGTGCGAGCCGCAGCGAACTCGACCGCTGGTGGCGTGCCATCCAGAAGGGCCTGGCGTCAACCGACCTGCCGTCGCTTCGGGGCAACGGCGACCTGCTCCCGCCCCCGCGCGCCTGGTCCGACCGCAATCCCGAGGCTGACCTGCGCTACAAGGCCGCTCGCGCAGCCCTCACCGAGGTCTCCGAGGAGCTCGCCATCCCGCTGGAGAACCTCGTCACCCCGGACTATGTCCGCCGGGTGGCGTGGACGCCGCCCGTCAACGTCGATCCCGCATCCGTCGGTGAGGCGCTCGCGCACCTGGGTGCGCGCACCTGGCAAATTGAAGTGACCGCACAACGGATCGCCGATGCCTTTGTGGATGTCCACCAATCGATCGAGCTCTCTTCGGAAGCGGATTCGTAGGATCCGTCCAAGGATTCGACCCTCCACGGGAGCCCCTTTAGGATCGACCGACACCTGATCGATGATGGAGGCAAAGTGGCCGATAGAACAGAAGTCGTGTTTGTGGACGGGGTTCGTACCCCGTTCGGACGCGCCGGTGAAAAGGGCATTTACTGGAACACCCGGGCGGATGATCTCGTGGTCAAGGCCATGATCGGACTGCTGGAACGCAACCCGTCGGTCCCTGGGGAACGCATCGACGAGGTGGCGATTGCCGCCACCACCCAGACCGGCGACCAGGGCCTCACGCTCGGTCGCACGGCGGCACTGCTTTCCGGGTTGCCGAAGTCGGTACCCGGATTCGCCATTGACCGGATGTGCGCCGGCGCCATGACCGCCGTGACCACTCTCGGAGCCGGGATCGGATTTGGCGCCTACGACCTGGCCATCGCCGGCGGCGTCGAGCACATGGGACGCCACCCGATGGGTTCGGGCGTCGACCCGAATCCGCGTTTCCTGTCCGAGCGCCTGGTCAGCGAGGACGCCCTCAATATGGGCGCCACGGCCGAGCGCATCCACGACCGGTTCCCGGCGTACACCAAGGAGCGGTCCGACCGGTTCGCCCTGCGCAGCCAACAGAAGGTCGCCGCGGCCTATGCCGCCGAGAAGATACAGCCCGACCTCGTGTCGGTTGCGATCCGCAGCGATTCCGGCTGGGGTCTGGCGACCCGCGACGAGGCTCCCCGCCCCGAAACCACGATGGAGGGCCTCGCGACTCTCAAGACCCCCTTCCGTCCCCACGGACGGGTCACTGCCGGCAACGCTTCCGGGCTCAACGACGGTGCCAGCGCCTGCCTCCTCGCCAGCGGCAAGGCCGCCAAGGACCTCGGTCTCACCGTCAAAATGAAGATGGTCAGCTTCGCCTTCGCCGGCGTTGAGCCGGAGGTCATGGGACTCGGCCCGGTCCCCTCCACCGAGAAGGCCCTGCGCAAGGCCGGCCTCAGCATCACGGACATCGGCCTGTTCGAACTCAATGAGGCTTTCGCCGTGCAGGTCATCTCGTTCCTCGACCACTTCGGCATCGACGACGAGGACCCGCGGGTGAACGAGTACGGCGGCGCGATCGCCGTCGGACATCCGCTCGCTTCCTCCGGCGTGCGCCTGATGAACCAGCTCGCCCGTCAGTTCAGCGAGCACCCGGAGGTGCGCTACGGCCTCACCGCCATGTGCATCGGTCTCGGCCAGGGCGGCACCGTGATTTGGGAGAACCCGAACTTCAACCGGAAGGCAAGCAAGCGATGAGCAACTACTCCGAACTCGATTTCACCCCGCTGGTCGAGCTGTCGGCCGACGAGGTCGTCACCCACTGCTACGTACACGATGTGCCTCTGTCCGGTGGAAGGACCCTGGCGCTGGTCACGCTTGACAACGGCCGGGACCACACCCGCCCGAACACGCTCGGCCCGAACACCCTGCTCGAGTTCGCCATGGCGATGGACCTTCTCCGGGAACGCGCCGCCCTCGGCGACATCCACGGCGTCGCCGTCACCGGCAAACCGTTCATCCTCGCCGCCGGCGCCGACCTGAGCAAGGTCAGCGAGATCCCGTCGCTCGCGACGGGCAAGCTGCTGGCCCAGTTGGGCCACTATGCGCTGGGCAAGCAGGCCGAACTGGGTGTGCCCTCCTTCGTGTTCATCAACGGGCTCGCACTGGGGGGCGGGCTGGAGATCGCCCTCAACGCCGACTACCGCACCGTCGACGCGACCGTGCCCGCGATCGCGCTGCCCGAGGTCTCCCTTGGGCTGATCCCGGGCTGGGGCGGCTCCTACCTGCTGCCCAACCTGATCGGCATCGAGAACGCGCTCAAGGTGATCATCGAGAATCCGCTCAAGCACCGCACGCTCAAAGCGGCGGATGCTCTCGAGCTGGGCATCGCCGACGTGCAGTTCGCCTCGGCCAGGTTCCTTGAACAGTCCATCGAGTGGGCCGATGGCGTGATCGCCGGAAAGACAAAGGTCGCCCGGCCCAATACGCCCGGCAAGGTCGAACGGCTCGTGAAATGGGATGTGGCCGTGGGCGTGGCCCGCAAGATGCTGGAAAACCGCATCGGAACCGTCGCCCGGTCGCCGTACATCGCCCTCAACCTGCTCAAAGCAGCCAAGAGCGGATCTCGCCAGGAAGGGTTCGAGCGGGAAGACGACTCCCTGGCCGAACTCATCGCCGGAGACCAGCTGCAGGCCAGTATTTACGCTTTCAACCTGGTGCAGAAGCGAGCCAAGCGGCCGGCCGGTGCGCCGGACAAGGCCCTCGCCCGCCCGATCAACAAGGTAGGCGTCATCGGCGCCGGCCTGATGGCCAGCCAGTTCGCCCTTCTCTTCGTGCGTCGCCTGCGCGTGCCCGTAGTCATCACAGACCTCGACCAGGCCCGCGTCGACAAGGGCGTCGCGTACATCCACGGCGAGATCCTCACCCTGGAGACCAAGAACCGTATCTCCCCTGACGAGGCCAACCGGCTCCGCGCTCTGGTCACGGGAACGACAGACAAGGCACAGTTTGCCGACGCCGACTGGGTGATCGAGGCCGTCTTCGAGGAACTCGGCGTGAAGCAGGATGTCTTCGCCGAAATCGAGAAGCACATCTCTCCCGACGCCATCCTCGCCACCAACACCTCGTCCCTCTCGGTCGAACAGATCGGTGCGAAGCTGGCCCACCCCGAGCGCCTGGTCGGTTTCCACTTCTTCAACCCGGTGGCGATCATGCCGCTGATCGAGGTCGTGAACACCCCGCGGACCAACGACGCCACTCTCTCCACGGCGATGGTCGTGGCAGCCAAACTGCGAAAGAACGCGGTCATCACCCGGGACACCTCCGGGTTCGTCGTGAACCGCCTCCTGGCGAAGCTCCTGGGTGAGGCCATGCACGCCGTCGACACCGGAACCCCGTTCGAGGTCGTCGATGGGTCACTGGCTCCGTTCGGGATGCCGATGACCCCGTTCGAGCTGCTCGAGCTGGTCGGCCTCAAGGTCGGCGCACACGTTCTGGACACCCACCATGCCGCATTCCCGGACCGGTTTTTCGAGAGCGCGAACCTGCATAAGCTGGCCGAGCACGGAACCATTCTGGAGCGCGACGCCAAGGGCAGGATCAAGGGCTTCGACAAGGAAGCCGTCAAGATCGTCGCGGGCGGGCAGACCCCAATGACAGCCGAGCAGATCCTACGCCGGATCGAGGACGGCCTCGCCGATGAAATCAAGCGAATGCTGGACGACGGCGTCGTGCACGCCGCGGAGGACATCGACCTGTGCATGATCCTCGGGGCCAACTGGCCGTTCCAGATGGGCGGGATCACGCCCTACCTCGACCGCGTCGGCGCGAGCGAACGGGTCTTCCAGGGCACGTTCCACACCCCACCGATCCGCGGCGTCGCTGCCGCGGCCCTGCCCGCCACCCGCACGAGCGTAGGCGACTGACCGCAGGCGACTGACTGCACCCACTCCGCCGACCCGTAACCTCGGCTCCTTTCTCTTCACGGAAGGGGAGCCGAGGTCGTGGCTCGGCGCAGTGGTCGGCGGTATTTTTCTGCGGCCGGCGGGGCCGGAAGGGTGAGGCCCGCCAAGTGTGGGCGTTGGGGGTCGCACGGGCCGGGGTTTCCGAACCTGGCGTTTCCCTTGCCGACGTAGACGATCAGGGGACCTCGACGTGGGCAGAACGTGCATTCCACGCCCCATCCGAGTCCGGGCCCGGCCCGGCCAGCAACTCTGCCCTGAACGAATTCGACGGAGATTCTGCCGGATTTGGCCCACAAACCCCCGAGAAAGCGGTTTTCCCCCAGAATCTCGGCTCTCCTGCTGCTTCCGTGGGTTAAACCCGGCCGGGGAGCACTGGTTTGTGGCCGCCGAGGCTGAGCATGGCCAGGGCGATGAGGGCGTCGGGTGATTTGAAGCCGAAGGCGATTCGGGTGAGTA